>JALOQR010000322.1 GCA_025459365.1 Fimbriiglobus sp.
TCACGCCGTACCGCTCCAGTTGGCGGATGCGGTCGGCCGCCTCGGCGGCCGACCACGCTTCGTTGGCGTCGACACGGAGTTCGACCCCGCCCCCGACGCACCGCCGCACCGCACGCAGCCGCCGGCCGTCGTCCTGCCCGGCGACCCCTACCTTCACCTTGATCTGGCGGAACCCCGCCACCCGGTAGGCGAGCGCCGCCAGCCGAAGCTTCCACCCCCGCGCGGACAGCACGACCCCGCTGTACTGTACCCGCTCGGCCGGCTGGTACACGGCCGGGGCGAGCAACTTCGTCACGTTCATTAGCGGTTCGCCGAGCGACTTGCCGAAGGCATCGAGGTAGGCCAATTCGACGGCACAGCGGGCGGCGTTGCCCTGGCACTGGCGGTTATCGCCGGGGATGTCGGCCAGCCGGATCGCTTCGGCGTGGGCGAGCACCTCGGGAAACTGCGAGGCCGGTTTCAACTGACGGGTGAGGTCGGACCGTTTCAAGAGATCGATGGCCGAGTCGATCGTTTCGCCGGTGACGTACTCCCGCGGTACCCCCTCGCCGAATCCAACCTTGCCGTCGGACAACTGAATGCGGACGACGAGGTTGTCGGTTTCGGTACGGCTGTGGGAAGCGTGCTTGACCCGCCGGCGGAGGCGGAGGCGGACGTGCCGGACTTCGAGCGAGACGACGTGCATAGTAGCCGATTCTCACCCTCACCCCCTGAGGGAGAGGGTCGGACGGGGTGTCTCGCCCCGGACTGGGAGAAGGGGAAAGAACCCCTCTCCCGGGTCGCTCCGCTCGCTACCCTCTCACTCAGGGGGAGAGGGCCATCGGATTACTTCTTCCGGGCGATCGCTTCCTTCACCGCAGTGCCCAGATCGGCCGGGGTCTTGGCTACCACGATGCCGGCGGCTTCCAACGCCTTGATCTTGTCGGCCGCGCTGCCGCTGCCACCACTGATGATCGCCCCGGCGTGGCCCATCCGCCGGCCGGGCGGGGCCGTCTGCCCAGCGATGAACGCGGCCACTGGCTTGGTGACGTGCTTCTTCACATACTCGGCGGCCGCTTCTTCTGCCGTCCCGCCGATCTCGCCGATCATCAGAATGGCTTCCGTTTGCGGGTCTTCCTGGAACAGCTTCAAGCAATCGATTTGGTTGGTGCCGATGATCGGGTCGCCGCCGATGCCGACGCAGGTGGTCTGCCCATACCCGAGTTGGCTGAGTTGGAATACGGCTTCGTAGGTGAGCGTGCCGGAGCGGCTGAGCACGCCCACGCCGGTGCTGCCGGGCTTCACCGGGGTATGAATATACCCCGGCATGATGCCAATCTTGCATTCCCCGGGGGTGATGACGCCGGGGCAGTTCGGCCCAACCATCCGCACGCCCGGCTTGTTGGCCAGGAAGCGCTTGGCCTTGGCCATGTCGAGCACCGGGATGCCCTCGGTGATGCACACGATCACCTTGATGCCGGCGTCGGCCGCTTCCATGATCGCGTCGGCCGCACCACCGGCCGGCACGAAGATCATGCTGGCGTTGGCCCCGGTCTTTGCCACCGCTTCGGCCACGGTGTTGAACACCGGCAGGCTCTTGCCGCTCTCCTTGCCCGTCCAGGTGGTGCCGCCCTTCTTCGGTGTGACGCCGCCGACATAGCTGTGTGGACTGTACTCGGCCGATTTGTCGGTATGGAACGACCCGGCCGAGCCAGTGATGCCCTGAGTAATGACGCGGGTGTTCTTATCGATCAGGATGCTCATGGACGACTCGAAGGAGTGTGGCGACTCTGCCCGGCGAGGTAAGCCGCGAGGCGGTTGTGGGATTGATACAGGTGGCTACGGTGCCCGGCGAGCGTGAGGTAGCCGCCAAACACAAACAGGGCAAGGCCGGCGGCCACCAGTGGCAGGTTCAAGTCGCTGGTTTGGGCAGCGCGGAATTCGAGCAGCAGTCCGCACCCGACGCCGATCAGCCCGAGAACGATTTCGGCCTTCGCCCACACCGGGTTCAGGCGACGGAACCCGCACGCTGTGTGCAAAGTTTCGATCTCATCAGCCAGCGGGTCGGGCATGGCTCACTTGACCTCCACGCCATCTACCAGCCACTCCCCGGGACGCGACCCTTTGGCCGTCTTGATCGTGGCAGTCTTTTTCCCGCCGGCGAATGGCAGTTCGGCCGTAATGGTGCCCTTGCTCGTGCCGGTCACGGTGTACTTGTCCAGCCCACCGATCAGTTCGTCGAACTTGTTCTTCAACGCCCCCTGGTCGAACCCGCCGAACGGGCTTTTCCCGAGAGTGTTGCGTGCTGAGTCGGTGAGCAGGGCGGAGGCGTGGCCAGCCTTGTGGCGGGCGATGGCGTCGAGGAACGCCTGGGCGGCAAACTGGGCCGGGGCATCCTCGCCGGTCAACGTGGCGTCGGACACGCCTTTTACCCCGACACTGATCCAGTCGACCTTGAAGTCGCTCCCGCTCTTGGCCAACCGCAGGAGTGTTCGCGGGGCGATCTTCGATCTGCCGATGGCGAACGCCGACCCGTCCGGCCCGGCGACGGCGGTCACCTCGTCGGCTGCCACCTCGGTGGCCAGGAAAGCGAGCTCGGGTGCGGCGTCGCCAAGCACCTTCTTGAACTCGGGGGTGAGTTGCTCCGGGTTAGCCTTTTTGTCCCGCACCGATGCCAGGAAGTCGGCAGCGAACTTCTTGGCGGCTTCAGCGGCTTTTGGATCGGCAGACGCGCCAGACTTGGCCGTCGTGCCAGAACCCTTGTCCTTGTTTGCTTCGGGAGTGGTGGTCTTGCCGCACCCGACGGCGAGGGCGAGCAGCAGGGCGGGCAGAACGATCCGTGTCGGGCGGGGCATGCGGGGGAACCTCGGGTGTGGATGTGCTCCGCACCCGGAGGGTGCGGTTCACAAATAACCGCACCCGGAGGGTGCGGAGTACACTGGCGGCCGGCTCACTTGGCCAGTTCCACCACCATCTTGGCGGCGTCGGTGAGGGTGGGGGCCACCTTGATGGCCGGGATCTCGTCCTTCACCGCGTTCAGGATCTCGCGGGCTTTCTCCACCTCGTTCCCTTCGAGCCGCACCACCACCGGCACCTTGAACCCGACCTCGCGGCCGGCCTTCACCAGTGCCTCGGCGATGCGGGCGCAGCTGGCGATGCCGCCGAACACGTTCACGAAGATGGCCTTCACCTTGCTGTCGCTCAGGATGATGCGGAACGCCTCCACCGCGTTCTCGGCCGTCACCCCGCCGCCCACGTCGAGGAAGTTAGCCGGGCCGATGCCGAACTCCTTGCCGTAGTAGTTCACCATGTCCATCGTCGCCATCGCCAGACCGGCCCCGTTCACCAGGCAGCCGATGGTGCCGTCGAGTTGGATGTAGTTCAGGCTGGCGGCGGCGGCGCGGATCTCGGTCGGGTTCTCCTCGGTCAGGTCGCGGAGCGGGGCGAGGTCTTTGTGGCGGAAGCCGGCGTTGTCGTCGAAGTCCACCTTGGCATCCAGCACTACCACCTCGCCCTTCTTTGTCACCGCCAGTGGGTTCACCTCCACCATGCTGGCGTCCTTCTCGAAGTACAGCTTTGAGATGGCCGTCAGCACCTTCACCACCGGCCCGATGTGGTCGTTGCCGAAGCCGAGGTCGAACGCCAGTTTCTGCGCCTGGTACGGCAGGAGGCCGGTTTCAGGCGACACGTGGATCTTGAAGATCTTCTCCGGGTGCTTCTCGGCTACTTCTTCGATGTCCATGCCGCCCTCGGCCGAGGCCATGAGCAGGGGCAGCCCGTTGGACCGGTCGAGCGTCATCGCGACGTAGTACTCTTTGGCCGGCTCGGCGTCAGCCTGCACGATGATGGTGCTGATCTTCTGCCCTTCCGGGCCGTTCTGCTTGGTCTTCAGCGGGTACTTGAACATCAATTCGGCGATGGACTTCGCCTTGTCGCGGTTGGACGCGAACTTCACCCCGCCGAGCTTCTCGGAGTGCCCGAGCAGTTGGCCCGCCCCACGGCCACCGGCGTGGATCTGCGCCTTCACCATCGCCCCACCGCCGTTACTCAGTTGGTCGAACGCCGCCGCCACCTCGTCCGGGGTCTTGCACACGACGTGCTTGGGGGTGGGGGCGCCGTAGCTCGCCAGCAGTTCCTTCGCCTGATATTCGTGGACTTTCATCGGTGGTTCCGGGCGTGGGGCAGGAGACAGATGGTGAAGAAGTTATAGGAGGTCGGGAAGCGGGCGAGCGGAAGCGTCAGCGGCCAGAGGCATTTCGCCTTCGTTCCTTCATGCTTCCTTCCGGTACTAAAGCATGCGTCGATCGATCACACCGAGTCCACATCGCACGGACCAAGGGGGCGTGACTTACGTTACGATGGCTGATCTCCCCAACAGGACTGAAGTGTCGTCACCATCATTCCAGTCGGATGAAGGCCCATTCGGATCGGTTTCCGCCGTGGGACGAAGAACCGATATAAGGTACTTCCCTTACTCCTCCGCTTTACCATTCCGTTTCGGCTTGGCCTTCTCGATGGCCGCTGTGTGGGCAAACTCCTTCAAGTCTGGTTTGCCGTCGTCGGCCACACCCGCGAGAAGCCGAATCTTCTGCTCGGCACCCGCCAGTTGTTCCTGGCAGGTTCGTACCAACAACACCCCGCGCTCGTACTTCGCCAGACTTTCTTCCAGCGTGGCGGTGCCGTCCTCCAGTTCGCGGAGGATTCGCTCCAACTCGGCCATCGCTTGCTCGAACCGTGGGGCGTCCGGGGTGGGGGTCACGGCTTTTCCTCCGCCGGGGTGACGGCCAGCACGCGGGTGATAATCTCGCCAGACGCCAACCGCACGGTGAGCACCTCGCCGGCGGCCACGTCGGTCACCTCTCGCACCACGGCCCCGTCGCCGCGGCGGGTCAGGCTATAGCCCCGCTTGAGCACGTTCAGCGGACTGAGGGCGTCGAGTTGCTCGGCCGCCGCCGCCAGCTTGTCGCGGGAGCGGCTGGTGTGCAACTGGATCGCCCGCCGCAGCCGTGCCGCCGTGTCGTCCAGCCGTTGTTCCAATTCCCGCAGCCGATCGGCCGGGCGGCGGAATGCTGGGCGGGCCGCGAGTTGGTCCACCCGCTGTCGGGCGAGACC
>JALOQR010000323.1 GCA_025459365.1 Fimbriiglobus sp.
TTCGCCTCCTTGTACGGAAACGACTCCACCCAGGTGAGGTTGATCTTGTTCGCCTTGAACAGCAGCAGGGTGGTGCTTCACGTGGAAACTGGTACGAAACCGAGCAGGCCTCGTGTGGACAGACAGAACTCGCGTCTGGCACGCCGCACGAGGCCTGAAACTCCATCTCTACCATGCGGCTTCACCAGTCGCTGATTGCTTCACCCCCGTTCGGGGTGACAGCTGCCCAAAATGTGTGAATGTGGACGCTCGGCCGGATCACTCGCACACTCCCGTCGGCCAACACGGTCATCAGCCCGTTGCTTGTCAAGGCTTGCGGGAGTCGAAAATCGCATTCGGAGATTGTTGGAACAACTTGAAACGTAGGAGTTGGCAGCGGTCCGCGCCGGGAAACGCCAACCGGCATGGCATCCCCCATATTCCCATCCGCGAACGTGGAAGCATGCGCTGACAAAGGGGTCACTGTCCATCCCGGCTTGGTCACTTCCGTCCCGGTGGCGAAGTCGAAGGCAACGTAAGTCGGGTTGTTGGCGTGCCATGTGAAACCAGTACCACCGCATCGAGCGTAGTGATGAGTGATGGCGATGGTGTTCGAGAGACCATCCGGGAGCGATCGTTGAAAATTCCCGCTTGGGGCGAAGACAAGGTTGTTAAAGGCGTAGCTGCAATCACCCTCCTGCTCACCATTCGGCAGCACATTTCCGACTGGCGACCCTGCACGACTTGAGAAACTTGGGTCGAGGACACTCCGCACTTGAGCAGGTTGCCACAACACCTTGCTCTGGTTTTCATCCCGGAAGTCTCCCATCTCCAAATACGGTTGGAGACAAGAGATCACCGTTTCCCCCTTCGACGGGAACTGGTTGGCGGAGTTGGGCAGCCTCCCGTCGTGGGCGGACGCGAAGTGGTGTACGGCAATTCCATACTGCCGCATCTTGTTCTCTTCGCGCATCCGATTGGCCGCTTCTCGGACCTTCTGCACGGCGGGTAAGAGCAGGCCGACGAGCACCGCAAGGATTGCAATCACCACGAGGACTTCGACCAAACTCGCCCCTTTCCGCTCGATTTGTAGCTGCATGATTGTGCCCGATAGATGACAGATGGAAGTGATCGTAGACTCCGAGCAACAGGCGTTAGCTCAGGGCACGATCAAGTTGTTGGGTTGTTTGGAATCTTGGGCAATCTGTCTTCGCAATGCACCTGTTGGCCAAACCCAAACTTCCACACTAGTAACTTCGTCTCCTGTCGTTAGACCACCGATCGTCGTAGGCCATGAACTGTTGTCGAGAATTACGGGTGGCGGTACGAGCGACTTCTTTACATCGGCCCGTTGTGCCCCACCATTGCCTGGGGCCTTCGACTTGACGATGATCTCGATCTCGCCGATTGTCTCAGGGTTTGCTGCCGGAAGGATCTTGGCCCAAGAAACGGTAACGTTGATCTGACCGGCCTGTGGACCTTGCGAAATGGAATCGACAGACGCGCTTGGGCCTTTTTGTTGTGCTCTCGAGGTGCCACTAGTTAGACCGAAGACGATCAGTAGGAGAACGGAGAACGGAGAACGGAGAACGGAGAACGGAGAACGGAGAACGGAGAACGGAGAACATGTTTCCCTCCTGAGTGTGGAGACACAGGAGGGAAGTTAACCAAATTGGCAAAAGCCGTCAAACAAAAAACACCCGAATAAGAACGTCGGGAGAAGGCAATTGCTGGCCATGCTCTTCCAATAGCGTCACTCGTCCGACGCCACGCTCACCGGGTACGAGCCGAGCACGCTCACAGACTCGCACATCTCTTCCAGCGCCTTGATCGCCTTCTTCACCTTCGGCTCGTCCTGGTGCCCCTCGAAATCAACAAAGAACACATACTCCCCCTTCGCCTCCTTGTACGGAAACGACTCCACCCAGGTGAGGTTGATCTTGTTCGCCTTGAACAACAGCAGGGCGTCCACCAGTGCGCCTGGGGTGTGCTGCACCTGGAAGATCAGGGCCGTTTTGTCGTGGCCTGTTTTGTTGCTGTCGTTCAGGGCGATCACGGCGAACCGCGTTTCGTTCTCCGGGTGGTCTTCGATGCTGGCGAACAGCGTCTTCAGCCCGTACCGCACCCCCGCCTGACGGCTGGCCACCGCCGCCGCGAACGGGTCGCCCTGCACCAATCGAGCGGCGTCGGCGGTGCTGTTCACCGGGTGAGCGGTGGCCTGCGGCATGTTCTTGCTGAGCCAGTGTCGGCACTGGCTCAGCGCCTGCGCCTTGCTGTACACCTTTCGCACCTCCGCCGGCTGGCAGTTGGCCAGCAGGTGGTGATGGACCCGCAAGCGGATTTCCGCACAGATCTTCACCTGCGGGTTGCGGATAAAGCAATCGAGGGTGTCGGCGATGCGGCCGTCGGTGCTGTTTTCCAGCGGTACCACCCCGAAATTGGCGTGCTTCCGCAAAACCTCGTCGAACACCGCCTGAATGCTCCCCACCTGCGAGTACTCGGCACTCTGGCCGAACCGCTCGATGGCGGCGAGGTGGCTGTAGCTGTAGTCCGGCCCGAGGAATGCCACCCGCTGCACGCTTTGCAGTGCCCGGCTACCGGAAATCAGCTCGCGGAAGATCGCCTTGACGGTCACTTCCGGGAGCGGCCCCTTGTGCGCCTTGAGGATGGCGTTGAGCACCTCCTCCTCGCGGGCAGCGTTGAACACCTCCCCGCCGGCGTCGGCTTTCACCTTGCCAATCTGGGCGGCCACCGCTGCCCGCTTGTTCAGGGTTTCCAGCAATTGCTGATCGAACTTGTCGATGTCGGCCCGGAGCTTGGAGAGCTTGCCGGCCGAGTCGCCGCCGGAGTCGGATTTGCGCGACGACATGGACCTGATCCGGGTCGTGGGGCTTTATGTCGGAGAATGCTGTCAAGGTATGTCGGCCATTTGCCAACGTCAACGAGCCGGAACTCTCAGAGGATGCAGGTTTTCCGTCGGGTGTAGCGGTTTTAGCGGATGCGTCGGGTGGGTGGAGGCGTCGGCCGAACCCCTGCCACGACAAAATGGCAGCAGACCGCGATTTTGGCATGGATACCACCTCGGCGACAATATTTAAAGCCATAACTGATAACAACTTGCGATCGAAGTCGTCGGGCGAATCACCTCCCTGGCACGGGTCGTGCTTTGTGGCACATCCACAGACCTCACCCCAAAACGTCACCCCCCACGGGATACCAACCATGTCCGTCGAAAAGATCATCGGCATCGACCTCGGCACCACCAACAGCGTGGTGGCCGTGATGGAAGGCGCCGAAGCCAAAGTCATCGCCAACCAGGAAGGCGCCCGCACCACCCCGAGCGTGGTCGGCTTCGCCAAGGACGGCAACCGCCTCGTCGGCGAGCCGGCCAAGCGGCAGGCCGTCACCAACCCGACCAAGACCGTGTACAGCATCAAGCGGTTCATGGGCCGGCGGCACGAGGAGGTCGAGAGCGAAGAGAAACTGGTGCCGTACAAGATCGTCGGCGGTCGGGCCGATCTGGTGAAGGTGGACATCGACGGCAAGCAGTTCACCCCGCCGGAAGTGTCGGCGATGGTGCTGCGCAAGCTGAAGGAAGCCGCCGAAGCCTACCTCGGGCACACGGTGCGGAAGGCGGTCATCACCGTGCCGGCGTACTTCAACGACGCCCAGCGGCAGGCCACCATCGACGCCGCCGCCATCGCCGGGTTCGACACCGAGTGGGAAATCGAAGACCCGAAGACGAAGGCCAAGACCAAGCAGCGGATGCGGATCATCAACGAGCCGACCGCGGCGGCGCTGGCCTACGGGTTCGACAAGAAGGGCAAGGACCAGAAGATCGCCGTGTTCGACCTCGGCGGCGGGACGTTCGACATCAGCATTCTGGAACTGTACGAGATCGACGGAGTCGCCAACTTCCAGGTGAAGTCGACCAACGGCGACACGCACCTCGGCGGCGACGACTTCGACAACGTACTCATCGACTTCATCGCCGAGGAGTTCAAGAAGGAGAACGGCGTTGACCTCCGCAAAGACCCGATGGCCATGCAGCGGCTGAAAGATGAGGCGGAGAAGGTGAAAAAGTACCTGAGCACACAGACGACCGCGGAGGTAAACCTGCCGTTCATCACCGCCATCGACGGGGTGCCCCGGCACATCAACCAGAGCATCACCCGCGCCCAGTTCGAGCGGATGGTGGAGCACCTGATCGACCGGTGCAAGAAGCCGGTGCTGCGGGCGCTCGAAGATGCCGGCATGAAGCCGAGCGACGTGGACGAAGTCGTGATGGTCGGCGGCATGACCCGCATGCCGCGGGTGCAGCAACTGGTGAAGGAGATCTTCGGCAAGGAGGGGCACAAGGGGGTGAACCCGGACGAGGTGGTGGCTGTCGGCGCCGCCATCCAGGGGAGCAGCCTGCTGCTCGGCAGCAAGTCGGACCTCTTGCTGCTCGACGTCACCCCGCTGACGCTGGGCATCGAAACCCAGTTCGGCCGCATGACGCCGATGATCCCGCGGAACACCAGCATCCCGACGAAGAAGACGGAAATCTTCACCACCGCTTCCGACAACCAGCCAAGCGTGGACGTGAAGGTGTTCCAGGGCGAGCGGCCGATTGCCGCCGACAACAAGAAGATCGGCGAGTTCCACCTCGACGGCATCCTGCCCGCCCCGCAAGGGATGCCGAAAATCGAGGTGACCTTCGACCTCGACGCCAACGGCATCCTGAACGTAACCGCCAAGGACCAGGGCACCGGCAAGGCGAACAACGTGCGGATCGAGCACAGCAGCGGGCTGAGCCAGGCCGAGATCGACAAGATGAAGCGAGACGCCGAAACGCACGCCGACGAGGACAAGCGGAAGCGGGAACTGGCCGACGCCAAGAGTGAGGGCGACCAGAAATCCCACCAGTTCGAGAAGATGCTCAAGGAACTGGGCGACAAGTTGGGCGAGGCCGACAAGGCGCCGCTGGTGCGGGCGATCGACAAGGTGAAGGACGCCATCAAGGGGAGTGACCTGGCGGCCATCAAGAGCGCGATCGCCGACATGGATTCGGCGGCCCAGGCGATGAGCCAGCACGTGCAAGCGGCGGCCGCGGCGGGTGCCG
>JALOQR010000324.1 GCA_025459365.1 Fimbriiglobus sp.
CTGCAGACGCTCCGCTTCGTTTGATGGGCGAACTGACTCATTCATGCCTGGACCTGCCACGGCCACACCTAGCCATATACCCTGCCGCCGTAGGGTTTTGCTACTCTGTCACTGCCACTTTGCCACAGCCACTGCCACCGACCCTGGCCCCCTCTCCTCTTGGCACAGGGGGCGGGGGTGAGGTCCGTTTCAGGGAGTCGCCCTACGCCAGCACCCGCGTGAGCAGCTTGTACATCGCCTCGGGCGAATCCTCCTCCGGCTTCAGCCGCAGGTAGAGGTTCCGCTCGTCCACCACTTTCAGCCGGCGCTGGCTCCGCTTCTCCAGGTCGTCGGCCTTTCGCCGGTTCCGGTAGCCAAACACCAGATCCGGCCCCAACCGGTGGACGCCGGTGATCCCCCACCGCACGCAGTGCAGCCGTACTTCGGTGGTTCGCAGCAGCCACACCACCGCGTCTGGTGGGGGACCGTAGCGGTCGCGGAGTTCCTGGCGGAAGTCGGCCAGTTTGTCGATCTCCCGCAGGCGGGCGAGGCGGCGGTACACCTCGATGCGGAGCTTCTGCCCCGGCACGTAGTCCTTTGGCAAGAATGCCGGCCACGGGAGATCGACGTTCACCTCGACGGCCACCCGCGGCGGCTGGTGCTTGAGTTGCCGCACGGCGTTTTCGAGCAGTTGGCAGTACATCTCGTACCCCACCGCCGCGATGTGCCCGCTCTGCTCGGTCCCCAGAATGTTCCCCGCCCCGCGGATTTCCAGGTCCCGCATGGCGATCTTGAACCCCGCTCCCAGGTCGGTGAATTCCTCGATCGCTTTCAGCCGCTTTTGGGCGTTCGGCGACACCAGCTTGAGTGGGTTGACGATCAGGTACGCATAGGCCCGGAGTTTGGTCCGCCCCACCCGGCCGCGGAGTTGGTGCAGGTCGGCCAACCCGTACTGGTCGGCGTCGTCGATGAAAATGGTGTTGGCGTTCGGGATGTCCAGCCCGCTCTCGATGATCGTGGTGGCGACCAGGATGTCGGCCTCTTTCCGCACGAACTTCACCATCGCCGCTTCGAGTTCGTGCTCGTTCATCTGCCCGTGGCCGACGACGATCTTGGCGTCGGGCACGAGGTGCTGAATCTTGGCCGCTACATCCCAGATATCGTGAACCCGGTTGTGGACGAAGTACACCTGCCCGCCGCGGTTGAACTCGCGGTGGATGGCGCTGCGGATGAGTTGGTCGTCCCACCGCACGATGCGCGTTTCCACCGGGTAGCGTTCCGGCGGGGGCGTTTCGAGCGATGAAATCTCTCGCACCCCGAGCAGCGCCCCGTGCAGTGTCCGGGGGATCGGCGTGGCGGTCATCGTCAAGATGTGGACCGACGTGCGGAGGTGCTTCAACCGCTCCTTGTGCTCGACGCCGAACCGCTGCTCCTCATCGACGATCACCAGCCCGAGGTCCTTGAACTTCACGTCCTTGCTCACCAGCCGGTGTGTGCCAATGACTACATCGACGCTCCCCTCGGCCACCCGTTTGATGATGTCCTTCTGCTGCTTCGGGCTGCGGAAGCGGTTCAGGCACTCCACCGTAAACGGGTACTCGGCGAGCCGCTGGCCGAAGGTGCGGAAGTGCTGCTCGGCGAGCACCGTGGTGGGGGCGAGCACGGCCACTTGCTTGCCGTTGTCGATGGCCTTGAACGCCGCTCGCACGGCCACTTCGGTCTTGCCGTAGCCCACGTCGCCGCACAGCAGGCGGTCCATCGGCTTCGGCCGTTCGAGGTCGGTCTTGATCTCCGTCACGCTCGTCGCCTGGTCGGGCGTCTCCTGGTACGGGAAGGCGTCCTCGAATTCCTTCTGCCAGTCGGAGTCGGTGGGGAAGGCGAACCCCGGCAGGGTGGCCCGCACCGCTTGCACGCGGATCATCTCGGCGGCCATGTCCATCACCGCCTCGGCCACTTTGTCTTTCTTCCGCCCCCACGCCGTGCCGCCGAGTTTGCTCAACTCCGGGGCCGACTGCTGCCCGCCGATGTACCGCTGCACCAGATCGATCCGCGATGCCGGCACATAGAGCAACACGCCGTCGCGGAATTCGAGGACAAGGTGCTCTTCCGTCCCGGTGAGCGGGGGGTGTGAACCCCCTGGTTCTTCATCCTCCAATTCACCAGGGGGCTGACGCCCCCCGCTCGCTTGCCCCTTCTCGAGCATCCTCATGCCGCGGAACCGGGCGATGCCGTGGGCGATGTGAACCACGTAGTCGCCGTCGTTCAGGTCGAGGAAGCTGTCGATCGCCCGCGATTCCACCCGCCGGCCCGTGGCGGTGGCCTGCTTCACGCCGGGCGGGAGTAGGTCTTTGTGGAAGAGTTCGTGCGACCCGATGACGACAAGGCCGGTGGTGGTGTTGGCGTTCGCCGCGACCACCCGGAACCCCTTCTTCACATGCCCCGTAACGACCCGCAACCGATCGCTTTCCGCCAGCTTGCCCGCCTTGAGCACTTCGTTGAGCCGCTTCACCTCGGCGTCGGTCTGACAGGCGATGTACACCCGGTCGCTCGCCGCGATGGTGTCGAGTTCGTCTCGCACCTTTTGCACGTTCCCGCTGAACCGTTCGATGCTTTCCACCCGTAGATGGGCCGATGCCTCGGTGCTCGGCCGCGGCATCGCCGACAGGGCGACCGTCGGGTGCGTCAGCAGGTTGGCGAATGTGCCTTCGGCGGTGAACAACCCGTCGGCGACCGCTACCCGCTCGAAGAAGTGCTTCGCCTGTTCCTTCAACTCGCCCGGTTCGACCAGCACCACGACACTTTCCGGCGGGAAGTAGTCGAGCAGGAATCCCATGCTCCGCCCGCCGGTCGGCCCGTTCAGGGCGATGACGGTGATCTCGGTCTTCTTCTCCAGGCTCCGCTGGCTGCTCACCGCAAAACTGCGGATCGACTCCAGCTCGTCGCCGAAGAACTCCAGGCGGACGGGGTCCGGGGCGTCCGGGGTGAACAGGTCGATGATGCCGCCGCGCCGGCCGAACTCGCCGGGGTACTCGACGGCATCGGCCCGCTTGTACCCGGCGTCGGCGAGCCACTTCAGGAACTCGTCGGGGTCGAGGGGAGCGCCAACGGCGATCCGTCGGCTGTTGGCGGCCAGGTCGCCCCGCGGCGGCACCGGTTGCACCAGGGCGGCGATGGGAGTGAGGACGAGTTTCGAGGATCTCTCCCCCCGGTTCGCTTTCCCAGGAGGAGAGGTGGCCGGAAGGGGAGGTCTCAGTTCGGACAGCCCCTGCAACACCCGCAACCGCTCGCCCGTCTCGACGCTGACTTTCCCCGGCTTGTCCTGCGGCGGCCACGTCTCGAATGCGGGGAATACGAGCGGGCGGTTTCCACTGAAGCTGGTGAGATCTTCCCGCCACGGGCCGAGGTCGGTCAGGTGTGGCACCACAATCAGAATGGGGGCCGAGCGGCTCAGAGCGAGGGCGGCCACCGCGGCGGCGGCGCTCGACCCCCAGGCCCCGTCGATATTCGCGGCTTCGCGGCGGTCGAGCGCGGCCACCACCTCGGGCCATCCCTCCGCGGAAGTGATCGCTGTTCGCACACTCAGAAGAGATTGATCGTTTTCGGTCGCGGGCATCCTGGCGCACCCGAAGTCCGTTGTGCACAGAAAATCGCAAAAAATCATCATAATCCGCCATACGCTGTGGGCACAAATTTCCCCAGGTTCGGTCGTCCATTTTGCCGGAGTAAACCCTTGCGGAGATTCGGCTTAATCGGATTAGCCGGACGACTTTCGCCGACCCGACTCGGGCTACTTTCCGGTTTGGGTAAAGGGCGAAAGTAGCTCAAATTAGACAGCCTGGTTGCCGACAACCAGATATCCTCCCATAATCAGCGAGTCCTAAAGAACCGGATTCGCGGGTCGTATTTCGGACAAGTGACCTGATACTCCGCGTTCGTTTTCTGTCCCCGTGCCGAAAGGAGCCTCGCCCCGACCACCCTTGAATGACCCACCCTTTTCTCACCCCGAGGTTTCACCGATGGCCCGCGTCGTCGCCCGTTTGTTCTCTCGCTTCTCGTTGCTACGCCACTTCCGGAAGAAGAAAAAGCCGATCCGGAAGGCCGAACGCCGCGAGCAGCCGACGCTGACCTTGGTGCCCGCCAAAGCTCCTACGGTGATCACTCGGTCGGGGCCTTCCCTGATTGGGGACGGGTTGCTTCGCTCGTTCGGGGCCGGTGCGAACAAGACGTTCGCCCTCCAGGGGGTGTCGCTCGAATTGCGGGCGAACGAGATGAACCTGCTCATGGGACCGAGCGGGAGCGGCAAGACCACCCTGCTGGCGGTACTCTCGGCCCTGCTGCGGCCGTGCAATGGGCGGGTGGCGGCCCTCGGCCAGGAGATTTGGCGGATGGGTGAACCGGAACTGGAGCGGTTCCGCCTGAAGCACTGTAGCTACGTGTTCCAGGGGTACAACCTCTTCCCGGCGTTGACCGCCCGCGAGCAACTCGAGATCGTGCTGCGGTGGGGCGAAGGGGCGAGCCAGCGCGAGGCCCGCAAGCGGAGCGAGGCGGTGTTGAGCCAACTGGGGCTGGGCAACAAGCTGCACATGCGGCCGGCCCAGATGAGCGGCGGGGAGAAGCAGCGGGTGGCCATCGGCCGAGCGCTGGTGAAGAACCCGAGCTTCCTGTTCGCCGACGAACCGACCAGCGCACTCGACTGGGAGAACGGCCAGCAGGTGATCGAACTGCTGCACGGGGTCGCCCGCGACCGGGGGGCGACGGTACTGGTGGTGACGCACGACCCGCGGCTGGTGAACTATGCCGACCGGGTGATCGAGATGGCCGACGGGCGGCTCATGAACGACGCCCCGAAGGACGCGGTGCCGCTGACGGTGGCCGGCGGACATGGCCAGATGATGCCGCACGGCCCACATATCCAGGGCGGGTTCGCCGCCTTCCATCCCGCTCGCCGACCGATCCCGAACGGCCCCCGCTTGGTGCTGCAAGAGCCGCAACCGAAGGGGTGGTGAGCCGGAAACGCAGTGCGTCGAACGGGAAGCGCGACCGTCGGGAGCGGGTGGCTGTACCACCCGCTCCCGACCAGAGTGTCATTCAGTTCCCAGGTCTCTTTTGGGTGCTGTTGCCGGGGTCTGTGCCCCGGTCGGACCGGCTGCAGGGAGGCCGGCTACAGTAGGAAAGGGTGAACTGGCAACCGTCTGAAACTGTCGCCCCATGTCTGACCAGCCCAACATCCCCCCGCCTCCCGGCATCTCACCCAGCGATCACGCCCGTCTGCGTTCCACCCAGGGGCGGCCGATCGGGCAGGTTGTTAACGACGCGCAGCGGGCTGGACCGAACGACGTGTTCGTTCAACCGGAGGACGGGCGGTTTGTGGTGCGTGGGCAGAGCGCCCGTGAACACGTGATCGAACCCGACGGGGAGCACGTCACGTCGATCCAACCGCGGACCGACTCGGCCCACCGGAAACGGCTTCGCGACGGTACAATACGCCCGGCCACGCCCGAAGAGTTCGCACGCTTCAAAAGCTTCGTGGGGTGAACGATGGACGCCGACGACCCGCTCGATCATCTCTCCAACCTGTGCGCCGATCTGGTTTCACTCAGGCGGTTGGAACCGGGGTTGGTTCACCTCTTCCGTGAGCGACCGCCGGGCACGTGGGTGCCGGTGGCCGACCTGTACGCCCTCGCGGGTGCCGACCCGAACGAAATCCCCGCCGGGTTGTCGGCGGCTTGGCTACCCGCCGGCTCCGGGTCCGGCGTCGTCTCCTTCTTCGACGACGAACAGATGTGGTCCATGTCGGCGGTGTACAACGTACACCGGCTGTTGACCGCCCACCCACTGACCGCCGTCGCATGACACCTCTTGCCCCGCCACCCCCGCCGCTCGACATCACGCTCGAAGAGTGGATCGCGGCGGGGCAAGCGTGCTGCGGCCTCGAACCCGACGGCTGGGGCGACGTCCTGCCCGAACCGCCACCGCCACCGCCCCTCCCCGCCGGTGAGCCGACGGCGTAACACATCTCCCCGCAACCCGCCTTCCTTCGCCGCGCCCGAGAACCGACGTGAAACTTCCGCTGCTCAACCGCAAACTCCACCGCTGGGGGGCGGTACTCGCCGCCGTGCCGCTGTTGGTCGTCATCGTCACCGGCATCCTGCTTCAGTTGAAAAAGCAACTCGTTTGGGTGCAACCGCCGACGCAGAAAGGCTCGGCCAAAGCTCCGGACATCACCTTCGACCGGCTGCTGACCGCACTGAAGGGGGTGCCCGAGGCCGAGGTGCAGGGCTGGGCGGACGTGGACCGCGTGGACGTGCGGCCGAAGGATGGCATCGCCAAGGTGACGTGCAAAAACCGCTACGA
>JALOQR010000325.1 GCA_025459365.1 Fimbriiglobus sp.
TGGAAGCGGGGGGCGCGGACCACTCCAATCGCCGGAGTCGTTTTCCCCGCCCTGGCCTCACACCCACACCCGCGGTTCGTGTCGGCTCAACAGGTGCTCGACTCCCGCCGCCGTCGCGTCGGCCAGGTCGTCGTGGGTGCAAAATGGGTAGGTCGTCAACTCCTCGAACAGTTCCCGCTGGCTGGCGTCCACCGCGGCTGCCGCCCCCTTGAGCGTGACGCTGCCGTTTTGCACCGCCACGCTCAACGACGCCAGGCGGGCGTTCTTCCCGCGTGCGGCGGCTTCGCCAAGTACCTTCGGCCCGAACCGCGTGCGGTGAACCAACAGGTCGCGGATGCCGGCGAATGCCGCGTTCGACTCGAACAGAATCACCTCGGGTTGCCACCGGCGGTCGGCCGCGTCGATCAGCTCCACCAACTCCGGCGTCCGTACTCGTCGCCCGGTGGCTTCGAGTACCCGCACCGTGGTACCGATTTTTCCCAGCACCACCAGGGCACTTCGGTCGGCGCTCGCCTTCGCCGACACCGCCGGATCGACCGCCAGCACCACGCGCTCGATCGCCTCCCGCAGCCAGGCGTCGGCCCAGAACTGCACCCACTCCGGGCGAATCATCACTTCTCCTTCGCTCATGGTGATGAGCCGATACCCCCGGGCGAAACTCGCCTCGCCGATCTCCGCCCGCCGTACCGCCAGTTTTTCGGTCGGCCACTTCTCGGGCCACACTGGTTCCAGGTCTGGCCCGATGGCCCGCCGCAGCACGGCGTAGCTCGGATTCGCCTTCAGGTGGGCGTTCAGGTCGTCTGGGTGCCACGGTGTGCATAGCCCCCAGAAGCGGCCGTCGGGTTCGAGCAGGTTGAGGAGGTTGTTGGTGAAGTAGTCTCGCACCCGTCGCCGTTCACCGGCCGAGTGCAGGCTTCGCACATCGACGATGTCGTCGCACACGAGCAGGTCGGCCCGCGCTCCGGTGCTGCCGGTGCCCACACCGAACGCCGCCACACTCGGCCCGACGACTTCGGCCGGACGAAGCACCGTGAACGCCTCGGCTGCCCACGGCTGGCCCGGAAGCAAATGCGGGAAGACGACCCCGACCATCGGATTGCTTGCGATCTGATCTCGCAGGTAGCGGCTGCGGTCGGCCGCCAGGGCATCGGTGGCGCACACGAGCTTGATGCGAAGGCCGGGATTGGTGCCGAGTTCCCACAAGATGCGGCCACAGATTTGCACCGTCTTGCCGTGGTCGCGGGGGAGTTCGACCAACCCACGGGAGTGATGCGATAGAAACCGCTGCAACTCATCATGAATGGCGGCCTGTACCAGTGGCCGCCTGTGGGGGTCGGTCAGGGCAAAGGCAATGAACACCGACGGATCGGCGCGGGCCGAGTCGGCCTTATCCGCCCAGTTCTTCAAGAGCAGCTTGGCGCAGTTCTTCATCAGTCATCCCCCGGAGGATGGCGAGGAGGCGGTCGGCGGAACCGGGGGGTGACGACTTCGACTTGGGCTTCTCGGCTTTCGGCCCGCGGGCCTTCTCCAACATGGTGCGGACCTGCACGAGCTTCACTCCGGCCTCGCGGGCGGTCTTCTCGTCTTTCGAGCGGAGTTGCTGGCGCAGGACCACCACCGCTTCACTGGTTGCCTCGGCCAGCATCCGTCGCTCGTGGATGGCGAACGCCCGCCGCCACTGAGCGGGAAACCGCCGCGGCCACTCGCGCACCACTTTCACCGGCCGATCCACATCGGCGGCGATCTTTTCCCAGGCATTGCCAGCCGCCCGCAGTTCGGCGGCCAGGCGAACCAGGCGGGCCAGCGAAGGGCGTGAGGGCATGGCAGAACTCGGGAGAGGGGATGTAAACTTCTGTACACTATATCATGATGGGGTACGAAACGGGTGGTGTCAAACGGCGGGCGGCAGATTCGTGCGGAGGTACTCCCTGTCCGTGGGCGTCAGCAGTGGCTGATTGGCGAAAGTGGCTGATTTTTGCCACTTTTCGGGTGTCGGTGGCCGGGGGGGTATGTGTGTGGCAGGTGGCAGTGTGGCAGAGGGGGGGGCATTTCCCAGGTACTCCGAGTGAGGATGCCAGAGTTCCGAGAAGAAGTGTTGACAATCTTGAGACTGACGCCCGTGACGTGGGGTTGACATCCCCCCCCACGACGTGCGGAAATATCAGCCGCCACGGAGGGCACCGCCGATGACCGCTATCCTGCTTGAGTTCCCGCATACCGACCGCCCCACTGTTCGGCCCCCCTTCGATCCTGGCTACTCTGCGCTGTCGTTGCTCAACCGCCTCCGTGAGGCTCTCCAGGCCGCTAGTCCGCTCATCGCTGCTTGCCGTGAGCGATACGCCCGCACTCGCGGCCGGTGGGGCGTGCCGGCGACCTTCTTCTTCCACCACCCGACGACCACCGACCAAACCACCTTTCCCGAGCCGTACCTGACCGAGCTTGCTCCGAAGATGCCTGCCGCAGCGAAGGCATGGCGCCAGTTGCCCGACCTGCTCGACGACGCACTGACCCTTCTGCCGGCCGCGGTCGCGGTGCGGCGGATGGCGCGGGCGGTGGACGGGCTACGGGCGGCGGCGGCGGAGGTGGCTGATGCACTGCCAGCAGCAAAAGAACTGGGTGAACTGCTGGCCGTGCCCGACGACCAGGTGGTGCTGGCGATCCACCCGGCGAGCCGCACCGCGATGCGGGTGGTGATTCGTGGCGTCACGGAAATGAACCAACTTCATGTGCTGCTCGCCGATGCGTGGGGCGGGCCGAGAGTTGATTCACGGCTCGTCGATGCCTGCCGCGATGCCTGCCCAGACCCCGACGCCGAAGTGTTCTTCGCCCGCTGGCAGTTGTTCCACCCGGCGGCCTTGCGGGCGGACGGCACCCTGCCGCGGGGGTTCGGGGCATCGGATCGGTGGGTATGGGGCGACCGCTCGCCAGCCGAACTGCCGCTGGAGAAAGGTGAACGGGTGGTGCTGCTTGGCGAGCCGACCTACCGGCCGGGCTGGGAGGTCGGCCGCAAGTTCCCGCGGATGAACGGCGAACTCGAAGTGAGTGAACGGCTGAGCGCCGCCGCCGTGACGGAGTGGCTCACGAAGCGGTGCCCCGCCTTGCCGACGCTTCGTGAGCGGGTGGCGGCGTAAGCGGGCTTGGTAACACGACCAACCCGCTCACGCGGGTCGCTCACCGAGTACCGCCACGCTCTCCTTTGCCGCGTTCACCGTTGCCGCTACGTCCGCATCCGTCAACGCTCCGCAAGTGAACGCCGCCTCGAACTGGCTGCACGGTAGGTACACGCCGCGGTCCATCATGGCCCAGAAGAAGCGGGCGAAGCGGTCGGTGTCGGACGTCTTCGCCGTCTCCAAATCAGTGACGGGCGTGTCGGTGAAGAACAGTGTCCACATGCTGCCGACGCGGTTCAACTGGTGTGGGATGTTCCGCTCCTGGCACGCTGCAGTCAGCCCCGCCGCAATCACCGCGCTCATGGCGTCGAGCCGGGCATACGGCGGGTTGTGCTTCAACTCCTTCAGCGTGGCGATACCGGCCGCCATCGCCACCGGGTTGCCGCTCAGCGTGCCGGCCTGAAACACCGGCCCGGCCGGCATCACCTTCGCCATCACGTCCTTCCGCCCGCCGTAGGCGCCCACCGGGTAGCCGCCGCCGATGATCTTGCCGAGGGCGGTCACGTCCGGAGTGTCGCCGAGCAGTTGCTGCGCCCCGCCGTAGCTCAGGCGGAAGCCGGTCATCACTTCGTCGTAGATGAGCAACGCCCCGTGCTTGTGGGTGAGGTCGCGGAGCGCCTTGCGGAACTCGGCGGTCGGCACCACCAGACCCATGTTGCCGGCGACCGGTTCGAGCATCACCCCGGCGATCTGATCGCCCTTCGCGGCGAACAGGTCGGCTAGCTTCTGCGGGTCGTTGTAAGGGAGGACGACGGTGTCCTTGACCGTGCCGGCCGTCACGCCGGGGCTGTTCGGTACACCGAGCGTCAGTGCGGCACTGCCGGCGGCCACCAGCAGCGAATCGACGTGCCCGTGGTAGCAGCCGGCGAACTTTACCACGATGTCGCGGCCAGTGAACCCGCGGGCGAGCCGAAGGGCGCTCATCGCCGCTTCGGTGCCGCTACTCACGAACCGCACCATCTCGATGCTCGGCACGGCGTCGATGACCAGTTCGGCCAGTTGTGATTCGGCCTCGCATGGGGCGCCGTAGCTCGTGCCACGGCGGAGGGCGGCGGTCGTGGCTTCAACCACCTTCGGGTGGCAGTGCCCGAGGATCATCGGCCCCCACGAACCGATGAAGTCGAGGTACTTGTGGCCGTCGAGGTCGTAGAGGTACTGGGCTTCGGCCCGATCGATAAACAGTGGCGTGCCACCGACAGCGCCGAAGGCGCGAGCGGGGCTATTGACCCCACCGGGGATGAGGGCCGGGGATGAGGGCTTTGGCACGGTCGAACGCGGCCAGCGAGCGGGGGCGGGAAACGGCGGTGTAGGAAGGCAGGGGCATGAACTCAGTTCTCTGGAACCGGAAACGCAGTCACCCGGTGAATGATACACCTGGCGAATGTGTATCCGGTTCCAGGGGTTTATCGCTTCTCTGCCTCGGTGAGCAGTTTCTTCGCGTCGGCGACGGCCGTTTTGATGGCGTCGTCCTTCTCGTCGTCGTACAGGTCGATCAGGTCGCGGCAGGTGTTCCGCACCTCTCGAGGGCCGGTGCGGTCGGTTTTGTCGTCCTTTGCGGTGGCCCAGCGCTCGCCCGCCGCTCGCAGTTTCGCCCGCACCAACTCCGTCCGAGCCGCAGTCAGTTCGGTGGCCTTTTCCTTGTCGGGGCGGGTGGCGGCACGGCGGTCGGCGGCGAGCAAGAACCACCGCAGTTGCGGCAGTTCAGCCAGGGTGTCGGCGTGCAGCCCATCCCAGACTCCATTCGCTTTCGCCGGGTCGCCGAACAGTTCCAGGCGCACCGCCCGGACCGCCTTCACTTCCGGGTCGGACGGATTTCCGGCCGGAAACTCTTCGTTGGTGCGGGCGTCGTCCACCTTCATCTGCACCTGACGGTACAGCCCTGGCACGGCGCCCAGATCGGTGAGCCGCTTCTCAGCGACCCACCGGTTTGGGGAGTAGCGGAAGTTGTCCAGGTCGTGGATCTGGGTAAAGTCGGGTTCGGGGACGTTGTCGCGCACGAACTGCCAGTGACGTTTGGCGTCGGCGAGTTTGCCCGCCCGCTCGCTGTCGATGGCGTCCCAGATGTTCTTCATCACCGCCTCGTTTTCCCCTTCCTGGGCCGCCCGGACCCGTACTTTCGCGTCTTCGCCTTTGCCGGCCCGGTTCAGCAGTGTGTTTTCGATGTACCGCGTCTGGGCCGTCCGAAAGATGGCTTTCGCTTCGTCCACCGTTGGGTGGCTGGCTCCCCCGTGTTGCTTGAGGAAGTTGGCCGCGGTCTCGCGTTTGCCCTCCTCCGGGGCGGCCTTGACCGCTGCGAAAGCCCGCTCAGGCGACTCGGGCCACATGAGCCACACACCTGCCCCGATCAGCCCGGCCAGCACCAACCCGAGGCCGATCGCCTTCACCCACGTCTGCTGGAGGAGTGGCACCGTTTTCTTCTTCTTTCGCTTCCCCTTGATGATCCGGGCCGCTTCGCGGTCTTCGTTCGTCACGGTTTCGCTGTCGCCGGGTTTGCGGTCGACTTTGCGGGCGGTGGCTACATCCAGCCCGGCGCTCCGTAGCCCCTGCACCTTTTCCTCGATCCCCTCGATCATCCTCTTGACTGTCGCGGCGTCGTACGGGCGAGTATCGGGCGACTTCTCCAGCAGGTGCATAATCAGGTTGTCGACCCACACTGGCAGGTCGGGCATGAGGCGACCAATCCGCACCGGCTTCTCGTTGACGTGCTTGAGGAACATGTCCATCGTCGTCTCGGCGTAGAACGGCTTCTTGCCGGTGATCAGTTCGTACATGACCACGCCGAGGGAATACAGATCCGACTTGGCCGAGAGGTCACGCGATCCGCGGCACTGCTCCGGGCTCATGTAGGCCGCGGTGCCGATGGTGCTGTTGGCTCCGGTCAGCGCGGTGACGTCGGTATCCTTGGCGATGCCGAAGTCGGTCAGCTTGAGCACCCCGCTGGTGGTGATCATCAGGTTGGACGGCTTCAGATCGCGGTGGATGATGCCTTTATCGTGGGCGTGCTGGAGGGCGTCGCACAATTGCTTGGCGTAGGTGAAGACTTCTTCCCACCCGAGGCGGGTGCGGCGGGTGAGCACGCGGTCGAGCGGCTCGCCGTCCACATACTCCATTGCAATGTAAGGCGTGCCGCGAAACCGCCCGGTGCCATACAGCCGCACGATGTGTGGGTGGCGGAGTTGCTGGAGGATGGCACTCTCACGGTCGAATCGCTTCATCGCCGATTCGTTGCCGACCAGCCCGAGCGATACCACCTTCAGGGCCACCGGCCGCGTCTTGCCGTTGGCCGTCAATCGCCCGCGGTAGACGGTGCCCATCGCCCCGCTGCCCAGTTCCTTCTCGATATAGATCTCCCCTTTGGCCGGGTTGCCGAGGGTTTGACCGACGAGCATAACGGTTCCGCCGAAGGAGGAGAGTCACCGCCTCGGGCCATTCTAACGATCTCCGGCGGGTTCGCCCCCCCGACCTTCCCCCGCCGGCTAGAATTGGGGGATGAGCACCACACCACCCGACCGGCCGCCGGCCGCCCGCCCGCCCGAGCCGGCCATTACCTTCTGGGGGGCGGCCAGTAGTGTCAGCGGTTCCATGCATCTCGCCGATGCCGGCGGGCAGAGGATCCTTCTCGACTGTGGATTGAACCAGGGGCGGCGTGAAGAGGCCCGCACCCGCAACGGCCGTTTCCCGTTTCACCCCGACCAACTCGACGCGGTGGTGATCAGCCACGCCCACATCGACCACAGTGGGAACCTGCCGACGCTGGTGCGGCAAGGCTTCACCGGGCCGGTGTATGTGACGCCCGCGACTCACGATCTCCTCGCGGTCATGCTCCGCGACTCGGCCAAGATTCAGGAAGAAGAAGCGGCTCACATCAACATCGCCCGCAACTACGCCGAGCCGTGGGTGCAGCCACTCTACACCTATGCCGACGTGGATCGGGCGCTCGACCGCTTGCGGAGCGTGCGGTATGGCGAACTGGTAGACCTGGGCGGCGGGGTCGGGTTCAAGTTCGTTGAGGCCGGGCACATCCTCGGTTCGGCGATGGTCCATCTGACCGCTCCTGGCCCAGAGGGGCGGCGGTCGATCACTTTCAGCGGCGATCTCGGCCGGCGTGGCATCCCTCTGCTACGGCCGACCGGTGAAATTCCCCCGGCCGATCTGTTGGTGTGCGAATCGACCTATGGCAACCGCACCCACACCGACCTGGGCGCGACCATCGAGAAGCTCTACGCGGCGGTGCGAAACACCATCGCCCGCGGCGGCAAGGTGCTCATCCCGGCGTTCAGCCTGGGGCGAAGCCAGCTCATCATCCACTTCCTGCAACGCGGCCTGCGGGAAGGCAAGGTGCCGAAGGTGCCGATCTTCGTCGATAGCCCGCTCGCCGGCGAGATTGCTGAGGTATACCGCTCACACCCGGACAGCCTGCACCCGGAGGTGGCCGAGGCGGTGCGAGAGGGGCACGGGTTGCTCGGCGGTGATGGCGTCTCTTACGTGCGAAGCTACGAGGCGAGCCAGGAACTCACCCTGAAGCCGGGGCCGCACATCGTCATCGCCAGCAGCGGTATGTGCGACGCCGGGCGGATC
Source organism: Fimbriiglobus sp. (assembly GCA_025459365.1). GTDB lineage: Bacteria > Planctomycetota > Planctomycetia > Gemmatales > Gemmataceae > JALHQU01. Next base: position 7,749 of record JALOQR010000325.1, read on the forward strand.
GTCGGCCACCTGCGGCATGTGGTGGACGACCCGCGGTGTGCGGTGGTGTTGGTGAGTTTTCAGGCACCGGGCACCACCGGCCGGCGTCTCATGGACCCGAAACCGACGGTGTGGATGCAGGGGAAGGAATGGAACAAGTGGATCGAAGTGGTGCATCTGGACGGCTTCAGCGGGCACGCCGACGTGAACGACTTCCGTGCTTACCTCGGCCCGCTGGCCGGGAAGGTGAAGAAAGTGCGGCTGATCCACGGTGAGCGGGAGCAGGCGGAGGCGCTGGCCGACACGCTCGGCGAACTGGGCTTCGCCGATGTGGCCGTGCCTCAACCCGGCGACCGCGAGGAGTGGGGGCGGTAGTCGGTCGTGCCGCGAGCGTTCGGCGGGGAGTGAGTGAGCCTGACCCGCTCCCCTCCGAATCGCGGCCAACCCTGTCGATCACTCCCCCACCACGCCTTTCAGGTCGGCCCGCTTGCCTTCGTACGTCTCGTCGTAGCTCATCACCGTCGGGTCGGGTTCGCGGCCGGCGGCGGCGCATGCCTGCCCGTAGATCGCCGGCCACCAGTTGGTGTGCTGCGTCAGCCCCTGCTCCTTCACCGTCGTCCAGTTGCTGGTGATCTTCGTCCAGGCCGCATCGCCAAACGCCAACGCCTCCTGCAAACTGTTGAACTGTTTCACATACCACTCGCGGCCGATCTGGCTGTGCAGCACCTCGTCGGCCCAGTCGAAGTCCTGAATCGTCTTTGCGATGGGGATGCCGCTCGCGCCGGCCACCTCGAACTCGTACCGTTTGCCCGTCTTCGGCATCAGCCCTTGCTCGATGAAGAACAGCACGCCGTGACGCTCCATCGGCGTACACTCCGTGTTCAGCCGGTAGCTCCAGTTCCAGGTGATGCGGGCCTTCGTCCAGTCCACGCCCAGCGCCACGAACCCGACTTCGCCCATCATGGCGTGCCGGGCCTCATCCCACAGTTGCCGGCTCATGTCGCGGTAGTACCCCCACGGCTTGCCCTTCGTCTGCACGATGATGCTCGCCATCATCTCCGGCACGTCGATCTCCCGCAGCCGCTTGTACAGCATCATCAGCACTTTCGCCTGAGCGGGCTTCGTCTCGTCGTACAGGAAGGCTTCGGCGTTCACCCCCTGGTTCCACAGGTCGGTGAAGCGCTCGTCGCGTTGGGGGATGGGATCGTAGGTGTAGGGCGTGGCGGAGTAACGCCTTGGTAGGTCCGGCTGTGCCGGACGGTGGTTGGCGTCCGGCACAGCCGGACCTACTTCTTGGTCGTCGAACCAGTCTGCGTGAGCAAGCAGCACCTCGAGAACGTGCTTGCCCCAATCTTCAATTTCAGCCGTGCCGCATTCGAGAGCGTCGATTACGCGAGCATAAAAGGAGGTGATCTCCTGAAGCTCGCTCATTGCAAACTTTAGCAGTCGCCTCGACGGTGCGTCTGTCAGCGGATGCGTCAATTGACGATATTGGTGAATCGCACTGAGCAGATTCCCGACTGCGAGCATCACCCCACCGACGAGTAGCTGCGTCGATGGCGCGTTTTGGATCTCATCGAAGAACACCTCCAGAGCCGGGTGCGGCACGTCGTCCAGCCCGAGCGGCGGTTCGCGCATCTCGCTGATGCGCTGCCG
>JALOQR010000059.1 GCA_025459365.1 Fimbriiglobus sp.
CCTACCGCCACACCGATAAGGGTAAGGGCGGAACGGGCCTTCTGCCGCCACAGTCCGCCAAACGCGGTGCGGATCAGATCGGAAGTGCGCATGGGGGCGGTCCGGTCGGGGGTCGCTCTCGCCAAGAGCGACAGTCGGGCAACGACTCTCGGCGAGTTTTGGCCACCCTACGCAGGCGTCTGGCCGACTGTTCCCAACGCCATCTTGAGGAAATCGTCGGCCAACGTCTTCGCCTGGGCGTCGGCGGCGGCGCAGGCGGCGGCCCAGTCGGCGTCCCCCACCCCCGCCTTCGCCGGCGGAGTGCTCACCTCGATGTACGCCTTCGCCTTTGGCTCGGTGCCGCTCGGCCGCAAGCACACCTTCGCTTCCAGCCCGCTGCCGGCTAGGCGGAAGATAAGGAAGTTGCGGGCGGCTTTGTCCGTCTCACCCTTGAACGGCCCCATCTTGCCGTCCTCGTTCCGCAGGTCCTCGAAACCGACAACCGGCAGCCCACCGATCTCCTTCGGCGGGTCAGTCCGCAGGGCATCGAGCATCTTCGCCATGTTCTGCTTGCCCTCTAGCCCGGTCATGACGATGTTTTGCAGTTCGTTCTTGAAGTGGCCGAACTGCCGGCTCAGATCGGCGAGCAGTTCCGGGATGGTCCGACCTTGCCGCTTCAGGTGCAGGGCCAGTTCGGCGAGTAGCAGAGCCGCACATGCCGAGTCCTTGTCCCGCAGGTGTTCGGTCGCCAGGATGCCGTGGCTCTCCTCGGTGGCGATGACGAAGTCAGCCGGCGTGCCCTTCACTTCCCCGAACTGACCGTTGTTTTCGAGCTGCCACAGTACGTCGGCGTGATACTTGAACCCGACGAGCAGATCGTTGACGATCTGGGCGCCGAAGTGCCGGGCGATGCGGGTGATCTGCCCGGTGGTCACCTCGGTGGTGACGACGATCGGCGAGGCGGGCAAGTCCCCGGCCGACGCCAGACGCGACAGCTTGAAGTGCGTGAGCAGCGACGCGATCTCCTGCCCAGTGAGGAAGCGGTAGCTCCCCTTGCCGGTCGCGCTCGTGCAGGCCATCCCGCCCAGGCGGTCGGCGTCCGGGTCGGTGGCGATGACCACGTCGGCCCCGATCTCACCGGCCAGTTTCTCCGCAAGGTCGAGACACTCCGGCACCTCGGGGTTGGGCGTCTTCGTCACGTTCGGGAACGCACCGTCGGGCGTCGATTGTTCCTTCACCAGGTGCAGCTTGAACCCGGCAGCTTCGAGCGTCTCGCCGGCGCACCCATGCCCGACGCCGTGCAGCGGAGTGAACACCACCCGAAGTTCGTCCTGCTTCGGCGGGGGGATTAGGCTCTGGTGCTTGCAGAGTTCGATGTACGCGGCGTGCGGGGCGGCATCCAGGAAGTGGACCTTGCCCGACTTCACCGCGTCGGGCCAGGGCAAACTCTTGATGTGCGTGACCTGATCGACCAGTTCGCTCATGATCTGGTCTTCGGGCGGCACTGGTTGGGCGCCCCGCTCGTCGTAGAACTTGCTGCCGTTGTCGTCTGGCGGGTTGTGGCTGGCGGTCATGTTCAGCCCGCCATGCGCCTTCAGATACCGGATAGTGAAGCTCAACTCCGGCGTGCTCACGAACCGCTTGGCGTCAGGCGGCAGGATGTGGCTGTGGATGCCGTTGGCGGCATACACCCCGGCCGCGAACTCGCAAAAATTACGGCTAGTAAGGCCGAACACCGGGTTCGGCAGCTTCGGGTTGTAGTTGCCGCGTTTGTCGTTGAATTGTCGCACGTCATAGGCGAGTACCACGTTCAGCGACACACCGGGGAACTTCTGCTTCAGGTACTCACAATGCCCCTGCACACTCGCCCCGAGCGTCCACAAGTTCATGCGGTTCGGGCCGATCCCGACCGCCCCCCGCCGACCACCGGTGCCGAACGGCATGATCTGGTAGAAGCTGTCGAGCAGCACGCTCCACTTCTTCTCAGCGATGAGCCATTCGACCTGCGGCTTGTACGCAGCGTAGTCCGGGTGAGACAGCCAGTTGCCGAGTTCGGCAACGGCTTTGTCTTTCAGTGCGGGGTCGGCGTCGATGCCGGCGAACCCGGCGCGAACGGCGGCTAGCAGATCCATGCGGGAAAGCCTCGGGGAGGGTGCGATGCCCGAATTGAGTTGTTGTACGCAGTGAGCCACAACCGCCAGGGAGCGGGTGATGGATGACACGGTCACTCACGCCATAAACTCACCCGAACTTCTTCCGCACTTCCAGCGGCACGAGTTGGTTCAAGCTGCCGGTGCGGAACCCCTCCAGGTCGAGGGTCACGAACTTGAACCCCAGTTCCTTCAGCTTGGCTGCCAGTTTCTGCCGGATGTCCGCCACCGCGAACCGGCCGATCTCGTCAGCTGGTAACTCCACGCGGGCGAGGTCGCCTTCGTGATACCGCACCCGGCAGTCTTGCAGGCCGAGCGACTTCAGGTAGGCCTCGGCCGCCTCCACCCGCCCCGTCCGCTCAGGCGTAACAGCCAGCCCGGGCGCTAGCCGCGACGACAGGCACGGCGACGCTGGCTTGTCCCACACCGTCAGCCCCCACTCCTTCGCCGCCGCCCGCACGTCCGCCTTCGTGAACCCTGCCTCTTGGAGCGGGTGACGGATGCCCTTCTCGGCCGCCGCCGTCAAACCGGGGCGATAGTCGCCCTGGTCGTCCAGGTTGGCCCCGCTGCACACCACTCCGACGCCCAACTCCGGCAGTAGCTCGACCACTCGCGAGTACAGTTCCGACTTACAGAAGTAGCAGCGGTCGCCGCCGTTGCGGAGGTAGTTCGGGTCGTCGAATTCGTTGGTTTGCACCACCACATGATGAATGCCGATCGCCCTGGCCAACGCCCTCGCCTGCTCCAACTCGGCCCGTGGCACACTCGGCGAGTCGGCCGTCACTGCCACTGCACGCCCGCCGAGCGTCAGCGACGCGGCTTTCGCCACCACGGCGCTATCGACACCGCCACTCAGCGCCACGGCTACGCCAGGCATCTTTGCCAGAACGGCGTGCAGACGTTGCAGTTTCGCATCGAGGGCGGTGTTGGCGGTGGTAGTCATGCCAGCATTTTACGCCCCGGCCCGAAGGTCGCCCTCACCAGATACTCATGAGCCGCTTCTCACTTCGATCTCAGCGGGCATTCACTGGAAGCAGGCTACAAATTGTGCCGTGGAGTCGATGTAGGGTTGATCCGCCCAGGAGAGTAGCAGTGACCGAACACGACCTCTTCCACCGCTTCGCCCTCGCTTCGGTGATTGCAGCCGGCGGCGGGGTGTTTGGGCTTGGGTGGGCGTTGTTCAGTCCGCGAACGTGGATTGGCCGACTCGCCACGATGGTCACTGCCGTCGGGGTGGTGGGGGGGTTAGTGTCGCTACTCGCCCCAGACGATCTAACAACGGTGCTGACTGTGATGGCAACGCTTGGGCTGGCAACGGTTGTCGGTGGTAGCGGCACGGTCTGGCACTTCGCCGGTCGGGTGTTGCGGCCGATGTGCCGGCCGCGGCTGATGGGTGGAGCGGCTTTGCTGGCGAGCGCCGGGGGCTGGGGCTACGAAGCGTGGCGCTACGATGCCGGATGTGCCGATTCGATGAATGAAACGCTGGCACGGGTTGCGGAGTCCGTCCCTCCGGAATCGACTGCGGTCGCTACCGCTCAAACCGACTCTGGGGCAACGATCGCTCTGCATTCCCCGATCGACCCCCGGTCGGCCACTTCGTCGCTCACTTTCGAGCAGGAGTCGCCCACGCTCAACCTGTATGCAGGTCGGATCATCCGCCGCGGGAAACCGTCCGATGAGTCGAACTGCCACGGCTGGGTCTTCACCGGCGGGCGGTTCAATCTCCTCGGCCGGAACGTCGAGCCAATTCTGGCCGACAACGGTTATGCCCTGATCACCACCCCAGAAGCCGGGGACTTGTGTGTGTACCGCAACAGCCAGGGAGAGGTGTCGCACACCGGGTTGGTGCGTGCCGTACTGTACGACGGCACAGTGCTGGTCGAAAGCAAGTGGGGGCGGATGGGGGTTTACCTGCACGCGGCCGAAGAATCGTGCTATGGCACCGATTTCCGATACTACCACACCAGCCGCGGTGGCCACCTGCTGCGAGGGGTCAGTGAACAGCAAGCGCCCGCCACCTCCTCACACCCATGAGTAGGCGGGTACAATCTCCGGCGGCGGCGGGCGAACCACTTTCTACCCCCGCCCCCGGATCCCGCAGATGACTCCCGACGCGCTCGACGACGACCGTCTCGGCGTGCCCACCGCTCGACGGCAGCCGGCGGTAGCACCTCCCCCGCCGCCCGCCCACGCTGAGCCACCCCTCCGCCCCGGTGAGACTGATCTCGGCCGCCCAGATCACATCCCCCCGCACGTCGCCCCACTCTCCGATGCCGACCGCGACCGCCTGCGGCGGGCTGAAGAAGATCAAGCCCTCCGCGATCTGGCCGAGGCCGAGGAACTGACCGCCTCCGACCCGGCGGTGGGCTGGCTCGGGTGGTTCGCACACCCGCTGGCAGCCGCATTCCTTATCGGGTCGGCGGGGGCTCTCGGGCTGTTCGTATACTCGCAGGCGGTGCAAATCCTGAACGCCCTGAGCGGGGCGGCGGCGTGGGTGCAGTGGCTCGGATACACCGGACTGACAGTGTTCGCGGGGGCAGTGCTCTATGCGGTCGGGCGGTTCGCAATGGTGTACGCCCGGTTGCGGCGGAACCGGCAACTCCGCGTGGCCGGGCTCGAAGAATTGCAACTACGGACACGCCTGCGCTGGTTGGCCCACGCCAAGGCAGCCGAAGCCCGCACTCGGCTGGAGCAATACCTCCGCGAGTTCCCTATCGGCACACCGAAGCAAGCGAAGACACTTGCAATGGTCGGCCTTAGCCCTGAGCGGGTAAGGGCACTCGAAATGGTGCGGGCCGAGTTGCTCAACCCGGCGAGGTTCAGCGGCACCGGCGAGTGGTTCGAGCGTTTCCGCACCGGCTTCCAGGGGGTGCTCGACGCTGCCACTGAAGAGCGGATCGCCCACTGGGCACGACGCAGTGGGGTGACCACCGCCCTTGCACCGAATGGGCTGGTAGATAGCGCCGCCACCCTCTACTTCGGATTCGCTCTTCTCGCCGATCTGTGCACGATCTACAGCCTGCGGGCAGGCAAGGCGGGCACGGCCGTACTGCTCGGGCGGGTGTTCTTCAGCTCATACCTCTCCGGGCAAATCAATGATTGGGAGAAGTTAACCGAGGAGCAGATCCACCAGTTGCTCGGCCCAGCCGGCCCGCTCGCCGAACTGACCGCCGCCCGCGTGCTGTCGAAGGTGGGGGCGAAGGCGACCACTGGGTTGCTCAACTACTTCCTGCTCTCGCGGTTGGGCAAATACGGATGCCGGTTGCTGCGGCCGGTCGCGTGAGGTCGGTCATTCGTGTGGCGGCAACACCAACTGGCAGCAGCCGAGATCGAGTGCTTCTTTGGGTACACCAGCATCGATCACCTCTTGCAGTACACGCGGGGTAATGGAGTAGACGACGAACCGCCCCCGCTTCTCGCCCTGGATGAGCCGGGCATGTTTTAGCACGGTCAGGTGGTGCGACACATTCAGCGGGGCGATCTTCGCGCCGTCGATGATCTCGGTCACGTTCCGCTCGCCATCGGCCAACAGGCGGATGATCCGCAGCCGCTCCGGTGCAGCCAGGGCAGCCAGTACTTCGGCACAGCGGTCGGGCTGCAACGGGTCGCGTTTCCGGGCCACGGCGAGGTCCGAGTGGGATGGGTGAGAGCATTATCCAACACGAGGTCAGCGGCGTCCATCGGCCCGCCGCTGCCGGCGGCACGGCCGCCCGATAACATCATGTCTATTGGGCAGGTATTCTGCCATCCCCGACCGAGGTCCCAGGATGACTAGGTTCGCACACCCCGCCGCCGTGTGGCTGGTGGCCGTCGTCGCCGCCGCCGCCGCCGGCGAGATCGGCGTCATCTCCCCGGCCGACGCGCAGAAGTTGATCGAGGACGCCGACCCGGCCAAGCGGCCGGTCGTGCTCGACACCCGCGGCGGGTACAAGGACTACTTCCGCGGGCACCTGCCGACCGCCCACCACCTCAACTTCGACACCCTCCGCGGCACCGACAAGGGCGTGCCGGTGCAGTACCTGCCCGACGACCTGACAAAAGCCCTGCTCGTCCGCGCCGGGGTGGACAAGAACCGCACGCACCTCGTCTACGCCACCGGCGACAAACTGCCGAACGACGAAATCCTGAGCGCCAGCATGGTGGCCTACGTGCTGGAGAAGTTCGGGGTGGACGATCTCCGCATCGTCGATGGCGGCCTCCCCGAGTGGCAGAAACAGAAACGGCCGACGACGCAGGAGTATTTCGGCAACCCGAAAGGCGCACTGCCCGAGAAGGGCAAGCCCGAGATCGCCCTGACGGTGAAGGACGTGGTCGGGCGGAAGAAGGACGCCGTGCTGGTGGACGCCCGGCCGAAGAACGAGTACCTGGGCGACGACGACGTCTGGCTGCGGAAGGGGCACATCCCCGGGGCCGTCAGCTTCCACTGGGCGCGGCTGATGGGGAAGGACAACACGCACAAGTTTCTGCCGTTCGAGCAGGTGAAGGCGGAGCTGGAGGCGGCCGGGCTGACGGCCGACAAGGAAATTCTGGTGTACTGCGGCACGTCACGGGAGGGGAGCCTGCTGCGGTTCTACCTGCGGCACGTCGCCAAGTACCCGAACGTGCGGCTGTACGAGGGGTCGTGGAAGGAGTACGCGGCGATGAAGGAGTTGCCGGCCGAGACGAACGAGAACGCCGCCCGGTAGCCGCCCCTATGCTCGTCGCCGTGCTGATCATCGCCGTCGGGTGCGTGGCCTACACCAACGGGGCAAACGCCAACTTCAAGGGCGTGGCCTCGCTGTATGGGAGCGGCACCACCGGCCTCCGCACGGCCGCCCTGTGGGGCACGGCCGCCACCCTCGCCGGCTCGCTCGCCGCCCTGTGGCTAAGCGGCGGGCTACTGGAGGCGTTCGGCGGCCGCGGGATCGTGCCGAAGGAACAGGCGTCGTCGCCGGCGTTCCTCGCCGCCGTCGCCCTCGGTGGGACGGCCACCAGTTTCCTGGCCACCCGGTTCGGTTTTCCGGTGAGCACCACCCACGCCCTCGTCGGGGCGCTCGTCGGGGCCGGGCTGGCAGGCGGGGGCGAGGTACAACTCGCCCCGCTCGCCCGGGTGCTCCTCCTCCCCCTGTTCTTCAGCCCGGCGGTGTCGGCGGTGCTCGGCGGTGTCGTCTACCTTTCCCTCCGGTTCGTCCGCCTCGCCCCCGACCACCGCACCCGTCCGCTCGACGCCCTGCACGTCCTCAGCAGCGGGGCCGCCAGCTTCGCCCGCGGGCTGAACGACACGCCCAAGATCGCCGCCCCGCTCCTCGTGGTGCCGGGTCTGGAGGTGCACTGGGCCTTCGTGATGGTGGCGGCCGGTATCGCCGTCGGCGGGTTGCTCGACGCCCGCAACGTGGCCGAGACGCTCGGGAAAAAGGTGACGGGCATGAACCCCGGTCAGGGGTTCTCGGCGTGCGTGGTGACGGCCGGTCTGGTAGCGACGGCCAGCCTGCACGGGCTGCCGGTGAGCACCACCCACGTGAGCGTCGGCTCGCTGCTCGGCACGGGGGTGGTGACACGGCAGACCCGGTGGCGGAAGGCGGGGGAGATCTTGTTGGCGTGGGTGACGACCGCACCGTGCGGGGCAGCACTGGCGGCCGCGGCGTACCTCGTCACCCGGCGGTTGTAGAAGGGATCAAGCCGGATAGGTCAGAGAAATGATCCAGCACCTTCGCCGGCCCGAGCGTCCGCGGGTCCTCGGTGCCGGCCTGCCCGACATGCACCAGCCAGACGGGGATCCCGGCCGCCTTACCCGCCCGCACGTCGATGCTCATATCGCCAACGTACACCGCCTCCGCTGGCGTCACCCCCAACTGCTCGCACCCAGCCAACAGCATCGCCGGATCGGGTTTCGCCCGTCCGTCCACGTCCTCCGGGCCGAGTACCACCGGCAAGTAGTTGCCCAGCCCGAGTGTGCAGATCAGCGAGCGAGTGAATGCGACCGCCTTGTTACTGCACACGGCCAACTTGACGCCGCGGGCGTGTAAGTCGGCAAGCGTTTCCCGAACGCCGGGGAACAGGCGGGTGCCCGACGCCATGATGGACGGGTGGTGCTCGCGATAGCGGCGGATGGCCTCGGTAGTGTCGAATTCCGGGCAGAGTTGCCTCATCAGGTGCTCTAGCCCGAAGCCAACGTATCCCCGCACCTCTGCCTCGGAGAGTTCGGGCAGGCCGAAGCCACGGCGGACGTGGTTGGTGCTGGCAGTGATCGCCCCGAAGCTGTCGGCGAGGGTGCCGTCGAAGTCGAACAGGGCGGCGCGGGTGGGCAGGGTCAATTCGGGTCCTCGGGGGATCGTCCGGGCGGGCCGTCACTTCTTCTCCGGCACTTCCAACCGTTTCTGCTCGGCGCGGGCGATGTCCTCTACCGCTTTCAGCGCCTCCATCGTCTTCTTCACGGCGAGCAGTTTCTCCTTGTCCTCGGAGAAGTCGGGGTCGAGACCGGTAACCAAGTCGCCGAGGCGGGCATAGGCTCCCTCGATGTGAGTGACCGCCAGCCGAACGCCGAACTTATCGTCTAGCTTGGCGAGCGCCTCCACCTTCTGGTTAAGTATCGGGATGGCGGAATCGAACTCCTCCCGCGTCGTCACTTTTGCCCAGACCTCGGTCAGGTAGTTCCTCAAGCCGGCGTGTTCGTCCGACTTCGGCTTCCACTCGCCTTCCAGTTTCTGCTTCCGCTGGCGTGCCTCATCCAGATCGGTGAACTCAATGAGGCGGTCGTACTGTTCGAGTGCCTCGGGGATCTCGCCCCGCCGCTCGTGGAAGGCGATCTGCCGGGTGATCTCGTTCGCACGGAATTTCTTCTCGTAGGCGGCCGGATCTTCGGCCTTGGCTACCGCCGCTTCCAAGTCGCGGATGCTTCCTTCCAACTGCGAGTGTGTGGCACGCAATGCGGAGAGTAACCGCTCGGCGGTTGCCAGGGTACTGGCCGGGGCCGTGTCGGCGGCGTCGGGGTTCTTCCGCAATTCTGCCAACTCGGCGGACAACCGGGCATCGTCGTCTTGCAACGATTTCAACCCGGCCTGTGCTCGGGCGAGGGCTGTTTTGTACTCGTCTTTGTCGATGAGGGTCTTGAGCGATCGGGTCAGTTCCTCTCGAACCAGCCTGGCATCGAGAACGCGATTGTAGTAGCGGAATGCAGTATTCTCGAACCGGGCCTTCCGCACGGCGGCTTCGTCGAACCCGAAGGTGATGCGGGTGGCGTCACCGTGGTCGAGCACCGGCAGGGGGTAGAACTGGTGCAGGCCCGACCCGAGTTTCACCGCCACCACCGCCACCCCGCGGATGCTCTTGCCGGAGGTGAACAGATCACCGCGGCGGTCGAGCAGATCGCGGTCGTTCGGCTTCACTCTCGCACCGAATTCGGTGGCCCACACCTGCAGCGGAGCAGCGGGCGGCGGTGGTTTTCCTTTGTCGTCCTCCACTCGCACAGTCATGGGGCCGGTACGGGTGCTCAACTTCATCGCCCGATAGCCGACGATGTAGCGCCCGCGAACGAATGGCGACTCATACCGGCTGAACACATCGCACCGCACGATCCCTGGCTGCACCAGTTCGCTCACCCGCAGCAGAGTGAACGGCTGGAGTTGCGACTTGCGTTCGGTGGAGGGAGCGGATGGCTTACCCGGTTTTGGTTTCTCGTCCTTGGCCGGCAACCGCGGTACGTCTTGAACAATTGCGAACTGAAACACGTCGCCCACCTTTACCCAGCGGTCTGCCCCCGGCAGGTCGCCCCCGCGAAGCCGCAGTAGGCAACTTTCACGCTCGTCGGCCAACAACTCCACGGTGCCAACTGTGCCAAAGTCGGCGGCGAGCATGAGGCCTGCCGTGCGGCTCAGAGCATCAGCGTCGAAGACGGTCTTGGTACGCGTGAGGGGCGTGGCGAGACCAGTGTGGCCATCGTGTTGTCGCGATTCGAGGATGAACCTGCCGTCTGCTGCCCGGAGTGTGAGGAAGTGAGTCTTGATGCCCGTGAGTGTCTGGAAGTCGCGGAGGGAATCGCCATCGAGTGCAGCAAAGCCCTTCTCGTGGAACCGTTTCCAGAGTGGTTCCCACTTCTCTTTCGAGATGTCGGCGAGATCGACAATCTCGACAGTGCCTAGGTCGTCGCCGAGGGCCGGGCCAAGGGCGGCTTTCAGATCAGCAACGAATCGTTTCTTGACTGCCGGACTGAGAACAGGGTGCGGCGACACGCTGAGCACCACACGCCAGGTGTATGGCGACTTTGCCTCCGGGTCGAGCGGGGCGGCGAACGCGACCGTTGCGAGGGCGACAGCAAGTAGTGAGAATGTGAAGCGCATGGTGGCCTCAGAAGGCATTCACATCAGTGTACCATGCCGAAGGAGTGAGACTTCACAGCCGCGTACTGGAAGGTGAGAAGCAGCAGTGTCACGGGGAGGGCCGACAACACCTCACTTCCCCACTACCGGGCGGCCGATAGCCACCATCAGCATTTTCAGGTCGTCCCAGACTGCTGCCTTCACCCGCGATGTGGTGAGCACCTGTGCGGGGTGATAGGTGCAGACCACCGGCAACCCGTGCCAGTCGTGAACCTTCCCCCGCAACTCCTGCAACGGGGCCGACGTGTTCAACACGCTCTGGGACGCTTCCGGGCCAAAGCAACAGAGTGACCGCGGGCGGACCAGTTCCAGTTGCCGTTCGAGGTGCCCGCGGCACTGAGTGACTTCATCTGGCTTGGGGGGTCGCGTGCCCGGGGGGCGGCACTTGATGGCAGCAGTGATGTAGCATTCGTCTCGCGCCAGGCCCATCGCCGTCAGTTGTCGGCCGAACAACTCGCCGACCTCCCCGGGGAAAATCTCGTCTCCGCTGCGTGGAGCATCCCCAACGAAACAGACCTCCGCACCGGCCGGCCCACCGCCGAACACTGTCCGAGTACGCGTGGCAAACAGCGACGGGCAACGCTCGCACTTCGCCACCTCGTCGGCCAACAGCTCAAGTTCGAGCCGCTTCCGCTCGGCCACTGTCACTTCCGTAGGCACGGCGGGGGTCACCTCGAACACCGCTACCGCCGGAACCGGCCCAGCCCGTGGCACGAACCGTACCCCGACCGCCTCCAGCGATGCAAGGTGTCGGCGGAGTTGATCGGCCAGCGTCGGCCCACTCTCGCTCATGCGGCGACCCCCTACGACGGCACTCCGCCGTTGTACACTACTGCTACCGCTACGGACACCGCACGCATGCCCGACTCGATCGTCTGCCCGCAATGCCGCGAACAGCTCGACATCCCCGCCGAGTACCACGGCCGAAAGGTGCGGTGCGCCAGTTGTCAGAACGTCTTCGCTGCGATTCCCACTGGTGGCCCGCCGGTCGTCCGCCGCTCAACCAACAGACCATCCGCCGACCGACCGCCGTGGCAAGACGAAGCCGACCGACCGTCACGCCCCCCGGCACGGGATGACCATGACAGCCGTCTGCCGCGCCAGTCGAATATCGGCGTCGTGCTGTTGCTGCTTGTGGTTGGGTTAACCGTGGGCGGGTTTTGCGGCGGAATCAACCTCTTAATGATGATGCTCTTCAATCCGCCCATGACTCCGTACACATCGGCCGAAGGGAAGTTCAAAGTGGAGTTCCCCGGTGAAAGCCCCTCCGCCGGACCAATCGCGGCGGGCGAAAACGACAAAGACGGCGGCTGGCAGGCGACAACCACCCGCCCGATGACCCAGGAGCGTTACAGCGTCCGGACGTACAAGCTCAAACCGGCCTGGGCCAAGTTGCCACCATACGATGCCCTGCGAAAGGTCGCCGAGACCGAACTGCCGGGAGTGAAGTTCGGTGAGGGGAGCGATACCAAGATCGCCCAGGTGAAGCACGCCACATTCGACGCCCTCGACGTGCTCAGCGGACAGGGTGGTGGCATGGGTCAGGTCGAGACGGTGACCCGGTGTATCCTGGCCGGCGAGCGGGTGTACGTACTCAGCGCCCAAGTGCCGCAGAACAATCACATCGCGTGGTGGGTGCAGCAGTTCTTCCTCTCATTCGAAATCACCGACCCGGCTGCTCAACCCAAAAAGCCAGCCGACAATGACGGCTAACCCATTACTTCACCCCGAACAACTCCGGCAGGTACTTCACGCTGATACACCCCTGGTTCAGCACCTCTTCATGGAACTTGCCCAGGTTGAAGGCCTCGCCCCGCTGCCGCTGCACCTTCTGCCGCAGGGTGTAGAACGCCATCCGCCCGATGAAGTAGGTACTGAGCTGGCAACTGCTCTGCTTCGCCCGCGCGATCTTGCCCACCGCCTCGCCTTCCGTCTGGAAGCCACGGCCGACGAGCAACTTCATGGCGTCCTCGTCGGAGAAGTTGGTGCAGTGCATCTTGTGATCCAGAATCGCGTTGATGACCGCCCGCAGGTAGAACTTGAGTTGGTGTAGCCGAAGCGACAAATCCCCATCGCCGTACCCCTGGTCGAGCATCATCTGCTCGGTGTAAACGGCCCACCCCTCCGCGTACACGCCGCTGTACAGCACCATGCGGATGAGCGACGGGTGGCGGTTCGCGTACTCCAGTTGCACGTAGTGGCCGGGGTAGGCCTCGTGAATGGTGAGTACCTGCAGCATGGCCCGGTTGTACTCTTTCTGGAAGGCGAGGCGACGGGCTTCGGGCCAGTCGGCGGGCGGCGGGGCGACGGCGTAGAGGCTGTTCGCCTTTGGGTCGAGCGCCGGGGCCGGGTTCAGATAGGCGGCGGAGAATCCCCGCTGGAACTCGGGCATCTCGATCACCTGACAGCGATCCGGGTCGGGCAGCGTAAGAATCTTCTTGGCGGTGATGAACTCCTTGATCTTCGCCACCGTCTTCTTCGCATCCGAAACGATCTCCTCCGGCTTGCCGTGGTCGTCGCCGAGTTTGTCGAGCACCTTGGCGATCACGTCACGGCGACCAGCCTCGTCATCGGGCGGCAGTACCACACCGGGGAACAACTTCGACCACAGTTGCTTGGCGACGTAGTACATCTCCCGTTCCACCCGCACGGCCTCCGCCTCGGCCAACTGGATCACCTCGTCGGCGGTGTACCCGGCATCGAGTTCGAGCGTCAGCTTCTTGGCGAACGCTTCCTTGCCGATCCGCCAGTCGCCAGTGCTCCGCGGGAGTAGATCCTTTTCCAGGAACGTCTGATACTCCTTGAGGGCGGCCGCCGCCTTCTTGCATGGTTCCTTCAGCACGCTCGTCGCCGGGTTCTCCTTCGCCAGTTCGAAGATTTCCTTCTCGTAGAAGGCGATAGCACCGAGATTTCGCTTCACCGCGACCTCGGTGAGGATCTTCGGTGCCTTGCTGAACAGCGTCTTGTCGTTCTTGTCCATCGCCGCGGCGACGAGTTTGGGAACGTACTCGATCCTCCTGGCCGCGTTCTCGACGTTCCGCTCACGGGGAAGTGTTGACTGAGTGAGCAAGCTAAACACGCTATCGGACAAATACGTGCCGAGTACCCGAGGATCGTACTCGAACGGATCGAGGCCGAGTTCCCACAGCTTCAATTGAGAATCGATGGCATGTTTCCAGATCCGGAGATCGAGTTGACCGGCGGCGGTCAAGGCGGTGGTATCGATGGCATCGAGTTTCGCCTTCCACTTCTTCGCTTCCTCGCGGTCGGCAGTGCGTGCGGCGGCGGAGAGATCGTCGAGGCGATCGTCGAATTCGCGGTTGCCCTGGCTACTGGCGAACGCCGGATGTCGCCGGAACTCGGAGTCGAGGTACTCGCGGAAGAGATTGGCGAGCGCTTTGTCGTCGGCCGTGGCCGCAGCGGGAAGCATGAAAAGCAACGCGAGAAGGATGAGGCGGGGCATTGAAGATCCTGGGAGTTAGCCACGAATCGAGGGCGATGGTGTTTCGGCTGTGCTCGCCCCCGAGTCGCGGCTCACCGGGGTTTGGCCCGCCACGCTTCGCACCCACTCCAGGTCTCCCCGTTTCCACAGGTAGGCAAACCCGACGAGCAAGATGCCGAAGAACACCATCAATTCAAAGAAGGCGAAACGGGCGAACGTTGCAGCACTCTCCCCGGCCTCCGGCCGGGTCAGTTGACCAAACACCACCGCCCACGGGAAGAAGAACGCGATCTCCACGTCGAAGATGACGAACAGCAAGGCGACCACGTAGAACCGCAGGTCGAACTGCACCCACGCCGTGCCGACCGGCTTTTCGCCGCACTCGTAGATGTCGCCCTTCTCCGGGCTGGGGCGGTTCGGCCGAACAAGTTTGCCGAGGAATAAGTTCGCCAGCAGAAATACCGCCCCGACAGACACAAACACGGCGATAGTGGCGACGAGGGTGGTCATGGACGATCCCGTCGAGCGGGGGGCGTCAGCCCCCTGGTGTGAGGAACAGGAACCAACCCGCTCACGCGGACCGCTCTCCCAATCCGGCTTTCGTCCAGACTGGCAGGCTCACCCGCTTGCTGGCATGAACCGCCGTCGGGTTGAGGGTGTCCTGCCCCCAGGCCACTTCGAGCGGGAGTTTGGCGTAATCGACCACACACCCGTCGCGGGTGTAGCAACTGATGTCGTAGGTGCTGCCCATGTAGATGCAGTCGGCCGGGCAGGGGTCCACGCACAAGGCACAGAACATGCACTTGGTGTAGTCAATCTTGAACCCGGTTACGACGAACCCCTTGGCCGGCGGGGCCGCCTTCTCCTTGTCGATGTAGATGCAATCGACTGGGCAGGCACGGGCGCACTTGTCACACCCAATGCAGGCGGTCAGGTCGAAGCGGTGAAACCCACGGTACCGGGGCTGCAACGGCACCGGCTTCTCGGGGTACTCGAACCGCTGGGTGAACGCCTTGCGGCGAAACGTCTGCACGAAGTGGGCGAGCGTGACGAACATGCCGCGGCTGATGGACGCGACCGCCAGCCAGACGTTGCGGAACCAGGTGAGCATACCGGGCACCTCCGCAGAGCATCATACGACAGGCTGCCAGTATAACACCCCTTTCCCCCCACGGACCCCACGCTCATGGCCGAGAAGATCACCGCCCGCGCGAAGAACTACCCCGAGTGGTACCTGAACGTCGTCAAGGAAGCGGGGCTGGCGAGCAACTCCGACGTCCGCGGGTGCATGGTCATCAAGCCGACCGGGTATGCCCTGTGGGAGAAGATGCAGCGCGGGCTGGACAAGCTGTTCAAGGACACCGGGCACGTCAACGCGTACTTCCCGCTGTTCATCCCGATGAGCTACCTCGCCAAGGAAGAGGAGATGGCGGAGGGGTTCGCCAAGGAGTGTGCGGTGGTGACGCACTACCGCCTGAAGGCCGAGAAGGGGAAGCCGCTGCACGTCGACCCGACCGCCGAACTGGAAGAGCCACTGATCGTGCGGCCAACCTCCGAGACGATCATCTGGAAAAGCTACAAGGAGTGGATCCAGAGCTACACCGACCTGCCGCTGCTCATCAACCAGTGGGCGAATGTGGTGCGGTGGGAGATGCGGACACGGCTGTTCCTCCGCACCGCCGAGTTCCTGTGGCAGGAGGGGCACACAGCCCACGCGAACGCGAAAGAAGCCGAAGAAGAGACGCACCGCATGGTGAACGTGTACCGCACGTTCGCCGAGGAGTTCATGGCCATGCCGGTGCTCGTCGGGCCGAAGTCCGACGGGCAGAAGTTCCCCGGTGCCATCTACACACTGTGCATCGAAGCCATGATGCAGGACGGCAAGGCGCTGCAGGCGGGCACGTCGCACTTCCTCGGGCAGAACTTCGCCAAGGCGTTCGATGTGAAGTTCACCACGCAGGACAACAAGAAGGAGTTTGCCTGGGCCACAAGCTGGGGCGTGAGCACGCGGCTGATCGGCGGGTTGATCATGACGCACTCGGACGACAACGGGCTGGTGATCCCGCCGCGGTTGGCCCCGACGCACGTGGTGATTTGCCCGCTGGGGCGGAACGAGGCCGAGCGGGCACCGTGCCTCGCGGCGGCCGAGAAGCTCGCGGCGGAGCTGCGTAACCTGCCCCGGAACGAGTTCTTCGGCTACGAGCCGATCGCCGTGAAGATCGACAACGACATGAAGAACGCCCCCGGCTACCGCTTCGCCGAGTATGAGCTGCGGGGCGTGCCGGTGCGGGTGGAGATCGGTCCGAAGGACATGGAGAAGTCGGCGTGCGTGGTCGCCCGCCGCGACGTGCCCGGCAAAGAAGGGAAGATGATGGGCATCCCGCTCGGCGGGGCCGCCGCCCACATCGACGGCCTGCTGCGGGACATCCAGAAGGCGCTGTTCGACCGGGCGAAGAAGATGCGGGACGACCGCACCACCACGGCAAACACGCTCGACGAGTTCAAGCAACTGTTCCCGGTGAACGCCGACGGCGAGGACGGCGAACTGGGCATCGACGCGCTGAAGTTCGTGTACGCCCACTGGGACGGCACCCGCGAGACGGAAGACCGCGTGCAGAAGGAGTTCAAGGCAACCATCCGGTGCATCCCGTTCGACGGCCCGACCGAGAGCGGTACGTGCATCTTCAGCGGCAAGCCGAGCGCCAAGCGGGTGGTGTTCGCGCGAGCGTATTGAGAGTAGTAGGCACACGCCGTGTGCCGTTCTGTCTTCGGGCTGAAGGCCCGGTTTCCTACAGCCCAGGCCGTGAGGCCTGGGTAGGGAAATCCAAATGCCCCCGCCCTGAAGGGGCGGATTCAGACGTCTGAATCCGCCCCTTCAGGACGGATTCCTTCTTCGCATTCGCCCCAGGCCTCCGCTCGCCTCCGGCTCGCTCCGACCTGGGCTGACGGAAGCCGGGCCTTCAGCCCGGTTGCGAGTGGCGCCGCCGAGGGGCAAATCATGCGAATCTTCACTGGCCCGAAGTTGCCGTTGGATGTGGTAGCGGTTTCTCCGGACGGACAGCACATTATCGCGTCAGGTGAAGTCACGTCGGGTCGATCGCAGCCGACGCAGATTTGGAGCATCGGCGGTGGCGGTTCTCCGTGTGGATCGATGGGCCGGTGGGCGAAGGGAATAGCGTTCACGCCCGGTGGGCAACGGCTGCTCATTCGTGCCTCGCGGATGCAAGGGCCTGGGTACGTGTGGTTCTGGCATGACCTGACGACGAACGAGGTGAAGGCGGAACTCTCTTTGCACGAGTTGCACGGTCACACCTCGGCAGCCAGCGCCCGTGTCGTCGTGACGGCACATTCCGCCCGGCCTCTCCGCGAATTGTCACTCGGTGTCGTTCGGCACACCTCAACGGGTTGGCACCCGGTGTGGCACCGACTCCTGACGTACACCACCCCTGCGACTGAAGTTTACCACCCTTGGCGGGTCCAATTCGAGGACGGCTTTATCACGATCTTCATGAACCCTGAAGCCACACTCGTGTACCGGGTGTACCGGGCCGGTGACGTGACGGTCGCGGGGAGTGCGTTAATCGGTTCGGTGATCCAAGTCCTTGATGCGGCGAATGGTGTCGATGTGGCTGAGTGGCGGGGTGATTTGCCGCTCTATGGGAAGCAGGCGTACGCAGGGCCGTCCGGTGAAGTCGTGCTGTTGAATGAGCGGTCACTCTATATTATTGACCCGCTTCGACCAAACTCCGAGCCATTGAAGCGGACTGCCAAGTCCCGCAAGCACTTCACCGC
>JALOQR010000060.1 GCA_025459365.1 Fimbriiglobus sp.
GGCGATCACACTCCTCGGTGAACTACTCTACAGGGCAACGGCCGACCTGACCTTCCAGGCCATCGGCGGGTTGGAGGTCGGGGCCATCCCAATGGCGGCGGCGGCGCTGACGGCGTTCCACCGGCACGGTCGACCACTGGAGGGGTTCTTCGTCCGCAAGCAGGCGAAGGGGCACGGCAGTAAGGAACTGGTGGAGGGGCAGGTGAACGCCGGCGACGCGGTGGTGGTAATTGACGACGTGTTGACCACTGGAGGGAGCGTGGTGAAGGCGATCGAGGCGGTAGAGGCGAAGGGGGCGACGGTGGCCCGGGTGGTCTGTATCTGCGACCGTCTTCAAGGGGCGGCGGAGGCACTGGCGAAGTACGACTTCCGGCCGCTGTTCACGATCAAGGATTTCGGCATCGAGCCGGGCGAGCGGCCCGCGTGAGCGGGCTAGTTCGGGCACCAGGGGGCTGACGTCCCCCGCTCGCCGGGTTGGTCAGCATCGTGCCAGGCGAGCGGCCCGCGTGAGCGGGCTGGTTCCAGGACCAGGGGGCTGACGCCCCCCGCTCGCCGGGTTGGTCACTTCGCCAGATCGAAGCAGACCAACTCCTTATCGTTGCGGACGAACATCTTCTTGTCGGCGAACGCCGGCTGGCACCACACCACCTTGCGGCCGAAGGCGGTCTGGGTCAACTCGATCAACCCCTTCGCCCGGTCGAGCTCGGTGAACCCGGCTTTGTCCAGCTTCCCGATCACCAGGTCACCCGTTTCAGTGAAGAAGAAGAAACGGTCGCCGTTCTTGATGATGAACGCTGTGTCTGACCCCTTGGCGTACCCGATCACGTCGGTACTTTCCCACACACGCTTGCCGCTGGGGAGTTCGACAGCAAACAACTTCCCGCTCTCGTCGAACCCGTAGATCAGGCCATCGTGCAGGAACGGCTGAACGTTCACCGCGTGGACGCCCATCCCTTTCTTGTCTCGCCATTCGGTGGTCGCGTCTGGCTTGTCGGTGGCCAGCTTGAGCAGAATGTTCTTGCTGCGGTACCCGCCGAAGTAAAGATAGTCGCCGCTCACGATTGGGGTCATGATGACCGACCCACTATCGGCCTTGTAGTCTTGCTTCCAGTACCGCTTCCCGGTGTCTGGGTCGAGGCCCTTGAGGCTGCCCGGGCCCACCAGAATGAGCTGCCGCTTACCCCCCGCGGTAATAATGCTCGGCGGCACATACCCGAACCCGTTTGGGTCGCTGTCCGTCTCGGCCTTCCAGATTTCCTTGCCCGTTTTCTTATCGAAGGCGACGACATGGCTTCCCTCGCCTCCTGCCAGGGTGATGAGCTTATCGCCATCGATGAGTGGGTGAGCCGAGTACCCCCACAGTGGGGATTTCGTCTTGTACTCGGCTTTCAGGTCTTTCTCCCACAGCACCTTGCCGTCGGCGGCCTGGAAACAGATGAGCTTGCCCTCGGCTCCGAGGGTATACACCCGATCGCCGTCCACCGTCGGGGTGCAGCGGGGGCCGACCGGATAGCTGATGGCGTACTTCACGTCGTAGTGGTGTTCCCACACCTTCTTCCCGGTCTTCGCGTCGAGGCAGTAGACCCCCTCCTTCCCGCTTGTCTCCTTCCGCTGGAAGTTGCCCTCGTCGGTGTCCCCCGTCTGCTTCTGATAGTCGGTGACGAATACCTTGCCGGCGGCAACGGCCGGGCCGGAGTACCCGCCGGCGACGGGGAACGTCCAGACCTTCTTCGGCCCGCCTTGCGGGAACTTCTCGACGATGCCCGTCTCGTACCACACGTTATCCCGCTTCGGCCCCATCCAGTGCGGCCAGTCGTCGGCAACGGCGAATGGAGCGGCGATCAGGGAGGCAGCCAGTGCCAGGCGTGTGTTCATGCGGAGAACTCCTCGGAAGTGGAACGGACGGGGAAAATTGTACGGGCCGGCGGGCTGTTAGAATCACCTCAGACGCGAACGCCATGATCGGCAGGGCGGACAGTCGCACCCGGCCGGGGTACAACTGACCGCTTCGCCGTGCCTGGTGCCGGAGGGAACACCATGCGAATTGTGATGATGGGCACCGGCACGTTCGCCGAGCCGACGTTCGAGGAGTTGCTGCGGGCCGGGGAGAACGTCGTCGGGCTGGTGACGCAGCCGGACCGCGACAGCGGCAACAAACGCGGCAGCACGCGGCAGACGGGCAAGGGCATGGTAGCCATCGCTGCGGGGGCAGGCGTGCCGGTGATCCAGCCCGAGAGCATCAACACTCCGGACGGATTGGCCGCGTTGAGGGCGTTTCAACCCGACTTGCTCGTCGTCGCGGCCTACGGGCAAATCCTGAAGCCGGAGGTGATCGGGGCGGCCACGCACGGGGCAATCAACGTGCATGCGTCGCTGCTGCCGAAGTACCGCGGGGCGTCGCCCATCGCCCACGCCATCCTGAACGGCGAGACACGGACCGGAGTGACGATCATCAACATCACGCCGGGCCTCGACGCCGGCGACATGCTCGCTCAGGAAGCGGTGGACATCGACAACGAAACCACGGGCGAACTGGAAGCGCGGCTGGCCCCACTGGGGGCACGGCTGTGCCTGGACGTGATTCAACGAATCAAGGCCGGCCCAGTGAGCGGCACGAAGCAAGACCCGGCACTCGTGACCAAGGCGCCGAAGCTGAAGAAGGAACACGGGCTGATCGACTGGACGCAACCGGCCGAGAAGATCGCCTCCCACGTGCGAGCCATGCAGCCGTGGCCGACGGCGTACACGTTCTTCCACCGGCCGGGGAAAGAGCCGATGCGGGTGATCGTGTGTAGGGCTGGGGCACGGTCCGCAACTGATCGGGAAGCCGCAAGTACTCCCGGTGAGTTACTCGCACACGCCGAGCGCGGCCGGTTAATCGTGCGAGCGGGTGGTGTGAGTGTGGTTGAACCGATGGAACTCCAGCCGGCCGGGAAGAAGCGGATGACGGCCGAGGAGTTCCTCCGCGGGTACCCGATCCAGCACGGCTACCGCTTCGGCCCCGCGTAGGGTGGGTCCGCACGGGTCGGCAGACCCGGCACGACCCACGCGGGCAGCTACGGGAGCGGGCCGGAGAAGCTGGCGTGATATACTTGCTCAACGTGCCACGGAGGAAGCGATCATGACCACCGCCACCGAAGCCCTGCCCATCGACCTCGCCCCGATCCTGGCACTCACGGTCGAACAGCGGACGCAACTGATCCAGGCCATCTGGGACAGCCTGCCCGACGACCCGGAGGGGCACGGCCTGTCCGACGAACTGAAGGCCGAACTGGACCGCCGACTCGAGAAGGCCCGTGCCAACCCGAACGGCGGTGTGCCGGCGGAACAGGTGATCGCCGCCGCCCTCGCGCGGAGTGCCGCGCGGAGGGCGTCATGAGTCTGCCGGTCGTTGTCGAGGACGTGGCTCAAGCGGAGTTCGACGAAGCGTTCGACTGGCACGATGCGAGGGACACAGCGAGGGCTGTGAGGTTCGCCGAGGCGGTGCGAGCTGTGTTCAATCGCATCGGGATGCAGCCTCGCGCCCACGGGGTGGTGTACAAGGACGTGCGGAAGGCGTTGGTGCGAGGCTTCACCTATTGCGTGTACTACTACGAAGAGCCGCACCGCGTGGTCGTCATCTCCGTGTTCCACTCCAGCCGCGACCCGGCGCACTGGCAAGGCCGCCGATGACCCCCTCACGCCAGACCGCCGCCGCCGTTCTCCGCCGCTCCCGGCAGCGGGACGGCTTCGCCCCCGAACTCATCGACGACGCCTCCGCCGGGCTGTCGCCGCAGGACCGCCGGTTCGTCGTCCAACTCGTCATGGGCGTCATCCGCCGCAAGGCCACCCTCGACGCCCTCGTCGCCCCGTTCCTCACCCGCCCTTTCGCCGACCTCCACCCGGACACGCTCGATCTGCTGCGCCTCGGCGTGTTCCAGCTCGTGTTCCTTACCCAGGTGCCCCGGCACTCGGCGGTGGATGAAACGGTGGAGTTGGCCCCGCCGGTAGTGAAGAAGTTCGTCAACGCGATCCTGCGGAAGGTGAGCGACGCGGTCACCGATGAATCGGTTGGCGAGATGGGGCCGGCGGCGGTGCCGGTGAACGACGGTTTCCGCCGCCTCGCCCGCCCACTGCTGCCCGACCCCCGCCGCGACCTGGCAGTTTACCTGTCGGCCGCGTTCAGTTGGCCCGGCTGGCTGGCCGATCGGTGGCTGCACCGGCACGGGCCGGACGAGTGCGTGCGGTTGGGGTTCTGGTTCAACGCCCCCCCGCCGCTCTGGATCCGGGTGAACACCACAAAGCTCACCCGCGTTGAGTACCTGAAGAAACTGTTCGCTGCGAACATCCCCGCCGAGCCGGGCGAGCACCCGCAGGCGGTGAAACTGACCGACGGCGCCCGCATCCCCGATCTCCCCGGGTTCGCCGCCGGCGAGTTCGCGGTGCAGGATCATTCGTCGATGCTGGTGGCGTCGGCACTCGCCCCACGGCCGGGGTGGCAGGTACTCGACCTGTGCTCCGCACCCGGTGGGAAGACAACGCACCTCGCCGAACTGATGCACCACTCCGGGCGGATCGTAGCGTGCGACATCGTGGCGAAGCGGCTTGATTCCGTGGCCGATCTGTGCCGGAGGATGGGCGTGCGGATCGTTCACCCGCAACTGCTAGCCGATGGCATCGACGCCCCGGCCGGGCCGTTCGACGCCGCCCTCGTAGACGTGCCGTGCAGCAACACAGGCGTACTCGGCCGGCGGCCCGAAGTGCGGTGGCGGCTCCAGCCGAACGAGTTTGAACACTTGATCCGGTTGCAAAAGAGTCTGCTGACGACGGCACTCAGCCGTGTGAAGCCGGGCGGAGTGGTGGTGTACAGCACTTGTAGCATCGACCCGGACGAAAACGGCGGAGTGGTGCGGGCGGTGCTGAACGAGGTGAAGGGTGTCACACTGGAGGGCGAACACACCGCAATCCCTGGCCGCCCGTCCGATGGCGGCTACTGGGCACGCCTGAGGAAATAGACGAGCCGAAGGGAACCGGGCGTTTTCACCCTCTCCCTTCGGTCTAAGGGACGGTGGGAGGAGTGACGTGGCACAACTGACGCGACGACGGAGATGCGAGTAACGTCGGGGCATCTGGTGAAAACCGAACCTCTCATCCGAAGTATTTGCTCCGCAGGAGGTTCGGTCTCGCTCTCGACTTTTCAGGACCTGAACTCGGCTTGGTGATCGGTGGGGGTTGGGTCGCAGCGGTCGGCCACGGCTTGGGAATGTCCCCCCCCTCTCTGCCACACTGCCACCTGCCACACACATACCCCCCCCTGACAGACCGACCTCCTCTTCCAGGGGGTGCGGTGACGGGTGGGCCTCCTCGGTGGCCGCCGACACCTCCGGTTCACTGAAACTGGCTCACCGTACCCGCACCCGGCCCAGCAACCGCTCGACCGTCGCCCGGTGGGCCTCCGGCACTTTTTCCAGGCTCTCGTACTCCTCGCTCTCCTTGCCGTCCTTCACCACGATCTTGCTCGGCACCACCTTGCCGCCCTCCACCGTGCCGGCGACGGTGTACCCGATGCCGTTCACCGTCGCTTGCAGGCTCACCTCGCCATTGCTGATCTGCACCTGCATTTGCTCACTCCCGCCGAACCCGCCGCCGACTCGCACGCCACCGCGCAACCCGCCGGGCAGGTCGGCGGCCGGCTTCGCTTCGGGCAGTTCGATCCCTTTCACCGTCTCTTTCTTCCCTTTTCGCAGCACCACCGCGTCGATCTTTTCACCGCCCTTCATCTTGCCCACCAGGGCGATGAACGCTTCGGGGTCGGTCGGCACATCCTGGTCGCCCAGGCGGATAAGCACGTCGTTCCGCTTGAGGCCGGCTTTCTCGGCCGGGCTGTCGGGGGTGACGTCGGCGATCACCACGCCGCGATCTTTGGGCAAATCGAGTTGTTCCAGCAGCACAGCGGGCACCTTGTCGACCCGCACCCCGAGCCGTGGGGGCGGGGAGTTGGCAGCCGCCGGGAAACCCGGAGGGAACAGCCCGCCCGGCCCGAGCAGGTCGCGCCCCTGGCCTTGCAGGAGTTGCTGCAGCATCTTTTCGTCAGGCCCCTGGAGCATCTGGAGGAGTAGCTTCTCGTCTGGGCCGAGCAGTTGCCCCATCCCCTTGAGTTGTTGCAGGAGTTGCTTGTGCATCTCCGCCTGGAGTTTGAGCACATCGTCGAGGTCTTGCCCGCCGCGAGGGGCGATCGGGAACGGGGCGGGCAGGCGGTCAAACCGCGGGCGTGCCTTCTCCGCCAGCCGGCTTGCTTCGTCGGCTTTCTTCAGCGGTTCTTCCATCGCCTTCTTGTACTCGTCGCGGGCCTTTTCCAACTGTTCCCTGGCCTCGGCGTCGGCGGCATCCTTGATTTTGTCCGCGAACTCCTTGAGCTGCCGCTCGTATTGTTTCCTCAGATCGTTGCTCACCTCGGGCACCACGGGCGAATCGAAGTCGCCACCGGGTTTCACCAGTTCGAGCACCCGCGGTCGGGGCAGTTCGGCCGGTTTGGCCGGGTCTTTTTTCGGTTCGTCGGCGAAGCCCAGGCCAGACAACCCAACGGCGGCAGCGAGGGCCGCCGACGCAGCGACGGTGACGAACCGGCGAGGTGCCCGCCCAGCCACGGCTTTCACGTTCAGCAGCATGTGAACCCTCCGGTAAAGGTCTGAGCGGCCCGCGGTCATGCGGGCAACAGCGACTGGCCGAGGCGACGACCGCCCGGCCGAGAGATCGACGAGGAAGGCGGCGTAAGCGGCCGGGGCATCCCCCGCAGCGGCGGCATCCGCCAGGTACTCCTGACACAGCCCGAGGTCGCGGCGGAGCGGCCAGAACCACGGAACGAAGAAGAACAGGCCGCGTGCGATCCCCACCCAGCAGGCGGTGCGAGTATCGCCACGGGCGAGGTGGTCGAGTTCGTGGGCAAGTGCCCACCGCAGAGGCGGCCCGCCGGCGTCGACCAAAGTCTTCGGCAGAACAACCGTCGGGCGGAGGACACCAAAACAAACCGGAGCACGGACACGACCCGACACCAGCACCCGTGAATGGCCCAGGTACGGTACAGCATCCCGCAACAGCCACGCCACGCCAATCCGCTCCCACACCAGTTGCAGTAGGAGCCACCCCGCGACAACGAAGTACGCCGACAACAGAAGTGGAACGACCGACATCGATGACACCGAGGTGTCCGCCGCAACGGTGGGCGGTGAATCCTCCGCCGGCGGACGATCGGCCGTGGGCGATTCCTCCCGCGGGGCGAACACCCAGTCGGTCGGTTCCGGAAGTTCGAGCGATTCCACGGTCGGCGGTGTGCTCGCCGCACGCTGACCAACCGCTTCCAGCATCGGCTCCGCGGTGGTGGGTGAACTCACCCAACCCGGCCGCGGCACGAGTAACCAAGTCGGTAGCAAAGCGAGCACGGCCGCGAGCACCGCTCCGCGAACGGCCCACGCTCCCACCCGCTGACGGAAGGCCGGGCCACGGCAGGCGAGCGAGGTCAGCCACCCGGCGAGTAGCACCACCCCACCGGACAATGCCGCCCGTACCCACCATTCGCCCGCTGCCACCCAGAACGTGTCCACTGGTCGCCTCCGCACGGGGACCGAACGCACTAGCCGTTCCGTTGGGCCTGCTGAATGAGTGCCCGCATCTGCTCCAGTTCTTCCGGCGAAATCTTCTCGGCTTTCAGCAGGCTGAGCACCAGTTGCGACGCCGCCCCGTCAAACACCCGGTCGAGGAACCGCGAAGCCGATTGTTCCTTGCTGAACTCGGCGACGTAGATGAAGGTGCGGCCGTCGGCGGTGTGCCCGACCAGTCGTTTCGTCTCCATGATTCGCAGGAGCGTTTGCACGGTGTTCACCGCCGGCCGCTTTCCATCGGCCGTGATGAGCAGGCGGTGGACGCCGGCGACCGACTGCGGGCCATGCTCCCACAGCACCTTCAGGATTTCCAACTCCCGAGGAGTGGGGGTGGGGAGATCGTCCACGGAAGACCTCAGCGGCGTGACACCTAAATTTTTAGGCGTCACGCCGCTCCTGGTCAAGGCGATTTCAACCTGCGTGATGCAGAATCAGCCCGATGTGGGCGTGGAGCGCTCGCCGAGGAATGCCTTGACTTTCTCGATCACCTCGTCGGCCGCGTCTTCCAGCAGGTAGTGCCCGCAGTCGGGCCAGGTGTGTGTGTCAGCGTGCGGGAACAACCGCTGCCACTCGGCCAGGAAGTGTTTGTCGAACACGAAGTCCTTCATCCCCCAGAGCAGTAGCGTGGGCACACTGGCGAACTTCGCCGCGCTCGCCTCCACGCCGGTCACGATGTCGTACCCCTCATCGCTCGGCTTCAGCGGGATGGTTTGCACGAACTTGAGCACGGCCACGCGGTTCGCCGGTGTGTCGTAGGGCATCAGGTACATCCGCCGCACATCGGCCGGCAGAGGCTTCCGCTTCACGCACCACTCGGCCGCCTTCCGGCAGAAGTAGTTCCGCTTCAGGATCAGCCACGCACCGAAGGCTGTGTTCCGCCCCACCCACAACGACGGCGGGAGCGGTTTACTCTTTGGCAATCGGGTGCAGCCGGTGTTGGTGGCGATGATCCGCTTGATCCGCTCCGGATGCCGGGCGGCGTATCCCATGCCGATCATGCCGCCCCAGTCTTGCATGACGAGCGTGATGTTTTGCGTGATGCCAAGGGAGTCGAGTAGCGCTTCCAGGTCGTCGATGCGAGCCTTCAGTGAGTACGGGTAGAGCGATGCCGGCGGCTTGTCGGACAGCCCCATGCCGATGTGATCCGGCACGATGCAGCGAAAGTTCGGCCGCAGGGCGTGAACCAGATTGCGAAAGTAGAAGCTCCACGTCGGGTTGCCGTGAACCATGACGACTGGCTCGCCGGAGCCTTCGTCGAGGTAGTTCATCTTCAGGTGAACGCGGCCGGTCAGGTCGGGGCGGAAGAACGTATTCACCTTCCCGTCAGGGTCGCTGAATGGGTAGAGCCGCCGAACATCCGGATCGTCGAACGGCGGGCTCGGAGGCATGCGAGTGATCATTCGGCGAGGTGTGGACATTGACGAACCGATCACGAGGAAGCCAAAACCTGTCCGCCCGACGCCCGAGCGAAGGGCAAGCCACCGATGAGGTTCCTCCGCCGCCCCGAAGGGGCCGACGGATGTAGGCCAGGGCGGAAGCCCTGGGTGAGCATTCCGAGAAACAATACGCCCCGAAGGGGCCGACGGACGCCGGCCCCTTCGGGGCGGGTGGTTGTGTACATTCCACACCCAGGGCTTCCGCCCTGGGCTACATCTACATCCGTCGGCCCCTTCGGGGCGAAACCGTCCTACCACTCCACGCCGAGCATCATGCAGTTCAGGCCGCTGCCGATGCCGAGCCAGCCCACGCGGTCGCCGGGCCGCAGGAACTCCCGCTCCTCCGCCACCGCCGCCGTCAGGGGCAAACTCACTGTGCCGATGTTGCCGAGGAACTCGTAGGTGCTGAAGTCCTTGGCGTGGTCGATGCCCAGGCTCTTCAACACCGCGTCCTTGTTCGCCGACCCGACCTGATGGCAGATCACTTTATCGATCTGGCCGGTGGTCAGGCCGAGGCGTTCGAGGAACGCCTGCCAGTTCCGCCGGGCCAGTTCAACGCCGTTGCGGAGTACCTCGCCAGCGTGCGTCTTCATGAACGGTAGCTTGACGTGCTTCAGGCCGTCGTCGAGCGTCTTCGCCCCGTGGCCGAGGGTGCCCAGCCCGAGGTCGATGCCCCATTCCATCACGTTCGCCGCCCGCTGGCCAAGCACGGCCCCGACCGCCCCCGGCACACCCTTTCGCAGCATCCGCCCGAGGGCCGTCTCCTGCACCGATTGCACGCCCCAACTGCACAACCCGTTGTGCTCTGGGGCACTCATGCTGTTGCCCCCGATCAGCCGCCGGCGGTGATCTCGGCTCACCTCCGGGCTGGTCACCACCACCGCCACCGCCCCGCTGCCGCCGGTGAGCGTGGCGAGGCACTCGCGGTACAGCGTTTCCGCCTCTTGCCGCGAAATGCTCGAAGCGATGGTGTTGAGCTTGTCGATGGTGGCGTCGTTGATTTCGCGGGCGCTCTCGCAACTCACCACCAAGCCGGCTTTCGTCTGCCCGAGTTCGATCTGGTTGGCCACCTGCACAATGCCGTTGAGTACGCCGAGGCAGGCGTTGCTGATGTCGAGCACCGTTTGCGGTTTCACGCCGAGGTTATCGGCGACCGCACACGCTGTGGCCGGCTCGTACTGCTCGCGGCACACACCGGCGTAGATAACGGTGCCGATGTCCCGCGGATCGACGTTCGACTTGGCGAGGGCGTTCTTGGCGGCGGCAGTGGCCCCGCGGGAGAGGCGGTCGTTTGGTTCCCACCAGCGGCGTTCATTGATGCCGGTGAGCAGATCCAGCCGCGGCGGGGGGAAACCGTGAGCGGCCAGAAACG
Source organism: Fimbriiglobus sp. (assembly GCA_025459365.1). GTDB lineage: Bacteria > Planctomycetota > Planctomycetia > Gemmatales > Gemmataceae > JALHQU01. The sequence goes on from JALOQR010000060.1 coordinate 10,446, forward strand.
GTGTGAGTCGGCCTTCGAGCTCGCGGGTGGACACCACCACCGGAGCGAGTTCGTAGCCGATCGATTCGAGGAACACGCGGTTGTAGCGCATCGGTGACTGCCGGGGTTCGCCGGGAAGCTTTACTCTAGGGTGAAGTCCTGCATCTGGTAGATGATGCGGCCATCGACCGTGAGAAAGCCATCGGCGGTGAGGGTGCGGAGGGTGTCATCCACGGCGGTGACTTCGAGTACCACTGTTACTTCGCGGTCGGTCGGCACCACCTGCCCGCGGTAGGTCCAGGCGTGTTCGCGGCCGATCGCCACCGACTGCCAGCCGCCCCGAGACTCTTTCTTCCATCGCTTCCACGCGACGTACTTGAGCAACTGCAAGAACGATTCCAGGCCGAGCGATCCCGGCCAGACGGGGTCCTGGTAGAAGTGGGCCTTGAAGAACCAGAACGAGGGATCGACCGCGATGCGGCCCTGAATCAAGCCGAGGCCTTTCTTTCCGCCGCGGGGGAGGTAACCATCGATGTGATCGACCATCCGCAACATCGGAGCGGGGAATGGCGGATCGTGCGGTAGTTCGCCGCGGTCGGCGAAGGCCTTTTGGTCGTCGTCCAGGAAAGGCACCTTCGCCTGGGGCATGCCGATCTGATTTTTCAGGGCTTCTTTGCCGAAGAAGCCGAAGTAGGTCGTGCCCTCATACACCTTCCGTCCGCCGGCTGTCACGAGCATGTCGTAGTGCTGGATGATCATCCCGCCCGACTTGGCCACTTTGGTCATGGTCACGTTCGTCGTCAGCGTGCCGACGCCCGGACCAACCGCCTCGAACTGCGTCGCCTTCCCGCCCAGGTTGCGGAACGACAGGTCGGTGTCGCTGGTGAGTGCGCTTCCGCAATACGCCGCGAGCCACCCGCACGGCTGCAAGGCGATTTCCAGCAGCACGCTGAACGGCATGCGGGCACAGCGGTTCGCCTCGAAGTACCACTCGCCCGGTGGAACGGCGTACTCGGCCGTGCAGGCCGCCCCTTCCTTGAGTACGAACGGTTCCCCCGTCACCGACGACACGCGATCGAGGAACTGGTACGGCGGACCGGGCAGGCGAGCAAGAACACGATCGCGGTCGAACACGCGATACGGCTCACCGAACGCCTCGGATGGGTTGCCGTTGGAGTAGGCCCGGATGGAAGCGGTGTCGTACTGTCGGGGTTTGGGGTTTGCAGTTTGGGGTGTGAGAGACTCGATCGGAGCCAGAGTGCCAGGTGGAACCGGGTGCACTTCCTCGTGGTGTGATACCCCAGACCCCATACCCGATACCCGCCGCTCCCAGATCGCTTCCACATCTGAACGGGTGATGCCCGACATGCGAAGCGACAGGTTACCAATCTCCACGATCGGCTTACCATCAGCGAACATGAGGGCGTCGGCCACGCAGAACGGCTCCGGCCCGTAACCGAGTTCTTTGACGCTCACCTCGTAGGTGACGAGTTTCGTCGTGTCGAGCACCTGCCCGCGGCACTTCAGCCGGCTCTGCACGCCGGGCACCGGCTCGCACGTCACCTGCCCCTCCTCGCCCACCCAACCCATCCGCATGAGGAGGGTGCGAAGGGTGTGCAGGCAGCACTCGTACATGAGCGTACCGGGCATCACCTTGTCGTCCACGAAGTGGCACTCGATGAACCACTCCTTCGGCCGGATGTCGTACTCCGCCCGTACGAACCCCAGCCCGAACCGACCGCCCGCCGGGTCGAGCAGCGGCACGCGGCTGACCAGTTTCAACATTCCACTCGGCAACTTCATCGGGTGTGACAACCCGGTGTCAGTGAACGTCGGGCCGAACGCGGCGACGAGGTCGCCACGGTGCAGCGCGTTCACCTGTTCGGCGTCCAGGCTGCAGGGTGCGTCGAATGGGGCGAGTGACCGCCAGTCGCCTGGCTTCTTGCCCGGCATGGGCTGCTTGTCGAGTTTGGTGTGAACGATCCCCTGCCCGGCTGCCAGCGCCGCCGCGGTGAAGAACCCCGCGACGCCGTTCTTCATGCTGAGGAGTGGTTGGCCGTTCACCGTCCCCTCGAAGCGGAAGCGGAAAAGCCAAGAATCGCCCTGCTGGAAGAATTCGTCGATGTGGATGTCGTACTCGATTCGCTCGCCGACTGCGGGCAGACCACGATGGAACGTGACCACGGCATCAAGCAACCGATAGACCGCCAGCCCTTTCGTCTGGAAATCGATGCCGAGGAAGCCGGAGAGGAACAGGTCGGCCTGCCCCGCCTCAACGGTCACACTCGTGGGGCAACGGCCGTTGTCGAGGTACCAGCGTTCGGCGTGAACGGTGTGGTCCGTGACCACCCGGCCCGACTGCATCGACTTCGGCTCCCCCTCGATGCTCAGCACGCGGTCCACCAGCATGAGTGGCCCTTCGGGCAACCGCACACGAGTGGGGTACGAATCGACTTCCGCGAACAGTGAACCGAGAACCGCACCGATCTTGCCAACGGCGAACTCGGTGCATTGCTCGAAGGTGAGCGAGCGGGGGACGGCGGTGATGTCGGGTAGGATTGCCCCTTGTGGCTGCCTTTCAGGTGGGGCCACTACGAGGGGAGCCTCGACGGGAGCCAGTTCGTCGTCCTCTCCTAGCAACCGCCGGATGATCTCGTTTTGCACGTTCACCGCCTCCGTCGCGACTGGCTGACTGGTCTGTTGAAACCGAAGGAATACGCCGTGTGCTTCGGCCGTCAGGGCCGAGGTGCGGGCCGTGGCCGCCACGAGCGGCCCGAAATCTGGCTGTTTCACGGGTGCCGAAGTATCGGCCACCGGGGGCAACGTCGGCCGGTGGCCCGGCACGGCAGCGGTTGGTAAGCCGACCGGGATCGTGACGGACAACGATCGGTCAGCGGCCACCACGGTCGGCGGCGGGTCGAGCGTCGCCACATCGAGCGGCAAGCGTTCAGCGTGGCAGGCCGCGAGCACCCGGAGAATCTGGCTGAGCTCGTCGGTTCTGGCCGCACAGGCAGATCGTGCGAGGTGTGGGCGGTCGCCCAGGATCGCCCCGATCATCCGTGTGCAACTGTTCCCCGGCCCGACCTCAATAAACGCCCGCACCCCATCACGGTAAGCCGTTTCGACCACCTTCGGGAAATCGATGACGTGGAGCAGGCCAGCGGTGATGCTGTCGGCCGCGTTCGCACTCGTGAGCGGATATGGTTCGCCGCGGGCACCGCTGTAGACCGTCAAACCCGGTGGGGCAGTCACGGGGAGCGTGTGTAGTTCGCGGTAAGGTTGCTCGACGGGCCGGCCAGCCTCGCAGTGGGCGAGAGTCACACCCGACAATGGCACGAATGGCTTGCCGACGGCGGTCGTCACCGCCTCCACGTCGCTTCGCTCTCCCCCGATCACGCACTCGGCTGGTGTGTTCACGATCAGCACGAAGGCCCGTGAGCCAGGAGAGATGGCGTGCCGAACCACCTCGGCCGACGCCGCGACGACGCCCGTCACCCAATCGAACGGTGCATCTTCGTCGATACCCCAGTGCCGGCGAGCCGAGTTGTAGGGGGGGCCAAGATCCGAACCGAACAGCGTAGACCGCTCAATCCGCTCCAGCATTTCGTCTCGGTCGGCCCAGACTCGCAGGCCAAATAGCCCGGCGCTCTCCCCCAGGCTTTTCCCGACCATCGCCGAAGGCCGCAACCCCAGCGACACCAGGGTGTCACTCACGAGGGTGCCAAGCGTCACCTGGCCGAACAAAAAGTGGCTGGCGGTAGCCCGCTGCGGGACAGAATCGGCCCAAAAGAGTTCCGGCGCGTACTGACTCCGGAGCCGGCGGTTTTCAGCTTGCTGGCGGTGCAACACTTGTGGGAAATGGATACCGAGGCCGCGGCCCATGCCGGCGAACTGATTGCCCGAGCCAGGGAAGACGAATGCGATCTTCGCGGCCTGCCCGAGCGGAGCGAGCGACACGAACACACGATCCCGCACACCGGGTGGCAGCGGACCACCGCCGGCGAGTCTCGCCACGGCGGCGTCGGCCAGTTCGGCAAGTTCCGCGCCGCTACGGGCCACCACCGCTGCCCCAAGTTTGTGTCCGCTGTTCAACGCCTGGCCATGCAACCACTCGCGGGCCAACCGTTCGACCGGCCGACCGGTACCCTGTTCGGCGAACGCCCTCAACCGGAGGAGAGCCGAGTGCAACTCGGCCGGTGTCTCGGCATCGACCGCGAACATCGCTTCGGGGCGATCGCCCAACGGTTGCGGAATCCCACTCGGCGTGGCAGCGTGTTCTTCCAACACCACATGAACGACGCTACCGTCGGCACCAGCGGTGGCCACCGCAGCCCGACGGAGCGAGTCGAGGTCGGCTAACCAGAACCGCGCCGCGGACGACAGATCGATGGCGTCGCGTGGCGAAGGGATGGAACTGTCTCGGTCGGTCGGCGGCAGAATGCGTGTGTGCAGGGCCAGGCAGGCTCGCACCAGCGCCACCGCCCCGCCGGCGAACCCGGTGTAGCCCAGGCGAGCTTGCGGCGACGACACCACCAGCGGTTCGGGGCGATCGCGATTGGCGAGAATCGCCTCGATTGCCTCCCGCTCCCCACTCCCGCCACCGGCTGTTTCAAGAAGATCTAGTCCATCGGGGTTGAGCACGGCGTCGGCACAAGCTCGCACAAAACTGGTCGCGTACACGCCCCGATCGACCTCCGGGGAACCACCGCTTGCCGCTCCCACTCCACGGATCACGGCGTACACCCGGTCGCCGTCTCGCTCCGCATCGCTCAATCGCTTCAGCACCAGTGCGGCGGCGGCATCGGCGAAGGTGCGTTCGCCGGTTAACTCCGTCGTGCTCAGGAGTTGGCGCGGGTCGCCGGTCAGGTCCACACCGCCGACGAGTGCGTGATCGACATCCCCCAGTCGCAGTGCTCGCACGGCCAGTTGCACCGCCGTACCGGACGACGACTCCTCACTACAGCAGGTGAAACTCGGCCCGCCGCAGCCGAACAGCCGCGCGATACGGCTCGCGGCGATGCTGCCGAGTGCCCCCATCGTGCGATCGGCGGTGAGGGGCGGAATGTCTGTCTGCCCCGACCACCGCACATGGTAGTTGGTCGTGTTCAGATCCAACCCCAGGCCCACGAACACGCCGCAGCGCTCGCCGCCGGTGGCCTTCGCATCGGCCATCGCGTCGGCGGCCGTTTGTAGCATCAACACCTGCTGCGGGAGCAATTCCTCCAGTTCTTTTGGCGGGATGCGGAAGCGGTCGAGTGGCACCGTCAGTTCGTCGATGAAGTGCCCCGGTGGGCAGGCCTCGCCGACGCGACTCCAGCCGTTCGCCTTCGACTTTGGTTCGTGTCGCACCCCACCGCCGAGGGCCATCGCACGGAAATCTTCTGTCGTGCCCCACGGGCCGACCCGCGCGGCCAGCCCCACCACCGCGATCGGTTCGCTGGCCGGGAACTTCACGGTCGGTCGGCGTTCAACACTCGCCCCGGCGTACTCCTCCACCAGCAGGTGTGCGTTCACCCCACCGAAGCCAAAGCCGCTCACCGCTGCCCGCCGCCGCGTTGCCGCCTCCCACGGCTCGGCCTTGCTCAGCACCCGGAGCGGGCCATCGGCGTACTTCAGTACCGGGTTCGGCTCGCTGAAATTCGCTTGCGGCGGCAACATGCGGTGTTTGATCGCGAGCAACACCTTCGCCAGCGCTGCCGCTCCGGCTCCGGTGAGGAGGTGGCCAACGGTTGATTTCACCGATCCGATCACCGCCCGGCCGGCCGCCCCTCCCCACAGCGCCCGCAGGCTGTCGAACTCGACGGCATCGCCGACCGGCGTACCCGTGGCGTGGCACTCGATCAGCCCAACGCTGTTCGGCTCCCAACCGGCCATCGTGTAGGCGGCCCGCATGGCCCGCAGTTGCCCTTCTTTCGCCGGTGCGAGCAGGTTGCCGGCCAAATCGTTACTCAGCCCCCAGCCGCTCAACACGCCGTGAATGGTGTCGCCATCCCGCTCGGCATCGCTCAATCGCTTCAGCACGAAGATCCCGGCCCCCTCGCCCACCATCAAGCCGTCGGAGGCCTTGTCGAACGGCGAGCACCGCCCGCTCGGGGAGAGCGCCCGCAACTGAGCGAACCCCATCGACGTGTACTGACTGTCGGCCCGGTTCAGCCCGCCGGCGAGCATGACATCGGCCCGACCGCTCTGCAATTCGTCGCACGCCAGTTTCACCGCATACAGGCTGCTCGCACAGGCGGCATCCAGCGTGAACGCCCCGCCGCCCAGCCCGAGCGCCTTCGCCAGCAACCCGGCGGGAAGCCCGGCGACGTAGCGATTGAGGGGGTGAACGGCGTTGGTTTCGCCCCCCAGGTACTTGCGTGCGAGGGCGTTCGCTTTCTCGGTAGGGAGGCAAATGTTTCCGAGGATCACGCCGGCCTTGCGACGGTCGAGGTGGTGTGTGTTGGCAGTGCGCCACGCCCGACCACCAACATCCAGCACAAGGTGGAACAGCGGATCCAGTTGCCGCACCAGTTCGGCCGAGACATCCAACCCGGTGAGGTCGGGGGTGAAGTCGTCGAGGAAGTAGCCACGAGCATGCGGTACTGAGTCGGGGCGGGCCGGTCGGGGGTCGATGCACCTCGCGGGGGGAAGCACCCACCGGTCAGGCGGCACCTCGCGGGAGCAATCGGTGGCAGTCGCCACGTTCCGCCAGAAGAGGTCGAGGTCGGGGCCACTTCCTGGAAAGCGGACAGCCAGACCCACAACGGCGATCGGTTCCGTAACCGGCATCAACGGCTCCGACAGTGCGAAAGTACGGCGGGACTCACCACCAACGGACAGCCATCGCGATGTTGCCCGCCGCCCAATTCCATCCGATTTAAGTTAAGTGCCGCGGTTCGTTTCGGCCCGCCAGACTCGCAGGGCGTTTGGATGAGCGATGCTGGGCCAGGCGGTTGAACGGTCCCTGCGGGTCTGCTGAGGGAACGGCGACCTGTTCCTGAGCGGGGCAAAGGAGACGTTCGACCGCACTCAGCCGAAGGTCGTGTGGACACACGGCGCTCAGGACCCTATCTCCACCGGCGAAATCGAGTACATGGGCGGCACACCGAAGTTGGTGAACGCCAAGTTGGTGCTGAAAACGGCGATACTGCCAATACCGAGATGTACCTGTCACCGTGCGTCTGCCGCCCGTGTTGCAATCCGGCCGAACTCGACCTGTCGCCGAACCCGTTCGACGGTCCTGAAGTCTCGGCGCAAGCAGTCAAGGCATGATTAGGCACCTGGGCCA
>JALOQR010000326.1 GCA_025459365.1 Fimbriiglobus sp.
CCCCGCCACGAACCGCCGCAACTTGGCCATCACCATCGGCGGATAGGTGCCGGGCTTCAGGTTGCCGATCACCCGCGTGCCAGCCTTCGAGTACATATTGGCACAGTACAGATCCACTTTCCCGTCGTTGTCCAAATCACCCGCGGCCAGGCCCATGGTTCCGAAGTCAGCCGTGTGCTCAGCGAGGCGGGTGGGCCTGAAGGTGCCGTCCTTTTGGTTCATCAACAGATTGCCATCGCCGAACTCATTGGGCACATGGAGATCGGGCCAGCCATCACCATCGGCGTCTAGCCAGGCTGCAGTAAACGAGGATTTGTATCCACCGTGGGTACCGGACCGAGAGGTCACGTCTTCGAATCGCCAATCTCCCAGGTTACGGAGCAGGCGGTTGCCCTGTCCGCCGTTACCCGTTCCATTTAGCCACGACTGGTTGCCTGGCGGGCTGGTACGGGTCAGGTACAGGTCGAGTTTGCCATCGCGGTCGAAGTCGGCAGGAATGATCGCCGAAAGTCCTGCCAACTGGCGGAGGTTGCTGCGAGCAGTCACTTCCTCGAATGCACGGCCATCGATGTTCCGGAAGACCCCGGCACCGAGCAGCAAATCGGGCCAGCCGTCACCATCCAGATCGGCCCAGCAGGCAGCGGCGGCCGTGCCGATGGTCGACAGACCAACTGCCGCGGTGACCTCGTCGAACCCACCGCCGGCCTTTCCACGGTAGAGCGATACCTGCCGCAGATCGACCACGAGTAGGTCGAGGAAACCATCGAGGTTGAAGTCGCAGACATACACCCCGCCACTGGTGATGACGGGAGGCGGGCCATCGCCGACCGGAGGGGGTTCAGTCCAGTTGTCGTGGAGCTTGGTGTTCAGCCCACGGGCGGCGGCCACATCGACGAACATCGGGCCGGGCGAACGGGCGATGGCCACCTTGCGGATGTGCCCCGCGCTCAGCCATCCCGCACCTGATAACGCCTCTTCAGTGACCGCCGACACCTCCACCCGCACCGTCGCAGTCACCTCTGCCAGCCCACCGTCCGCCGTCGATCCGACCAACCGCACCAAAACATCTCCCACCCAACCACCCTTCACCTGGGCTTCGTCTTTCGCACTCAGAGTCGCGGTGGCGAGTGACACACTGGGGGCCGGAGCAAACAGTTGACGCCATTCCAGTAATCGGGCGGCGAACCCCTCACGGCTGAGGGGATCCGGGGTGCCACCCGCCACCCGACGATCGACAGTGGCGTATCCGTCCGTCTTCCGCCCCGCAGTTTTGGTTGGCTCGGTGCCGACAAAAGTCGAGGACAGGATTCTGGTCACCGACGGTTCATCTCCCGCCTTGATCGCCACGGCGAGTGGCCCCAGGCCATACTTGTTCAGCACATTCACCCGGTGTTCGATTTCCCACAGCCGTGCCCGTTCGGACTCCGCTAGTTCCAGGTTGTCGAATTCAGCATGCGCCACCTCGCCATCGCGGGGGACGCCGATACGGCCCAGGGCGTCGGCCGCAGCCAGCCGTACATCCTCGTTGGGGTCGGTCAAAAGGCGGCGCAACTTGGCAGCAGTTGGGCGGGCGTGTTTCTCCGCCAACCCTAAACCAATGGCAGTACACCTTCGAAGCCCATCAGATGCTGGCTGGTCCAGGAGCATTGTGAAAGTGGGAACGGCGTCAGCACTCCCGGCAGCCGCTTCACCAAGCGCCAGTACAGCGACCTCGCGAACGGTATGGTGGAAGACGTCCAGATCGATGTCGTTCTGCTCATCGCGAGCAGCAGCGACCAAAGCCGGAATGGCGGGCCGAGACTTCTCCTTGAGCCGCAGCAAGGCGAGTGCGGCGTTCATCCGCACCCACGGGTCGGGGTCGGCAATCGCATCGGTCAGCCCCCCAATCGCCCCCTCGGACGCAGGCGACAGCTTGCCTAAAGCCTCGGCCGCGGCGGCACGTACTCCGGCGTCTGAGTCGCGGAGTGCGGCGGACAGTTGCGGCACGGCATTCGCCGCAGCAGAATTGAGCCGCCCCAGATCGCTGGCCGCATGGCGGCGGGCGACAGGATCAGGCGAAAGTAGTTCAGCCCGAAGCTGATCAACCGTCCGACCCTCTACCCGTGGGCGGAGAGCATCCCACACGAATACGGCGAGTCCGACGAATCCGATGAGGATGATGCCACCGAGGACGGCGGGCAAGCCCCACCGCCGGCGGGGCGGAGGTTTGGTAGGTGTTTGACTCGACATGCACGCACAACGGGGGAGAGGTGACAGCCCGCGATCGCCCCAGAACGCAGTTGTTCTGATGCTGGAGGGGCCGACGGAAGTGAGTTTCGGATGACCTGGCGGTCATGTCAAGCGCCTTCACCGACCATCGATTCCGAAGTCGTTCCCGGCTCATCGTCAGTGCCACAGAGCACTGACGAATCGCCCTGAATCGCTTGTCATCCAACCACCGCGGTCTCCATCGACAGTTATTTTTCGGACAGTTGCTCGCTCCCCTGCCGGATGCGGTGGTACTGGTTGAGGGGTACGTCTTGCCAGTCACGACGAGTGCCATCGGGCCAGATGACGCTCAACTTGTCGATCTTGGCCGCCGTACCCAGTCCGAAGATCATTCGGCGGTCCGGACTGGATGCGTAACTGCTGCCCCCTTTCGCGAACCGCGTCTGGGTGCGTCCTTTCACCTCCACCTGCACCCTTGCCCCGACCACATCGCGGTTGCCTTCACCGAACAGAGACACCCCTACCCAGTTGTGCTCTGGAGTGGGGAGGACATTCCGCAGAAGGGTCACTGGCTGATTCGTGTGGATAATGGCCACGTCGGTGTGGCCATCGTTGTCGAAGTCGGCGAAAGCAACTCCACGGCTCAGCCGCTGGTTTTGGAAGTAGGGTCCGCCACGGCCGCTCACCTCCACAAACTTACCTCCGCCGCGGTTGAAGAACAGGATCGGCCGCTGGTGCCGGCTCGCCCCGGTCGGGTATCGAATGGCGTGCCCGTTGGCGATGAAGACGTCTTCCCACCCGTCGTGGTCGAAGTCGTGGAAGCCGGTCCCCCAGCCGACGAACTTCTGACCGATCGAACCTAGCCCGGTCGATTCGGTGGCGTAAAGGAACGAGACCCGCTCACGCGTGGAGATATTGCGATAGAAGGCGTGATTCTCGTTCTCGTAGTTCGTCACGAGCACCACCGGCTTGCCGGTCCCCTCCGGATCGCCCGCATCAACACCCATGCTTCCATTCGGTTTACCCCCGCCATCGAGAGCCACACCAACTGCCCGACCCTGCTCGACGAGGGCGATCTTTCCCTTTTCAGACTTGTTCACGTAGAAGTGGTTGGCCACCGTGTCATTGGCAACGTACACATCCGGCCTACCGTCCTGGTTGACATCGACCACCACCACCCCAAGAGACTTACCCTCCAGATCTGTGCCCTTCACCACACCAGCCGTATCGCTGACGTCGGTGAACTTACCGTTCCCGGTATTCTGGAACACCTTGCAGGTCAGGCCGCGGAACTTCTTGGGCGGGCAGACGTCGGGCGTTTTGCCGTCGTAGTTGCAATCGGGGTTGTTGGCGAATGACCAATCGACGTACTGGCACAGAAAAAGGTCGGGGAAGCCGTCTCCGTCCAGATCGGCCCACGCGGCGCTCGTGGCCCAGGTGACGCCACTACCTAGCCCGGCCGCTGCCGTCACATCGGCCATCCGACGACCACCTTTGCCATCGGGCACATTGTGAAAGAGGGCGACCCGTCCCCATCCTGTCACCAGAAGGTCGGGCCAGCCGTCCCGGTCGTAGTCCCCCACTGTCGCACCGTGCGTGTAGAACCAACCGCCCGCAGGCGAAGAGAGTCCAGTTTCCTCGGTCACGTCTCGGAACTTGCACCCACCTTCGTTGCGGTACAACTTGCAGGGGTGCCCGAAAATCTGCTTCTTGTCGGGGCCACCGTAGTATCCACCGCCTGGCACGAATAGATCCAGGCGACCGTCGCCGTCGTAGTCCAGAACCGCCAAGCCACCGCCGAGAGATTCGAGAATGGAGAGGTGACCAGCATCCTCGCCGTTGCGGTAGGTGAAGTCGATCCCCGACGCAGCGGTCACGTCGGCAAAGACATCGGGGCCGACGAGTCGGGCATCGGGTGAGGAGGCCGAAGATGAGATGACCGGAGTGCCCCCGCCACCGGAGGCATTTTCAGGCGGCGGCTTGGGTCCGCATCCGAACAGGACCAAGCCGACCGTCATGGCAACAACAGCAATCACTCCGAACCGGCCTACCGACCGATTGCGCGTAGGATTGACAGGTGGAATCATGGCTTCTTCTCAACCGGAGAGCCGACCGGTTTTGGGTCGGGAGTTGTCAGTTGTCGGCGGTGAATCGCGGCCGTGGCAGCATCCCCTTTCCGTTCGTAATGCTCGGCCAACCCACGATGGGCGGTTTGGCACCGAGCGTCACGTTGCAGGGCCTGTTCGAGCCAGTAAACGGACAATTTGTCGCGCCCGATCTTGGCAAACAGGTTGCCGATCTCGGCGTACTCGGCGGCCGACGAGGCGGGATTATCTGCTTTGTCCTTGAGCAAGTCGTTGATGCGATCGACGATCTCCCGTTTTCGGTTGAAATCGTCGAGTGTAGTCGCGGCTTCGTCTGTCCGCCCCTGCAATTGCAGAGCTGACACAAGCACGAAAAGTGCTTCGGTGTCCGCATTGTCGGCGGCAAGAACCGTCCGGAGGCGAGCCTCGGCTTCGACCGCCCGCCCCTCTTGAAGGTCGAGGTTGGCAAGCGTCACCAGGAGGGCAGGATCGTTGGGCAAGTGGACAACCGCCCGTTCCATCAGTTTGCGGGCCTCAGGTGCATTCCCCTGGAGAAACTGGCAGATTCCCATCCGAGCCTGGACCTGTGGATCGTCTGGCACCTGGCTGAGCAATCGTTCAAGGTGGGGCAGTGCTTCCGGAGCCTGCTTATCTTCGAGAAGCATCTCAGCCACCCGGAGGCGAGCCGGCACCATGTCTGGGTCGAGTTCGAGCGCTCGATGATAATCCGCCGTGGCAGCTTTTTGGTTATT
>JALOQR010000061.1 GCA_025459365.1 Fimbriiglobus sp.
GCATAGTAGTCCTGATCTTCGATCGCGGCGGTGGCGGCGGTAAGGCTAAGCATGTCGCAGTTGTAGCTGTCCTTCACCTTCACCAATTGGCGAATCAGCTCCGGCGATGCCACAGCGAAGCCGAAACGAATCCCTGCCAGTGCGTAGTACTTGCTTAAAGTACGAGTCACGATCAGGTTCGGGATTTTGCCAACCAAATCCAGCCCGTTCCATTCGCAGAAGTCCGCGTAGGCTTCGTCGAGAACGAGCGGGCCGTTCACCTCGGCGGCGAACCGAACCACCTGCTCCGGCCGCAGAGCGGTACCGCTCGGCGAGTTGGGGTTAGGCAGGAACGTGAGGTGGGCACCTTTCACCGGCCACGGAGTCGGAGGAGTCCAGTCGGCGGTGAATGGCACCGTTACGAACTTCGCGCCCTGGATGTCGGCGAGTGTCTTGTAGAGGGAGTACGAGGGTGTGGGCGATGCGATCACCCCGCCTTCGGGAACGAAGGCCCGTGTCAGGATCGTGAGGACGTCGTCCGACCCGTTGCCGATGAGGATCGAATCAGGCGACACGCCAAGCACCCGTCCGGCGGTGGTGCGAAAGTCGTCACCGAGCGGTTGCGGATACTTACGGAGTGTATCGCCAGTAAGAGCCGCCTGTAGAGACTCGAATACCCTCGGGCTGGGCGGGTAGGGGTTCTCGTTGGTGTTCAGTTTGACGACGTGCGGGGCGTTGAGTTGTTCGCCGGGGGTATACCCGGCCATGCCGGTGATGTTCGGGCGCACGACGTGTTTCCAGATAAGGGGATTCACCGCCGAGGGCACAGGACGATGACCAGATACTCGGTGACGAACCGCCGAGAGCCAACTCGCCAAAAACAAGGCACATCCTGAGAGTAGGATTTCTGCTCCCTACAGCCTACATCTTGGCGTGATGGCTCTGGTGGTGCACTCCACTAATGCCCTCGATTGAGAATGGCTACTTCTTCAGCGGCGCCGGGGTGGTACCGGCGCGTTCGGGTTTGGGTTTGGGGCGGGCGGCCGGACCGTTGTCGTTGGCCCGCGTCTCGATGCTCGCTGCGTGACCCACCAGCCCTTCCTTGTTGGCGAGCAATACCACGTCTGGTGCGATGTCCTTCATCCCACTGCGGGTGAAACGCAGCACGCTCGTCCGCTTGCGGAAGTCGTTGGCGCTCAGCCCGCTACTGAACCGCGCGGTGCCGCCGGTCGGCAAAACATGGCTCGGGCCGGCGGCGTAGTCGCCGATGGCCACCGGGGTGAACGGCCCCATAAAGATGGCACCAGCGTTGGTGATCTCGTCGGCGAAGGCGTCGATGTCGCGGATCTGTAGGTGGAGGTGCTCCGGGGCGAGGTCGTTGATCACGTCGATCGCCTCATGCTTGTCGGCGGTGAGGATCATGGCCCCGAGCCGCTCCAGGCAGTCGCGTGCGAGGTCGCCTCGGCCAAGTTTGGCCAGCCGCTTTTCCAACGCCGCGCTCACTTCGTCGAGAAGTGGTTCATACCACGTTACTAGGACAGACGAACCGGGAGCGTGCTCGGCCTGGGCGATCAGGTCGAGGGCGACGTAGTGCGGGTGGGCGGAGTCGTCGGCCGCGACGATTACTTCGCTCTGGCCCGCCAGGCAGTCGATGCCCACTTGCCCGAATACGAATTTCTTCGCAAGCGCGATGTACTGATTGCCAGGGCCGACGATCATATCGACCGCTGGCATGCCGCTCACACCATAGGCGAGCGCTGCCACCGCCTGCGCCCCACCAACGCGATATACCTCGGTCACGCCGAGTTCGAAACAGGTGGCGAGCATATCCTGACTGTAGGCACCGGTGTTCTTCGGTGGCATCACGACCGCAATTTGCTCCACCCCGGCGGCCTGAGCCGGGCAAACGGTCATAAGGAGTGTGGACGGGTAAGCGGCCGCGCCGCCGGGGCAATAGACCCCAATGCGGTTCAGTGGGCGGTAGCGGACCTGCAACTCGTAGCTGCCACTGACCTTTAACTCCGCGTCTCGCTGCAACAGCCCGCTCTGGAAGGAGTCGATGTTGTAGCGCACGCGGCGGATGGTTTCCAGAAACTCGGGGGCAGCCGCCTTATGGGCGGCCTCCAGTTCCGCGAGCGGCACCCGGATCTGATCGGCCTTTAGTTTCACCTTGTCGAAGGCTTCGGTGTACTTGAGCACCGCCTCCACGCCTTTCGTCTTCACGTCGGTGCAGATGCGTGCGACCGCCTCCGCCGGCGAAAGAGCAGCACCGAACACCGACTGAGACAGCTTCTTGCTGGCCGGCGTGGCGGTGTCTGCTTCGTGACGCAATTGGTCGCGGAGCTTGGCGAGTTGTTTTTGCCCATCCGAGGCTGTGAGGTTGATCCGCCGCATCTTCAACGATGCCATTCTGTTACACCTCGGTAAGCACGCGGAGAGTGGCGGCTGTTCGGGCTGAGAGCGATAATTGACTTGGCTCTCCTTAATGTATGAATCAGCGGCGTCGGATCAAGTTGCCAAGACTCGAATGAAGCTGCCCAAATCGCGCAAAGTGAGTCGGGATTATGGGTTGCATGGGATTTGCGAATCCGCCGTATGTGGTCGATCGAAATCGAGATCCGGTCTGCACGTCCGCTGAATGGGTGGTACAACAACTGGCCTGGCAATCTCCGTGAGCACTCGATCGAATGCATCATTGTTATCTCATTGGTTATCGTGGTTGCGGAAAGTCGTCCGTTGGGGCGATGCTGGCGGCACGCACAGGCCGTCCGTTCCTCGACGCCGACGCCGTGCTTGAAGCCGACGCCGGTTGCTCGATCCACGACCTTTTCACCATCGAGGGAGAGGACGGGTTCCGCGATCGTGAGTCGGCCACTCTGCGGAAGTTGGCAAGCGGCCCGCCAACGATTGTTGCCACCGGTGGCGGAGCGATCCTTCGGCCAACGAACCGCGAGTTGCTTCGGGCTACCGGGTTCGTTGTTTGGTTGCAGGCGTCGGCCGAGTTGCTCTGGAATCGCATTAGCACCGACCCGACCACCGCACAGCGTCGTCCGAACCTCGCGGAGGGGGGCTTTCAGGAGGTGAAGGCACTGCTCGCGGCGCGAGAACCACTGTACGCGGCGACAGCGCACACGGTGGTCGATGCGACACGGTCGCCGGAGGAGGTGGCGAGCGATATCTTGGGTAAATGGAATCGTGAACGCAGTGACCAGGTGGATGGTACGCCACCTGGTCACTGCGTTCACGGTTCTACCTGAGCCGACCGATGGACCTGCTCTCCCTGACACCGTATCTGTTCCTCACTGGGGTGGCGTTCGTCCTCGGGCTGATGGTGGGCAGTTTTCTGAACGTTCTTGTCGCCCGCATGCCCTACGACAAGAGCGTCGTCTGGCCGAGTTCACGCTGCTTCGCCTGCTTCCGCCCGATTCGTTGGCTCGACAACGTGCCGATCCTCGGATACTTGCGTTTGCGGGGGCAGTGTCGGCGGTGCGGGGCGACGTTTTCGGCCCGGTATCTTTGGGTGGAACTGTTTACTGGCCTTGCGTTTGCGATAGTGTTTGTGGTGGAGGCTGTATTGCCGATGCAAGATGCACCCTGGGGCCGCGGCGAGTGGCTCTACCGGCCAGGCCTACGGTTCTCGCTCTGGCAACCGGGGGCGGGGTTGTTACAAGGGATTGTGGTCGCATCGGCCCACTGTTTCCTGCTCGCGGCACTCATCGCATCGGCCGTCATCGACGGCAAACACCGCATCATTCCGCTTGGTATTACCTACACAGGCACCCTCGTCGGGTTGGTCGTCTCGACGGCTTGCCCTTGGCCGTGGCCGAACCCGGTCGGTTCCATCGACCCTCAGAACTGGGCGCTTGGCCCACCCCTCCCCCTGGGCGTGGCTCACTGGCCATTTTGGGGGCCGCTGCCGGGTTGGGCGCCGGCGGGTAGCCCGCAACTCGGGTTGCTGACCAGCCTGATCGGGGCGGCGGTCGGCATGACGATCGGGCGGGCGATCAAGACCGTGTTCGAGTTCGCCATGGGTCGGGAAGCACTCGGCATCGGCGACGCCGACTTGCTGATGATGAGCGGGGCATTCCTCGGCTGGCAGGTGATCGCCCTGGCACTGCCAGTGGCGGCGTGCCTGGGGTTGCTCGGCATCATCCCTAAGTTCCTGTGGGCGATGGTCCGTCGTCGGCCGTTCGACAACAGTCTGGCCTTCGGGCCGTGGCTGGCGGCGGGCGTCGTGACGTGCTGGTTTGGCTGGCCGTGGCTGGGCGAACTGGTACGGGCGGTGTTCTTCGACGGGCTGATGATGGCCGTTCTGGGTGGTCTGAGCTTGTTCGGTTTACTCATCGCTGGGTTGTTACTGCGAAGGAAGCCGGTGGCCTAGGAGAGGGGAGGCGAACTGAATCCGCTCCGGGTCGGTTGCAACACACGGATCGGTGTCTCATCAGTTTCAGTCGTGAGGGGCGTCATGGCGGCTGATATCGTCATTGTTGACTATGGCATGGGCAACTTGCGGAGCGTGCAGAAGGCGTTCGAGGCGGTCGGAACCGCCGCGGATATCTCCGCCGATCCCGAGCGCGTGGGCAACGCCACAAAGTTGGTTCTTCCCGGTGTAGGGGCATTCCGCGATGCCATCGCCAGGCTCCGCGAAACTGGGCTGGCGGACGCCGTCATCCACCACATCGACGACGGCCTGCCCTTTCTCGGTATCTGCCTCGGCTACCAGTTGCTGTTCACTCGAAGTACGGAGGATGGCTTCCATGCCGGGTTGGACCTGCTCCCCGGCGAGGTGGTGCGTTTCAACCGAGTGCCGGGGTACAAGGTGCCGCACATGGGGTGGAACGCCCTCAGACTCACCCACTCCGACTGCCCACTGTTCGCCGGCCTTCCGCCCGAGCCGGCTTTTTACTTTGTCCACAGCTACTACCCCGAAGTGACCGCCGCTAGTCTAGTGTCGGCGGAAGCCGACTATCCGGAGCCGTTCGCCGCTGCCGTGTGGCGCGGGAACGTGTTCGGCACCCAGTTCCACCCGGAGAAAAGTCAGGCGGTGGGCAAAGTGTTGCTGAAGAATTTCGCTATGCTCTGACCCCCCCTCGGCATCTCGGATGCATCCTTCACTCCCCCGGCGGACGTTTTCCGTTGTCCATTACATCAGGGGAAACCGCTCATGACCGTGAAGAACCGACTCAGCGACAACGTGGAGAAAGTGAAGGATTTCGTGCAGGAGCACACCGGGTTGGGCGGAGGTATCCGCCCACATCTCCCGGTTTACGCTAGCGATGGCGTGATGATCGGGGTCGTAGACCGGCTGGAAGGGGATCAGATTAAGCTGACGCGGAAAGAGAGTACCGACGACCAGCACCACTACGTTCCCACCGACTGGGTCCAGAATGTGGACGACGCGGCGGTGCGGCTGTCGAAGCCGTCGGTGGAATGCCAGACCGGTATGCAACTGGGCGGTTCGTGTGACTGCTGAGCCAACTCCAGACGAAGCTGGCCCGCCAAGGTTGCAAGTGTGATCGCTCGCATCCGTGGCCCTTGCGGGCCGAGACTCCCTGTCGCACAATGGCCCTCGTTCGCTCTCTCTCCCATCTCGCGAACGGAGTCTGTCGCATGACCACCACCGCCACACCCGCCAAAGCCCGCGTCAACCCCCCGAAGGTCAAGGCCCAGCAGCCGATGTTGATCGGCGGTAAGTGGGTCGCATCCGTGTCGGGGAAGTCGTTCTCCACCGTCGACCCCGCCACCGGGCAGACGATCTGCGAGGTGGCTGAGGGCGACAAGGCCGACATCGATCTGGCCGTGAAGGCGGCCCGCCTGGCGATGGACGGACCGTGGGGCCGGATGAACGCCAGCGGACGGGGTCGTCTGCTGAACAAACTGGCCGACGCTATCGAGGCCAACAAGGAAGAACTGGCCGCGCTCGAGACGCTCGACAATGGCAAGCCCATCGCCGATAGCCTGAACGCTGACTTGCCGCTCACCCTTCAGTGCTACCGTTACTATGCCGGTTGGGCCGACAAGAACCACGGCAGCACCTTCCCCGTCGATGGTAGCTTCTTCAGCTACACCCGGCACGAGCCTGTCGGCGTAGTCGGGCAAATCATTCCTTGGAACTTTCCACTGCTCATGCAAGCCTGGAAGTGGGGACCGGCGCTGGCGTGCGGGAATTCCCTGGTGCTCAAGCCCGCCGAGCAGACACCGCTGACCGCCCTGAAGGTGGCCGAGTTGGCCCAGGAGGTCGGGTTCCCGGATGGTGTCATCAACGTAGTGCCTGGCTTCGGCCCGACTGCCGGCGCTGCTCTCGCCTCCCACATGAACGTAGACAAGATCGCGTTCACGGGCGAAACCGGCACTGGCAAGATCGTGATGACTGCCGCCGCCAACAGCAACCTGAAGCGGGTGAGCCTGGAACTTGGCGGCAAGTCGCCGAACGTGGTGTTCGCGGACGCCGACATCGACGCTGCCATCGAAGGGGCGTACTTCGGCCTCTTCTTCAACCAGGGGCAATGCTGTGTGGCCGGCTCGCGGCTGTTCGTGGAGGAGAAGGTGTACGACGAGTTCGTCGAGAAGATGACGCGAAAAACGAAAGCCCGGCGGGTGGGCGACCCGTTCCACCCAGACACTGAGCAAGGCCCGCAGGTGAGCAAGGAACAGCAAGACCGCATTCGTGGGTTTATTGAAGTGGGCAAGAAGGAAGGGGCGAGGTTATTGATCGGTGGCGCCGATGTGCCGTCGTCACTTTCCGCCGTCCACGCCAACGGCTATTTCGTGGAGCCGACGGTGTTCACCGACGTGAGAGACGAAATGACGATTGCCCAGGAAGAGATCTTTGGGCCGGTGATGAGCATCTTGAAGTTCAAGGACGTCAACGAAGTCATCGAACGAGGCAACCGCACCTTCTACGGCCTAGCAGCAGCTGTTTGGACGAAAGACCTGCAAAAGGCGATCCGCGTCAGCCATGCCCTGAAAGCGGGCACAGTGTGGGTCAACTGCTACGACGTATTTGATGCGGCCGCCCCATTCGGCGGGTTCAAGATGTCGGGCATTGGTCGCGAGTTGGGCCAGTACGCATTGCAACTTTACACCGAGGTCAAGACCGTCATCATGGCGGTGTGAGCCAGTGGGGACCGGGAATGCGACTGACAGGGGACGAGTGGCGGGTGCGGCGGGCGACCCACCGCACCCGCGTCGGGCCATTGGCCACCGACCGAATCGCTCGCTCCGGCCGCAAACACCCGGTATACGACTTCCTCTTCGAGTACTACTCGTTCCGGCCGGCGCACCTGCTCCGGTGGAGCCCCGGTGTCGGGGTGCTGCTCGAAGGTGCGACTCTGGCGGAGTGCGATTGGCCGCATCTGTTTCGCGAGAGTGACGGCGGAATGGTGTTGTCACTCGTCGATTTCCCCGAGCGGCGTCGGGCATACGTCCGCTGGGCTATTGACTACCTGCAAGCGGTCGGTGACCGTGAGCCGATGTTCGGTTGCTTTGGTCTCCACGAGTGGGCGATGGTGTACCGCACCGAGGACGTCCGACATTCCCGCGTTCCACTACGGATCGCCGCGGAACCGGTCGTTGAAGCGATGCCGCTGCGGTGCTCGCACTACGACGCCTTCCGCTTCTTCACTGCCGCTGCGATGCCTCGCAACCGCTTGCAACTCACGCGGGAAGTGACCACCGACCACGATCAGCCCGGCTGCATTCACGTCACCATGGACCTGTACAAGTTTGCATACAAGCTGGCCCCGTGGGTGTCGTCGGAACTGTTGGCCGATTCGTTCGAACTGGCCGCCGCGGCGAGAGAGATCGATATGCGGGCGAGTCCGTATGACTTGGCCGAACTCGGGTTCAACCCGATCCGGATCGAGACGAAAGAGGGGCGGGAGGAATACGTGGTGGCTCAGCGTGAGTTGACCGTGCGAGCGAAGCCGGTGCGGGCCGCGTTGCTGACGGCGTATCGGCAACTCTTGTAGGGCGAGCGAGTTAGCGTCAGCCGACAACCGTCGCCGACACTGACTACGAGAACGGGTTCAACACGCCTAATGTCAGCAACTCCGCGTGCAATGCCATCACCTGATCAGTGCTCAGCGGCACCAGCGGTGGGCGAACCGGGCCGAGGTCGAGACCGTATAACTTCATCACCGACTTACCCGTCACCACTGGCCCGCCGAACTTCTCCAAGATCCGCACTACTCGCACGCTCTGCCGTTGTAGCGTGGCGGCCGTTTCGCGGTCGCCGGCGTCGAACGCGGCGACGATCTTCCGGTGCAACTGCGAGGTGAAGTTGTACGTGCTGCCGACCGCCCGCCGCACGCCCGTCCCGAGCGCCGCCAGCAGCATCTCGTCCACCCCGAAGAACACCTCGAACCGCCCGTCGCCGGCCGTCACGCACTCCTGCAGGGTGATCGCGTCGATGTTGGTGAATTTCACCCCGCCGAGGTTCGGGATGACGCCGTCAGCCAACTCCAGGAACCGCCCGGCCGACGCCCGCACCCCCGTCAGCAACGGGATGTCGTAGTACAGGAACGGCAGCGGGGCGCACGCGGCCGCCACAGGGCGGAAGAACTCGACCAACTCTTCCGGCGTCGTTGGCTTGAAGAAGTGCGGGGCGAGTGCCGCTACTGCCGAAGCCCCGACGCTCCTGGCGTGGGCGGCCATGTCGATCACGTCCCGTTGACAACTCGCCCCCACGTGGGCGATTACCCGCAGGTTTCCCCGTACCGCCGTCCACTTCTCCACCACCTGTTTCCGCTCAGCGGTGGTCATGCTTGGCCCCTCGCCGGTGGTGCCGCATGCGAACACGCCGTCGACTCCCTGATGGGCGAAAAGGGTCGACTGTGCGCTGATGGCGTCGAGGTTCAACGACCCGTCCGAGTGGAATGGGGTGTGTGGGGCAGCAACGAGGGTGAACGGGGTGGACATGGGAGGGATCGGTGTGGAGGGGAGGCGGAGGGTGTCAGCTTACGGCTCGACCGACTCCCCGTTCGCCCCGACGCCGACCAACCGTAGCGTCGGGTGCAGCGGGCCGCCTTCGGTCGGGTGTCCAGCGAGGATGACCACCCGCTCGCCGGCCTTCACTGTACCGGCCGCAAAGGCATCGCGTACCGCCGTTGCCATACGGTCCCCACCTGTTCCGGTTGGTGTCATTCGTACTGGTATCACGCCCCAGTCGAGGGCCAGGCTGCACAGTACGGCGTCGCTCGGGGCGACCGCCACCACCCGCGACCACGGGCGGTGCCGCACCACCAGTCGGGCAGTCCGCCCGGAGAGCGTCGGCAGTATGAGGGCGGCGGCGTTCACCTCCTCGGCCAGCGAGCAGGCGGCCACGGCCAGCGGGTCGTCCACCCCGCGGTCGGGGCGGTTGTAGTCCAGCCCGGATTCGACGCCCGAGTCCCGCAGGTGGGCCTCCGTCTCGGCCGCGATGCGGGCCATGCAGTTCACCGCCTCGACCGGGTACCTGCCGACGGCCGTCTCGCCGGACAGCATGACGGCGTCGGTGCCGTCGAAGATGGCGTTGGCCACGTCGCTTGCCTCGGCCCGTGTCGGCCGCGGGTTCTCCCGCATGGAGTCGAGCATGTCCGTTGCGGTGATGACTGGCTTGCCCGCTGCCCGACACTCGGCGATCAGCATCTTCTGCACGGTCGGCACTCGTTCGAGTGGGATCTCTACGCCCAGGTCGCCGCGGGCCACCATTACTCCGTCGAATGCCTGCACGACGGCCACTGCCCGCGCCACCGCTTCCGGCCGCTCCACTTTGGCGATGATTGGTCGACTTAGCCCCACCGCCGCCATCGCCGCCCGCACCTCGTCGGCTGCCTCGGGCCCACGGACGAACGACACCGCTACCCAGTCAACGCCTGCTTTCGCCGCCACGGTCAGGGCCGCCCGGTCGCGGTCGGTGACGGCCGAGATGGTCAGCGGCGTATCGGGTAGGTTCAGCCCCTTGTTTGGCTTGAGCGTCCCGCCGACCACCACGCGGGCCATCAGTCGCCCGCCATCCACCCCTACCGCGTCGAGTTGTAGCCGTCCGTCGTCGAGCAGCATTCGCTGGCCGGGCCGCACGTCGGCCAACACCTCGGGTTCGGTGAGCACGAGGTCGTCGGCGTGAATGGGCTGCGAACTGAGGCTGAAACTCAGGCTGTCGCCGATCATCAACGACCGCTCGGCGGTCAACTTCACTCGTAGCTTCGGCCCCGGCAGGTCGGCCAAGATGGCCGCAAACTTACCTACGCGTGCAGACGCCTCGCGGAACCGGGCGGCGCGGGCCAGGTGCTCCTCCGCCGACCCGTGCGAGAAGTTGATACGGGCCACGTCCACCCCGGCGCGGAGGACGGCGTCGAGGACGTCGGGCGAGTCGACCGCCGGCCCGAGGGTGGCGACGATCTTCGTCCGGCGGCGGGTGAGTGCCATTTCAATGGTCCGTGTGAAGAGATGGTGTTCGGGGAGGTGTACGGTCCGCAGGGGGCGAGGGCTATCCCACGTCTGCCAGACAAATCTGGTTCGCCCCGGCTCGGTTCCGCACGAACGCCACACGCCTCCCGTTCGGACAGACGACACACGCTTCGGGCCGTGGGGCATTCTCGATGGCCGCGGTCAGGTGCTGTACCTTTCCGGTGGCTGCCTCAATCAGACACACCCGCCCGCCGAACACGCACGCCACCCGTTCGCCGTCCGGGTGCCAGGTGAAACACGACTCCACTGACTGATCGCCGGATGTCACTTGTTTCGGCTCGCCTCCGTCCGGTGAGACGGTCCACAGTTGCACCACACCGGCGGTGTCGGGGCGGAGAAATCCAATCCGTGAGCCGTCGGGCGAACAGCAAAGCCAGTGACGCGGGCCGCCGATACCACCGAAGGTCAGCCGGCGTTGCCGCACCCCCTTCGGCGGAGCAGGGCGGGTGGTCGTGGTGCCTTCGAGTGGGCTGTCGCCGGGTACGGTCAGGTCGTCGGGCAACTCGGCGACGAATACCTCCGGCACGAGTTTCCCGTTCACGTTCACCGTTCCCTGGAAGGCGAGCCGGCGGGTCGTACCGACCCAGGCCTCTTCACACGCCCGGCTGATCTCATCGGTGCCGTCACGGGGGTGATCGAAGGTACGGGTGACGACGACGGAGAAGTGCGTGCCGCTGTGGTTTCGCGGGTGTCTCTTCGGTACCGAGACGGGTTGTGGGATCGCTACCGCCACGTTGCGTTGCTGCGGATCGCGGATTAGGTCGTCATCGTAGGTGAAACTGAGCCAGTCGCCGCGGGGGTGCCAGACGTGAACATGAGTGCCGCCGCGGAGGGCACCCGGGGTGAACGGTGGCGACAGGTCGCGGGCGTCGAGCCCAGTAGCCAAGTAGGGTGGCCGACTCACTCCGAGACTCGGTACGGACACCGTTCTCGAAGCGAGCGGCCCACCCTCTACAATCACCCCCTGCCGGCGGCTCGGGCCGTAGCTCCACTCGGCCGTCGGGAACTCCGGGCCGAGGATGAACGCCACCCTCATCTCGCTCGGGTGCCAGGTTGCCACCCCACAGCACGCCCCATTTTGCGACTCGTACAGCGTCCGCACTTCGCCGGTAGATACATGCACGGCCTGAATGCGGGTGCCGTCGAACAGGCTACCAGCGGGGTCGGAGCGGGTGTCGAAGACGATCCACTCGCCGCACGGCGACCACACGTTGCAGTTGGTGAGGATGCGGCCGCCGGGGCCGGAAGTGAGTTGGTGTTCCATCATTCCGCCGGTTGTGCGGGCAAGAAACACGTCGGGCACTGGCCGACCCAGTTGTTCCAGCGGATGTCGGACAACTTCCGCCGGTGGTCGGTCTTCAGCGATCGGGAGCAGTCCCGCTCGAACGCCCCGCCGTGAACCGTTGCATAGACCGGATTGCGAGCAGTCGGCCTCGTTAGGTGTCGGTGAACGGGCGGAAATTCGCCGGACTTCTGGACGTTTCCCGGTGGGCATTACAGCGACACGTTGCCGGCCATCGGTTCGCACCCAGAGGGTGACGGCACACGTTCTTGGACCTCACCCCCCCCACTCTGCCACGCTGCCACACATATACCCCCCCGGCCACCGCGACCCGAAAATTGGCGAAAATCAGCCTCTTTCGCCAATTTGCGACTCTGCCACTCTGCCACCGACCCCGGTCAGCCCCCTTCCCCTCCCCATGGCATGGAGCGGGGAATAGGGGGATGTCTCATTCACCAGCACCCAGTTCACCACCCGGCTCCAAGATCGGACACACCTTCTTCTGAATCTCTGTGCCTTCCTCCGGAGGCACCCTGTGCCGGTGGCTGGCGAACCCGCGGAGGACCTCCTAGTATCGAGGATTAACGTGGGCTTGCGACCCCCCCCTGCGTTTCTCGCCGTTGTGCGAGATCGCCCGGTACTACCGCCGCTGCTTCCGGATTTCGGTTCGGAGGTCGTCGCTGAACTTCTCACCAGTGATGGCGTTTGCTGGCAGGGGCCGGTGCCGGCCATGCGGTGTCCGCCGAAGAGCAGGGGTCGGGGTGGATCTCCACCCGATTGCTGGCGAGGTCGGCGGACGATCAGAACCTGACCCGCTGCACCCGGTGGTTCTCGGTGTCGATGACGTGGACACGCCCGAATTTGTCTACCCCCACCGCCCACGGGCTGTTCAACTCACCGGGGCCACGGCCGGGCTTGCCCCAGATGGCCAGGCTCTTCCCCTCCGCCGACACCTTCTGAATCCGCTGGTTGCCGTACTCCGAAACGTACAACTCCCCGCCGGGGCCGAAGCACAGGTCGTAGGGGTACTGGAACTGCCCTGGTTCGGTGCCCGGTGAGCCGAATTCTCGTACGAACTGCCCGTCCCGCGTGAGCACCTGGATGCGGTGGTTGCAGGCGTCGGCGGCGTACAGCAACCCGTCCGGGCCGAGGGCCAGCGCTCGCACGCGGTTGAACTGCAATGGCCCGGTGCCCTGCCCGCCCCAGCAGGCGACGAACCGGCCGTCCGGGTCGAGCTTGGTGATCCGCTGGTTCTGCCCGAACTCGGAGACGTAGTAGAACCCGTCGGCGTCCTGCACGCAGTCGCTCACGTACCCGAACTGCCCCGGCGCGGTGCCGGCCTCCCCGCCCATCGCCTTCAACTCGTTCCCGGCGTGGTCGTAGATCCGCACGCGGTGGTAGTGCGAGTCGGCGACGAGCAGGGTGCCGTCGCGGCCGATGCTCAGCCCGCTCGGCCGGCCGTTACGGAAGTCGGGAGTCGTCCACGTTGGCCCGAGGTAGGTGCCGTTGAGGTCGTACACCTGAATACGAGCGGTGAAGTCGACGACGAACATCCGCCCGGTGGCGTGGTCGATGGCAACCGCCCGCGGGCGGGAGAAGTCGCCCTCCTGCACCCCCCGTTTGCCCCACACCTTCTCAGGCGGTACGCCGTCGCGGTATGCCACGGCCACCGACACGCCGATAGCGGCGGCCACCAGGAGGGCGAACAGGAGCAGAGCGAGGCGGGGGTTCATGGGTTGTAAGGCGGAATCACTTCCGACCCGGTCCGAGGATGGTCTCGTGGTCGAACGCCTTCACGGTGAGTGCCCAGAACAGGAAACTCAAGCCGATGAGCAGGCTGGTGACGGCGAAGATGAGCACGCACCAGAAGAGCCACAGACTGCCGGTCGCCCATCCGCACACGGCAATGGGGAAGGCGGTGAGGCCGCCGGCGACTGGCAGGAACCACATGACCGCCCGGTTGACCGTCGGGCACCGCACCGACAGCCACAGGGCGTAACTGGTGGCGAACGGCACAGCGGTCAGCAGGTACACGGCCGCCGGTGCCACCGCCGCCGCCGCGTCGGTCGTTAGGAAGGCCACGGCCACCACCGCCGCCGCCGGCAGCCCCCACCACCACCCACGGAGCAGGCTGGTCAGCCACTTCGGCCACAGGATCGCCCGCCGCGGGGCAGGGATCGTGAGGAGCGACTCCAGCGTGAGCCGTTGTCGCTCGCGGCAGATCGCCCCACACGCCGCCATCCCGATCTGGAGCAGGTGGGCGAACACCCCGGCCCCTCCGGCCAACAGCAGTAGCCAGCGGGCGAACGACGACCCTCGATCATTCCCGCTGAGCATCGACAACAGCGACAGCCCGAAGAACACCAGTACGATCAGCCCGAGTACCCCACCGACGAGATACATCATCCCCTTCATCGCTTCGTCGTCTTCCGTCTTCACTTGCCCAGTCGTGTGCTTTTCCTTCCAGTAGAACGGGTCGCCGTTGCCGATCTTCGGCTTCGGCGTCCAGTCCTTGGCGGCATGCATGTTTGGGTCGCGGTAACCCTTCCGCCCCCGTTTCTCGGTGTCCCAGCGGCGCTCGGTCGGCTTCGGCGGCTCGGGGCTTACCGCCGCTGGCGGCGGGGGCGGTGGCACTAGCGGGGCGAGCGGCTGGGCGGTCTGCACCACTCGGCGAGCTTTCAGCCGCTTGGTGCCGTCAGCGATTGTGTCGGGGGACGGTTCGGCATCGGCTTCTAGTTCCACCGCCTCGGCCTGGAGCGTGGCCAGCCGGTGCCGCTCTGCCTTTTCGCGTTGCACTTGCTCTTCTCGTTCCTTCTTCAACTGCTCCTGGTACTTCTTCTCCTTGTCCTCGTCGCGGTAACGCTCCCGCACCCACGGAGGCGGCTTGGGTGATTGACGAGTGAGTTGCGTTCGCAGACGACGGACGGCTCGCACCGCCATCCATACGGCCAACCCGGCGGCGAACAACTCGAGCAGCGGGAAGCCGACCGCCAGTCCCCAGAACGCCGGCATGTTGTTGGCCGAGATGCAGGCGTCGAGGTAGGCGACCACGGCGAACGGGCTGACATAAGGCCCGATCCCGCACCCCGCGAGTACGATCAGGGCGGTGAGCCCATAGGCACGGAACAGCCCGCCGCGGAAAGTCTCGGCCGATGCCGCCGAGTACGCCGACACAGCGCTGAGCAGCACCACGGTGGCGGCGGTGACGGCGTAGGTGGCGAGCAGGAACTGCGGCGTGACCCCGCCATGCAATTGGGTAATCGCCAGGATCGGTAGACCGGCGAACAAGATGCCGAGCAGGAAGACAGTTCGCCCGAAGAACTTGCCGAACACAATTTCCCGGTCGCTCAGTTCAGAGACGAGCAGAAACACCATCGTCTTTTTGTCTTTCTCCTCGGCGATGCCGCCGGCGGCATAGGCCGGGGTGAGCAGGCACAGAATCGCCATCTGCCCGAACACGAAGGTGAGCGAAAAGGCGTGCCCGAACGTGGCCGATTCCTGAATGGTCAGCGACTGGCTCGCGCCGAAGAACAACTCGGCCGGGGAGGTGTTGCGGAACCAGATCAGGCTAAAGGCGGTGAGTACGAAGAACAGGGCGATGGCCAGGATGAACCGCCCGCGGGTATCCTGCCCGCGGCGGGCGAGGCGGAGCAACTCCCATGAAAACAGCGGGCCGATCAGCCCGGCCCGCGGGGGCTTCTTCTTGGGCTTGGCTTTGGGGCGGGGCGGCGGGGGCGAGTCGCTCACGCGGGGTCACTCGAAGGGGTGTCGGTGAGGGTCGCCCGCACTCGGTGAGAACGGGCGAGCCTGGTTGGGTCACTTCCCGTCTTGCAGCCCGAGCGCCATGCCGGCGTATCCGAACCCACGGAGTTTCTTCTCTGTCCACTCGTCGTACTGCGTGCCGGCCTTGCGGTCGCCGGTCGCCTTCGCGTTGTGGCGGGCGAATAGCAGGGCCGCCCAACCATGCCCGGCGTGCGTCTTGGCGGGGTCGGCGGGCAGGGTCAACTCGCCGGCCGCCGCCGCCGACTTGCCAGCCGCCCACTTGCCGTGGGCGGCCTCCGCCAGCGCCCATTCCCGTAGGCTTTCGTCCTGGATTGCCTTGGCCAACGCTTCCGCCTTGTCGGCGGCTCCAGCGTCGGCGGCGGTTCGAGCTAGCCGATAGAGGTGGAAGCGGTTGCCGCCCTGGGCGTCCTTCACCTGCTTGACGGCTTCTTCCAGTAGTGGTTTCGGGTCGGCCATCAGGTCGGCCAGAGCCGCCATCGCCGAGAAACGGTCATAGGCCAGCCCCGGCGGGCCAGACGCCAGCCGCACGGCTTCGGCCAGTTTTTCCTGGCTCAGGTACAGGGCGGAGTACGCCATCCGGGTGGTCAACGACACCGATGCTCCTTCGCCGATTGGTGGGGCGATTTTCCCTTTCACCTCCACGTCGGTCACGCCGTACTTGTCGAACAGGGCAACGGCCGGCCACGGAAGTGGGGCATCCGGGGTCGCTTTCAGTTGCCCGCGGAGGGCTTCCAACTGGGCGCGGATCTTGTCCTCTGGCCCGTTGTTCCGGGCGGCGACGAGCAGCACGAACGCCTGGGCCTCGGCCGCATCGTCCGGGGCGAACCCCTGCGAAACGATCTCGAAGAGTAGGTCGGCCTTACCCCGCTTGCACAGTTCCTTGGTCAGTCGGGCGACGGCCGACAGCCGGACCCCCTTGTCCACGTCCTTCTCGGCGAACTTGGTGAGCGTCTGGCGGAGTTCGGTCTGCACGTAGTCGATCACCGTGCTACCGACCGGCGGGCCTTTCCCCTTGAAGTCGTTCACCGACCAGCGAATCCGGACCTCGGATGCCGATTGTTCGTCGGTGCCGCCGAGTCCGGCCTGGGCGACGAGCAGTTCGGCGAAGAGTACGTCGCGTTCGTAGGGCGACTTCGGGGCCGCTTCGAGTTCACGCCGGGCGGCGGCGAACGCCTTCACGGCCTCCTTGATCCCCTCTTTCGTCTCCAGCCGGGCGTGGTACTCGCCGCTTGCGATCAGAAGGGTGGCTCGCATCAGCCGGCGGTCGTCCTTCGGGATGGGCGAGGTGTCGTCTTTCAGCGTTTCCACATCCTTGAGGGCTTCGCCGATGGCGGCGTTTTCTTCTCCCGTCGCCCCCGACTTCATCCACCACACCACCGCCCCGATCCCCAGGCTGAGGACTACCAACGGGATCAATGCCATCAGCAAGTATTCACGCAACGGGCGGGGTTCGAGTTCCGGTTCCTCGATCGCCCCGGCCTGTTGGAGCGAGGAGATGCTCGCCTCCCTCATCTGTTGCTCGGCCAGGTCGGCCGGTAGCTCTGGCCCCTTTTCCAGCAGCCGCCGTCCGCCGGTTGAATCTCGCCAGTCGGCGGCCTGTTTCTTCTTCAACTCGGGCACCTTCATCCGGTGCTTGCACTCGGGGCAAATCGCGTTCTTCCCCGCCTTGCTCTCCGGCTCCGGCCACTTGAAGTTGCACATCACGCACTCGACCGTGATGGTCCGCTCGGCGGCTGGTTTGGCGTCTTCCTGGCTCTCGCCGAACAGTTGAGCGGCGAGCGCTTCGGCATCGACTTCCGGCTCTTTCTTCGCCTTCGGTTTGGGCTTGGTGGCGGCTTTACCGTTCGTCCCGCCGGGGATGGCGAACGCCTTCCGGCAGTCCGGGTTCGAGCACTTGACCGTCTTACCGGCCAGCTCGTCCCGGAGCTTGTACGGCTTCTGGCAGCCGGGGCAGGTGGCGTCGATCGGCATGACGGGGACCGTGCGAGGATGTGGGAGAAGGCGGAAGCATTATCGCCAGCCGGGCGAGGTCTGGCAATGAGTCGCTCTCGCTGGGATGACCCTGTGATCTTCGGCCTCCGCTTCCGCGACCCCAGGCATTGCCCTTTCGGTACGAATGGCGGTTGAAACCAACAATCCGGGTGGAGCTTCGGCGGAAGAAACGACGTAACTTGTTT
>JALOQR010000327.1 GCA_025459365.1 Fimbriiglobus sp.
CGATCGGCGGCGAGTGGGGCGAGCACAGCCGAGACTACCCGGTACCGGGCCGACACGACGGGATCGGAGGCGATCAATTCCGCAACCACGGTGCGGTCGCCTGTCGGAAGTTGGTCGAGGGCGTAGTCGAGGAGCAATTCGTCCATCGTCAGGGCACTCCCACCCGTCGGCTTTCGCCGTTCGGTTCACCCTCGGGGTTTTCTGGCAAAACCAACTGGTTCCAGCATTCGGTGAGTTTCACCAGCGCGGCATGAAGGCGAGACTTGATCGTACCCAGTGGTACTCCCAGCACTTCGGCCGCGTCTTGGTACTTCATCCCCTGGAAGTAGGTCAAGATCACCACTTGCCGGAGCAGGTCGGGTAGTTGATGGACCGCCTCCCGCACCAACTGCCGCAATTCCTCCCCCTCGGCGATTTCGTCTGGGCCGGGGCCTCCGCGTTCAAGCAGATCGAACAGGCTGGCGGCTCCGTCCGGAGAGTCGTCGTCGGCCGGTAGAATCGGTACGTTGCGGCCGTCTTTGCGGCGGGCCCGGCGTCGCATGGCATCGATCGCCTGATTGGTGGCGATGGCATACAGCCACGGGCGTGCGGATCGGCCGGGTTCATACTGCTTGATCTTGGTGAAGACCGCCACGCAAGTGTTTTGGAATACGTCGGCGGCGAGTTCGGCGTCGCCGGTGTAGCGGCGGAGGTAGCCGTACAACTCCCGCTCGTGTCGGCGAACGAGAACACCGAATAGGTCGTGCTCACCCTGCCGCAGTCGGGTGAGCAGTTCCTCATCGCTGAGGGCATCAGGGGGGTGGCGGGAGGCACTCACCCAACCATTCTACGGCGACCGGTGGACGAGGGTTCGGAGCAGCTGCAACCTTGAGCAAGTCAGTGGAAAATTCCGTTGGGTCGGATCACTCAGAGTTCCAGATCCTCGCGACGAGGCAACTCACGGTCGCGGGATCCGGCCCGCAGTTCGAATACCCCCACAGGGCCGAGTTCTTCACCTGGCGCCTGGCGACAGCGTTCGCGGCGTTCGCGGGCAGAGGCCCACTCCGCCGGCAGGCATGCCGCACAGCAGAGCGAGTAGGTTTTCAATTCGCGGGTGGTGCCGTCTGCCCACACTGCCCCGAGCTTGTAGGCCGCTTGGTGGGGGCAGCCCCGGGTATGGCAACGGATGGGATAGGAAAGGATGGACATGGACAGTTCAGGCAATTAGCACCGTTAGGCAGGCTCGTTCCCGTTCAGGTGGACCGCTCGGCGATCAACTGGCGGGGTGCGGCAACGGTTGGCCGAGGATTTCCGCCACCGCATTCTGGGCGGCCCGCAGTTCAGTTTCTTTCTTGTTTCGCCCCCAAACCGGGGTGTACTGTACACCGCCAATCTCGGCAGCAATCCTGAAACACTTGTCGTGGTCTGGCCCCTGTTCATCGAGTACCACGTATCGTGGGGGGTCGCCGTACTCTTTCTGGGCGAGCGTCTGGAGTTGCGATTTGGCGTTGCTCGCGACAGCGGCCTCGGCCACGGCGTCGATCTCCGGCTCGATAAACTCGAGTACGAACTGCCGGGCAGCGTCGTATCCGCCATCGAGGAATACTGCGGCCACAAGTGCCTCGAAAACGTCGGCCAGGATGTTCGATGGAACCTCGACGGTACCGCTTAACCCTTTACCCAGGATCAGGTAGCGGCCTAGCCCGAGTTCGCGGCTGAACTGAGCACACGTCTTTCGGCTCACCACCACCGACTTCACTTTGGTCAAATCGCCTTCTTGATAGGCGGGGAAACGGGAGTAAAGCTGCTCACAGGTGATCAGACCCAGGACGCTATCTCCGAGGAACTCCATCCGCTCATTGCTCGCCTGCCGGGTGTTCGCCCCGGATGTGTGCGTGAGCGCAGCGCGGAGAAGCTGGGGGTTGGCAAAGGTGTACCCGATGGTGTTTTGGCAGTCTTCGAGCAACCGCTGCTCACGGCTCGGACTGGCGGAAGAAGAAGGAGGAGGCATGACGGGGTGAGAGTCTGGCGGGGGGAGAGGCGAGCAAAATCGGGCAAGTATGAAGTCTGGGTAAAATTACCTCCGTTCAGTCGGGAAGTCAACTCGCCGGGTGGCCGCCGTTTTCCACGACTTAACCAGCATCTGTTACGGAGGGTTCTGACGATTCCCACGAATCGCTAGACTGGAATTCGCACTCGGGGTTGAAAAAGGTGTAAACTGCCGTCACCTTAATGAAGGTGACGAGACGACGCCTGTTGGTTTTTGCCTTTTCGGTAGTGCCGTCCGCCCGGCCCGACATTCCAGGCCGGAGCCACTCGCAGTCCCGCCGTTCCGGTCCCGCATTGATGCCGGCGGCACCCTCACAGTACCATGAGTGCCGGTCGCACCGACTTTCCGGCACCGCAACCCGAGGTCCGCCGTGAGCAACCGTCCTCCGGACTCGCAAGACCGCGCTCGCTTCTCGCAGCAACTCGATTCCGCCTTCGAAGACGCTTCCCGGCTTGCCGGGTCGAGCTTGGCCCCCGCCGAGTTTTACGAAAAACTTCTCACCCGCGCCCTAGGAGCGATCAACGCCCCGGCCGGGGCGGTGTGGCTCCGCACCCCTCAGGGGTTCTTGCAGGTCGCCGCACAGCAAAATCTGGAGAAGGTCGGGCTGGACGACAAACGCGGCGGGCGACAGTGCCACAACGAAGTATTGCGGCAAGTGTTCCAGGCCGCCCCGCCGCGCCCGGTCATGGTCGAACCACAGGGGCGGCTGGGCAACGGGCCGGTCGAGCCAGGTGGAGTGCCGGCCGCCAATCTGACCGACTACTACGCCCTGTTTGCTCCCATCGTCGGCCCGGAGAAACAGTCGCTTGGTTTGCTCGAAGTGTTTCAGGAGTCGAGCCACGACCCGCGAATGTACCAGACCTTCTTGCAGTACACCCTGCAGATGGCCGGGTATGCCAGCCAGTATCACTCCTTCACTGGCAACCGTCAGAACGCCGGCACAGAGAAGGCCTTCACCCAGGTGGAGGCCTTCGCTCGCCTCATCCACACGACACTCAACCCGACTGAGTGTGCGTATCACATCGCCAACGAAGGGCGGAAGTTGATCGAAGCCGACCGCGTGTGCGTCGGGGTGCGGCATGGGGCGAAGACCACGGTCGAGGCGGTGAGCGGGGCGGACGTGGTCGAAAAGGCGAGTACCCACGTTCGCCGGCTGAGGGCCCTGTTTGATGCTGTGCTCAAGTTCAACGACAAACTGGTATTCCAGGGGACGCGGGACGAGGCCCTACCGCCGAACGTACTGAGCGCCCTCGATGCTTACCTGGCGGAGAGTCAGCCCAAGTTGCTGGTCGTTTCTCCCATCCGCGATGAACGGGAGAAAGACTCGGAGAAACCGGCCCGGTCGGCCCTGCTGGTGGAGGTGTTCAACCCCCCCGATCAGGCCGATGCCCTGCTGCAACGCGTGGACGTGGTCGGTAAGCACGCTGCCAGCGCTCTCTACAACGCCGCCGAACTGAAACGGATTCCGTTCAAGCCGCTCTGGTGGCCGGTCGTCAAGCTCCAGGATGGCCTGGGTGGAAAGACCAAACTGTACACCCTCCTCGGTGTGCTGGCCGCCCTCGCGCTGATTGCACTGATGGTGTTTTGGCCTGCTCCGCTCAAGATGGATGCCAAGGGCCAGTTCATGCCCGAGCACGTCGTGCAAGTGTACTCACCGGCGGCTCGCGGGACGGTCGAGGAAGTGATGGTGACGCCCGGTCAGTTGCGGATCAAACCGGGCGACGCGGTGGTCAAGCTGTTCGACAAGGGACTGGCCGAGCAACTCGGCAGGCTGGACGGGGAGATTGATGCTGCTCAGAAGGAGAAGACGCTACTGACTGCCCGCCTTCAGGAAGTGCCGAAAGATTCCACGGTGGCGGCCGACTTCAGCACTCGCCTCGCACAAGCCGATGCCCGCGAAAACCAGGCCAAGAAACAGAAGGACGACCTCGTCCGACGGAACAAGCTGATCGCGAACGAGTCCGGGTACTTCCTGGCTGTCGCTCCAGACTTCCCACCCAGCGCCGGCGGGTTGCGGGAATGGGCGAACATCAGCGGTGGCGACGTGCGGGAGAAACTCCGTAGCGAAGTGAACGGGGCTCAGCCGCTCGTCCGCCTCGGAGCGTTGGACGGCCCCTGGCGCGGTGATACGAAAATCCCCCAGCGCGGGATCGGCCACGTCAATCGGGCGTTTGCCACCGAAGGCGATCACTTCATGGGGGTCGATCCGAAGGGGTCGGGCAAACCGACAAAGTACCTGCGGGTGACCGTTCTGTTTGCCGGGTTTGAGACGGAGAGCTTTGAGGGCAAGTTGTTCGAGAACGAGGTCAATATCGAGGCCGTGCCGAATAAGGACGACCACAACGAAACTGAGCCGGTCATCCAGGCTTTTGTCCGGGTAGACATCCCTGCCGATCGGCTGGAGCACTTCAAGAAGGCCGGGGCAGAGATGCGGGTGAAGATCCACTGCGGCGATCGCCCGCTCGGCTACTCCCTCTTCCACGGTGTGTGGGAGTGGTTCTACGAGAAGGTCATCTTCTACTTCTGACGTCCCGGGCGAGTGGCCCGCGTGAGCGGGCTGGAGTGATTCGAACCAAGGGGCGGAGGCCCCCGCTCGCCAAGCACGCTTCCCGGACCTGTTGCAACCCCCGGCCGACCGACGCCCCACGGCTGCCCGCGGCGGCCACACCCACCGCATACACCACCGCCTCAAGGACCAATCCATGACCCCTGTGCGCGTACTCCGCCGCTGGCTTGCACCCACCGCCTTCGCCACTGTCGCCCTCAGCGTGGCTGCATGCGGTCGCCCCAGTGGCACCAAGCCGACCGTCACAGCGTCCGAAACCCCAGTCGCCATCGGCGCGGAGTTGTATCCGTCCGCCGCTGCCGTTCGCCCAGTCACCGCTACTGCCGGACCCGAGCCGATCGTCGCTCCGCAAGGACTGGTCCAGTTCGACGAAGTCATCACCCTGGCCGCCGAAGTGGATGGCAAGCTGGAACTGGTCGCCACACCG
>JALOQR010000062.1 GCA_025459365.1 Fimbriiglobus sp.
TCGGCCCCCCCCTCTCTGCCACACTGCCACCTGCCACACACATACCCCCCCCCTGCCACCGAGAGCCAAAAGTGGCGGAAATCAGCCGTTTTCGCCACTCGGCCACTCGGCTACGGCTAACAACCCCTGACAGCCCCACCCCCGCGGAGCCAGAACATGGCCGACGAGATCACCCCCGAACTGCGGCAACAGCGAATCAAGCAGTTCATGAGCGTGCTCCCTCTCACGCTGGAATTGGCCGGTTTGGCCGAGGCGGCCCCCGGCACACTGTTCAACGAGGGGCAAATGGAAGCGAGAGTCATCAGCATCCGCAACGCCTACAAGATGGCTTTGCAGCTGCTCGAAGAGGTCGGCGAGAGGGGCAAGTGAACGATCGGGCAAAGCTCGCCTGCTCCGGCGATCGTCAGTACCCGCCCCTGGCGTGGGCCGTCGCGGGGGCGGGTTCGTCCTTCCAGTTGTTCGCCTGCTTCCAGAACGTCAGTGGGTTCTGGTACACCACCTTGTCGATCACCTCGGCGGGGTGCCCGCGGCGTTTCATCTCCTGGATGAATTCGGGCACGGCCAGCGGGTCGGATCGGCCCCAGTCGCCGGCGCTGTTCACCATGATGTGATCGCTGCCGTACATCTCGATCACGTCGGCGGCTCGGCTCGGCGTCATCTTCGTCACCGGGTAGAGGGTCATCCCGCACCAGAAGCCGTTATCGAGAGCCAGGCGAACGGTGTGCTCCTCGACGTGGTCGATACAGACCCGGCCGGGCGTCACCCGCCGGTCGCCGAGCAGCATATCGACGATCATCCGCGTCCCCTTGAACTTGTCTTCGAGGTGGGGGGTGTGGATGAGGATCAACTCGTTCGTCTTCATCGCCAGGTCGACGTGTTCCTGGAACACGGTGGCTTCGTTGGGCGTGTTCTTGTTAAGGCCAATTTCGCCAATGCCGAGCACGCCGGGCTTGCCGAGGAACTCGGGGATCATGGCAATAACGTCACGAGAGAGGGCGACGTTTTCGGCCTCCTTGGCGTTGATGCAGAGCCACGAGTAGTGGCGGATGTGATACTGGGCAGCGCGTTTGGGTTCGACTTCGGTGAGGTGGCGGAAGTAGTCGTGGAAGCCGGCGGCAGTGCCGCGATCGAACCCAGCCCAGAAAGCCGGTTCGGAAATCGCAACGCACCCGGCGTACGCCATGCGGGCGTAGTCGTCGGTGGTGCGGGAAATCATGTGGATGTGCGGGTCGATGTAGCGCATCGGCGGGCCTGCGGGCGGGCGGGGGTACTGATGGAATCAGTTTACCACCCGCGGCCCGCGGCGGGCGACGCACTAAACCGTCTCAGCGTCGCCGGTCGCCCGCAGGTGCGCCTTGCTCAACTCGTGGAAATCGGGGAGTTGGTCCCCCCTTAGTCGGCTCGACCACACCTCCCGGACCTGCCAGCCGTCGTCCCACCCGTGCGGTTCCTTCAACTTCAGCACGCGGCCGACCTCCGCGAACACCTCCGGAATCCAAGACACCACCACCCTCTCTCCGGTGGCTGTGGGTTTGACGAGCCGACAGTGGCGATAATGCACGACGCGGGCCATGACCTACCCCCCGGGGAACCTCACCACCACACGGACGCACTTCCGGAAATCAGGTTCGCGACGGGATAACTTCGGCCACGGCAAGGGAGTACACTGCGAACCATGCCCCCGCCCCGCCTGCCGCTGGCCCGCCTCGCCCCAGATCTCCCCGACCGGGAACTGCTGGAACGGTACGCCCGCCAAGGCGACGAGCAGGCGTTCGCGGCCATCGTCGCGCGACACGGGCGGATGGTGAAAGCCCTCTGCCGCCGGGTGTTGGGAAACGACGCCGACGCCGACGACGCGGTGCAAGCCGTGTTCTTGGTGCTGGTGCGAAAGGCCGGTAGTATCCGCGACCGGAACGGGTTGGCCAACTGGCTTTACGGGGTGGCCCACAACGTGGCACGCAAGGCCCAGCAGACCCGCACCCGCCGGGCCGCGAAGGAAACCCAGGCTGCCTCCCGAGCCAATGAGCAGGTCACCTCCGACTTCGCCGAACTCCTTCACGTCGAACTGGAGAAACTACCAGCCGCGTACCGGGCCGCCGTGGTGGTGTGCGATTTGGAAGGGCAGACGGTCGCGGCGGCGGCGAAGCAACTCGGCGTGCCGATCGGCACCGTCGCCAGCCGGCTGGCACGCGGCCGCAGTCGGCTCGCCGCCCGGTTGTCGAAGCTTGGCCTGAGCGTGTCAGCCGGGCTGGTCTGCACACTGTTAACCGAGTCGGCCCGAGCCACGGCGGTATCGTTCGACCCGTCCATAGTCGGCCCCCACATCCACACACTCGCGAACGAAGTAGTACAAACCATGAACACACTGCCGAAGGTGACGAAACTGGCCACGGTGCTGACCGTTGGCGTCCTGACGCTCGCGGCGATAGCGTGGGGGCAGGCCCCGCCCCCGCGGGCGACCGCTCCGAAGGCCGACCCGAAGCCGGCGGAGAAGGCGAAGGGGCCGTCGGCGGTCGAAGTGTTGGACGCCGCCAAGAAGGCAGCGGACGAGATCGAAGAGGAGGACAAGCGACTGTCGGCGTGGGTGAACATCGCCGCCGAGTACGCACTGTGTGGGGAGAAGAAGAAGGCCAAGGAGTTGTTCGCTGCCGCCGCCGAACTCGACCGCAACTCGCCGATCCGGAACCGTCGCTTGATGTGGATCGCGGGGCGGATGGCACGGGTCGGGCTAGCGGAGGATGGGGCCGGGCTTGTCGGCAACAACGGGGCGACCGCCGAGTCCGACCGCTCCGCGTACGCCGGTTGGCTGGCCGGCACCGGCGAGGTGAAACTCCTGGCCAAGCTGGCCGACGACTGCACCGGGGTCTTCCGGAGTGAGTGCCTGGCCTTGCTGGCCGCCGAACAGGCCCGTCTGGGGAAGACGGACGACGCCAAGAAGACCGTCGAGGAAATCCCGCACGACTACCAACTGGTTACCGCGTTGACCGCACTGGCGGTGGCCCAGCACAAGGCGAAGGACCCGAAGTCGGCTGCCGATACGCTCGAAGCGGCGGCCGCCGCGGCCGGGCGGCTCCGCGCCGGTGGACGGCCTCAGGACGGGGCAGTCCCTACCCACATCGTGGCGTTGGCCCACGCCAGCATCGGCGACCGGACGGCCGCACGCGACACGGCCGCCCAGATCACCCACCCGTACACCCGAGAGCGGGCACTGGCGGACATCGCCTGGATCGAGTACGACGCTGGCGAACGGACGGCGGCGGTGAAAGCTCTGGACGGAATCGGGGGCGGGTTCCAGGCCGACCGCGTGCGGGCGAAGGTGGTCCGGCATCAGGCGGGCACAGCAGACTGGAAGACGGCCGAAGCGACGGCCAAGGCAATCACGTGTGTGTACTGGCAGGTGCGTGCCCAACAGGATCTGGCGGTCGCGTATTGGAAGGCGGGGAAGTCGGTCGATGCCTCGAAGGCCCTGGCGAAGGCGGGCGAGTTGGCCGGTAAGGACGGGGAGAATGTCGTGAACGACGAAACTGGCCACGTTGCCCTCCGACCACATGCGATGAACCTCTTCTACAAAAGCCGCGCGGCGATGGGTGAAGCTGGTGCAGCGATGTCGGACATCGCCAAACTGGAATCGCCGTTGGTCAAGGCGTACTCGGCGCTCAACGTAGCCCGAGGGTTGCGGCCACGGGTGCCGCTCGAAGACGACGAGTAACTCACTCCACCAGTCCGGCGGCGAAGTCGTCGAGCGGGTCGGCGGGAATCTCGGCCGGGGTCGGTGTGGGCACCGGCACCTCGCCGGCCACCACGTCGGCCACCGCGTGCGCCTTCTTGATGGTCTGATCGGTGCTGGTGGGGTCCACTTGTCGGCACGCCTCGGTCAGTTTGTCGGCGATGTCTTTCAGTTCCGCTTGCCAGTCCTGGGAGTCCATCCCCGGCGGGGTGAGGCCGGCGAACTCCTCCGTCAGCAGGATCATCCGCAACAAGTGGCGGAAGATGATCCCCTCTTGCTTGGCGAGGTCTTTGTGGGTGATGAACGCATTGAAGTTGCCGCCGAACGCCAGCACCTCACCGGCCGCCCACACGGCGGTGGTGTTCACGTCGAGAACGTCGGGGTGGGTGGCATCGAACAGCATCCGCACCTTGTCGGCGAGCACCGGCGGGCGGTCCTCCCAGTGGATGAACTCGTCTTCGTCCTCTTC
The DNA here is from genome assembly GCA_025459365.1 of Fimbriiglobus sp. Taxonomy (GTDB): domain Bacteria; phylum Planctomycetota; class Planctomycetia; order Gemmatales; family Gemmataceae; genus JALHQU01. The sequence goes on from JALOQR010000062.1 coordinate 4,197, forward strand.
GCCCTCCTGCTTGGGAAGTTCTGGCTGGATGAGGCCGCGGCGGAGCAATTCGGGGTCGAGGCGTTCGGTCTGGAGTGGGCCGGGGGAGAAGTCCCACGGCACGCGGGTGAACTTGAGCAGAGGTCGGGGGAGTTCCAGCACGCTCTCGAAGATCTGGATGCGTTCATCGCGGCTGGCGAGGCCGAGGTGTTCGACCAGAAACGCCCCGTACAACGGATGGACGGCCCGGAACGCGAGCAGTTGATCGAGGCGATCGGTGGGGACGGCACGGGCGGGGGAGTAGGGTGCGGTAGGTTCCGGGCGAACCTGGCCCGCCAGAGCCGTGGGAGTGACATCGACACTCTCCACCTGCGGCCTTGGCGCGTCGGGTTCACCCGAAGGCGGTTCCGGCTCCAACTTCACAAAGCCGCGTTCGTGTAGCACCAGCAACATGCGGTCGAGTTGCTTCATGCCAGCCTCGACGCGGGGCTGATCGAGCAACCGTTTCCGCACCACGTCGCGGATCTTCCCCACCTCGGGCGAGACTTTGAGCAGGTACGCCAACAGCCGCCACGGAAGCGGACCCTTGCTGTACAACCTCGCCGGCGGAGCCTGTTGCAAGCGTTCAAAGTCGCCCTCGCCCCAGTACTTCCGCTGGCTGTTCCGCGTCGGCTTCTTCTTCAGCAACTCCTTCTTCTTCTTCAGCATCACGGGGTCTTTGGTCGTCTCGGGGATGCTGTCGTACTGTTTCTTCCACTTCACGAGGCGGATATCGTCGTCGTGCGGAATGCTGTAGACAAACCCCTCGGTGTCGAACTGTGGGCGACCCGCCCGGCCAAAAATCTGGTGTGCCGTACTCGGGTCGATGACCTTCTCCTTGCCGAAGGGCCCTTTGACCAAGCTCGTCAGCACCACGCTCCGCGCGGGGAGGTTGATGCCGGCCGCGAGCGTCTCAGTACACAACGCCACGCTGAGCAACTTCTTCTCGAAGAGTTCCTCCACCACCCGCCGGTACTTCGGCAGCAATCCGGCATGGTGAACACCAACTCCGCGGCGAAGCATCTGCTTCAGTTTCGGCCCGATCCCGACCGGCCATTCCAGTTTGTCGCACTCGGCATTGAGTTCCTTCTTCTGGGCGGCCGTCATCAGGTCGAGACCCTTCAGTTGTTCGGCGATGCTCCAACACTCATCGCGATTGAAGGCGAACACCAACGCTGGCACCTTGCGGCCGGCTTCGTCTCCGCGGGCCATATCTACCAGCAAGTCGTTCAAGAATTCGTCGGGCACCCACTTGTAGGTGAGCGGGACTTTCCGTTCGCGGCCCTCTGCCAGTTCGAGTTTGCGGCCGTGCTGGCGGTCGAGCCAGTTCAGGAACTCGACCGAGTTGCCGACGGTCGCAGAAAGGAGCAGCAACCGGATGTGCTTCGGCAGCATGTTCAGCGACAGTTCCCACACGATGCCCCGCTCGGGGTCAGCGAAGCTGTGGAACTCGTCCATCACCACCGCCGAGACGTGCGAGAAGTCGTACCCATCGGCGTGGAGCAGGCGGTTCAGCAGAATCTCCGCGACCACGACGAGAACGCGGGCATTCGGGTTCACCTTCCGGTTGCCCGTGACAAGCCCGACATCCTCTCTGGAGAAGCCCCACCGCTCGGCGGCGGCCTGCATCTCCTGGAATTTCTGCTCGGTGAGGGCGATGAGCGGCGTGGTGTAGTAGGCGACGGTGTTGGTGTGAAGGGCTTCGTAGAGTGCCGCCTGGGCAATCATCGTCTTGCCAGTGCCGGTGGGCGCACACACCAGCACGCCCTGGTCGGAAGTGAACCAGGCGAGCAGAGCCTCTTCCTGCACCGGGTAGGGCGGGTACGGGAGCGATTCGAGATAGCGGGTGCCGAGTTCGTCGCGGGTCATGCAGTTAAGGTATCACGAGCTACGACCGGCAGGGAGCGGGAGCGTACAACACCCGTTCCCTGGCAGTCGCGGCTTGCCGACTCTCACCCCGGCCGCCGGCCGAGCAGCCACCGCCCGGCGAACATACCGGCGACCAGTAAAGCAATGCCACCGACCGCGAACCACCCCTCGCGAGTGGTCAGGCGGTCGCCGTTCCGCTCGTCGGCCAGTTCTCCCTTCTCCACCAGCACGCTCCGCCCGTTCGTCTGCTTCCGCAATTCAAACTCGTCGAACAACTCACCATCGGCGGTACGGGCCTCGAACTTCAGTACTCCACCGTCCACTCGCACCAACTGGTAGAACTGCTTCTGTTCGGCGCTGGCTGCCATCCACGGCTGGGTATTCAGCTTGTACAACTTCGGGCCGCTCACGCTCACAACATACACCGCCCCCCGCTGATCGTAGTTGCCGCCGTTCAGCAGGTTGTCCCCGCGCATCAGCCCGCTCCGGGCGTAGGTGTGGTCGTGCCCTTGTAGCACCAGATCGACCGCGTACTTGTCGAACAACGGCCGCCAGTACTTGCGGATCGCCTTGTCGGCGTCTGCCCGCTGCCGGTCGGCGGTGAGCGAGTACATCGGCACATGGAAGGTTACGATCGTCCAGCGGTTCGGATTCATGCGGAGGGTCTTCTCCAGCCAGTCGGTCTGCTCGGCTACCTTCTCCATGCTGTTCAAGCAGATCATCCGCACACCCTGTACGTCGATGAAGTAACAGGTTTCCTCCAGCCCCGGTGGGCCATTTTCCGGTAGAGCAAATTGCGCTCGCCAGTGGCTGGTCAGCACGCTTGGCCTCTTCCGCGGTTCGGTGATCGTGCCACCACCGCCCAACGCCGCGACGGCGTCCACCTTCTGCTCGGCTGGCGTTTTGGGAGCCGTGCCATACTCGTGGTTACCCGGTGAGGCGATGCTCGGCACGCTGGCATTCACCCATCCCGCGGCGGCGTGCCACTCGCCCCACTGAGCGTCGTTGTCTGGCGTGCTGATCAGGTCGCCAGCGTGAAGCAAGAAGTTGGCGTTCGGCATGTCCGAATACGCCTGGCGGATCAGCCGCGACCAGTGCCGCTTGAGCGAATCCTGAGAGTCACCAACGTAGATAAACCCGACCGGGGCCGGCATGTCGGACTGCGTACGAAATTGGTGCCACCCGCTCCAGTTGGCACCGCTCCCCACCCGGTAGACGTACTTGGTGTTCGGCTTCAGGCCGGTGAAAGTCACGTTGTGGTAGTGGGCCTCGTTCAACTTGGTCACGAGCTTCTCCGTGACAGCGACGAACTCCCGCACCCCCGGCCCGACCGCCCCTGGTTTAGCGGCCAGCGGATCGAAACTCGGGCCATCGGTCGCCTCGGCGATCTGACCGAGTCCAGCCAAGACGCTAGTATCGGTCCGCCAGGTCACGGCCTGAGTGGTGGCGGTGTCGCCATTCCACGTCAGGATGACGCGGTCGGGTACGGGAGTAGGAGCATGGAGGAGTTTCTCTGGGTAGGCGGGGGGAACCTGACCGAACAGCGGAGCAGCCACCATGAGGGCGACCGCAGCGAGGCGGAGGTAGGGCATGGATGTGGCCAAGGCGGTGGATACGGAAATGCTATCGGCCGGATCGGGGTGTGAATTGGCCGAATCCGCGGCGTGTCACGCCGATGGTGCCAGCAAGGAGCGAACGGCCGCCGACAGGTGATCCAGGCGGAATGGTTTCGGCAGGAGGGTCGTCGGCCCCGCCGTGCGAACATCGGCCGGAAGTTCACGATCGGCGAACCCCGTAACGAGTACCGCCGGCAGGCCGGGCCGGGCGGACCTCAACTGGCGGATCACATCATGCCCACCCAAGCCCGGCATCAGGAGATCGACCACCGCCAACGCGAACGCTCCCGGCTCGGCGGCAAACGCCGACACCCCTTCCACCCCATCCCGTGCCCGTACCACTCGGAAGCCTTCGGCCTCTAGCACTGATGCGATCAGTTCGCGGATGTTTAATTCATCGTCGCACACCAACACCGTCCCCGCGTAGGCCGGTGGCGGGATGGTCGCGGTGGGCCGAGGGAATGCACCGCTCAGCGGAGGGAGTGGGGTGTCGGCGACCTCCCGCGCCACGGGGAAGAGCAACTCGATGACAGTCCCGCGTTCCAGTGCCGACGTGAGCCGCACCCCACCGCCATGCCCACGCACGATGCCCAGCACCGCCGCCAGGCCCAGCCCGCGGCCGGCAAACTTGGTGCTGAAGAACGGATCGAACGCCTTCGCCTTCACTTCGGGCGTCATCCCGCACCCGGCATCGGCCACCCGAATCACCAGGTATTCACCGGGTGCCGGAACCAGAACGTACTCCCCGCACTCGCCGGAGTGGACCGTCCGCCGCTCGCACTCCACCCGCACCCACCCTCCCGGTGGGCTGGCTTCTTCAGCGTTGGTCACCAGATTCCGCACCGCCTGCCGCACCTGAAACGGCTCGCCGGCGAGCGGAGGTAGATCGGTGGGAGTAGTGATCGTGAGGCGGGCGTGACCGGCATCGGACCGCAGGATCGGTTCGAGTTGGCGAAGAAGGGTCAACGGGTCGAGTGGGCTGATTGTCAGCCGACCAACGCCAGCGTAAGCGGTCATCTGTCGGCAGAGGTGCGCGGCTCGCTGGCAGGCGGCCTCAATCTCAATGAGGGGGCGGTCGGGCATCGGCAAACCGGTCGCCCGTAGAAGTGCAGTATTCCCGAGGATCACTGTCAACAGGTTGTTGAAATCGTGGGCCAGACCGCCGGCGAGTACCCCCAGGCTCTCGTAACGCCGGGCTTCATTCAACTGACGATCCAGTTCCTCACGCTCTCGCTCGGCACGCTTGCGGGCAGTGACTTCGGTCGTCACCCCGACGCTCCGCACGCCGCAGTCGGTCGGCAACGGCCGGCCGTTGGCCACAAACCAGCGGGGCTGGCCGTCCGCGGCATCGGCCGCCCCGCGAAACTCGACCGCGTATTTTTGCCCAGAGGCGACAGCCTCGCCGACGACTCCTCTGACCCGCTCGCGGTCGTCCGGGTGGACCACGGCCAGGGCGTCGTGCCGGTCCGGAGACGCCGAAATCCCCGCCACCCCGAAGAACTCCCCATAGTGCTCGGAAAGGTGCATCCGCCCCGTGCGGCGGTCCACCTCCCAGGCCACCGACCCAGACGCCCTCAAGGCCAGTCGCAGTCGTTCCTCGCTGATCGCCAATTCCGCCTCCAACTGCTTCTGGGCGGTAACGTCGAGGGCGAACGACAGGTACGACGCTGGCCGGCCGGCCTCGTCGAGCAGCACCGAGTTGTGCCACTCGACCAGGATCTCCCGGCCGTCTTTTCGTACGTTGCGGTTGACTAGCACGGTCATCGGTTGCTCACCCGCGAGCATGTCGCGGACAGCCGCGACAATCCGCTGGCGGTCGCCGGGGTGGAGTAGGGCGAGGTCGTCCTGGGTTCGCCCAAAGGCCTCGTCGGCTGTCCACCCGAACAGATCTTCTGCCTGGGCGTTCCACCGCCGCACCCGAGCCTTGGCGTCCCACTCGATGACCGCGAGCGGAATTTTGTCCAGATGGGAAGTCAACTGGCGGTAGGCCTCGCCTGCCTCCGTCTCGGCGCGTTTGGCCCTCGTGATGTCGATCACCACCGCAAGAAAGTGCAGTTTCCCGTCCGGGGAGCGTTGGGGGAAGTTGGCTGTCCGTAACCACCGTCGCCAGCCAGACCGTGGGCCGATGTACCCAAATTCCGCCTGCCACCCGTTGGAACCGGTGAGCGATTCGCCGACGGTGGTGTAGAACCGGTTCTCGTCCACCCCGAAGAGCGGGAGGGAACCGGAGTTCAGCCGACGGGCGAGTTCGTCTGCGGGCAATTCAAAGAGGGTTTCGGTGTCGTCGGACAGGTACTCGATCAGTAGGTCCCCATCCGATCGGGGCCACAAGCGGTACAGGGCGGCGTCGATAGAGGCCACGGACACGCAACGGCCCTCGGTTTATGGCGGTGGGGTTCAAAGAATTTACGCCACGGGACGGTGGTGTTTTGCACCTTGCAACAGAAGCATCGGATTTCGTGTCAGCTTTCCGGACGGGGCAGAATGCAGTGTGTTCTGGGTCGCCACGAGGTTTGTTGTCGGATGTGAAGGTTCACGCCCCTGAGAACCGGCCACCTCGGCCACCGGTTCTCAGGGGCGTGAGCCTACTTCTTGTTCAATTCCTTCACGCGGATGTTGCGATATCGCACGAATTGCTTGGTGAAGTCGCCGCCACCGTGAACCTGCAGTGCGATCCCGCCCTTGTCTTCCAACCGTTTTTCGGTGTCCTGGAATTCCATGAACCTCACCCCGTTCACCCAGGTGGTGATTTTCGGCGGGTTATTCTCGATGCGTGCCCGCAACTGGTTCCACTTCGTCTTGTCCCAGAACTTGCCCCAGTCTTCGGCCTGCACTGGGCATGGGAACGGCTTGTACTCCTTGACGGCGATCTCGGTGACATCCTTGCCGAAGCTGAAGTTGAATACGTGCGGCTTGCCGCCGATACCCTCGCCGTAGATGCCCATCAGGTTGCCACCCTTGTGGTAGTCGATCATCGCCTGGTAGCACTTGCCCGTGTCGGTACTCCGCAGGAACAACCCGCTGTCCGGGCCATCGTCGTTGTTCATATCCAGCGTCACCTCGAAGTCGCCGTACTGCTTTTCGGTGATAATGATGCCGCCGTTGCCGGGTATGTCTTGACTGCCAACGATGGCCCCATCCTTGACCACCCACTGCCCGCCCGACTGATTCTTGCTGGTGCCGCTGTGCCCGGTTTTGGCCGACACCTTCCAACCGTTGAGGGTCTTGCCGTCGAAGATGCTCACGAACCCGGTGTCGTCGAACCTCTCTGGTTTGGGTGGGTCGGCGAACAAGAGAGCGGATAGAGCGAGAGCGACGGGCAAGGCGAGGAGCAGGCGGTGCATGGTGGGCACTCGGGAGAGGAAGAGCCGAGGCCCATGATAAGGGATGGTTCGGCCAGCGACCGATTCTTCACCGCAGTCATCCGCCGTCGAACCCGTACTCGACCCGCATCCGCTCGACCACATCGGCGGGCGGGTTGGCACCGTACCCAGAGAACAGGACTTTGCCGTAGTCGGTGAGTTGCACGGTCCCTTTTTCGATTGCCACCTCGAATGCCCGTTTCTTCCCCCGGTGGGTCCGGAAGTAATACCATGCCGGCCGGCCGGTGTTGTCTTTCGCACGAATCAGAAAGATGTCGCTGAGGGCCGCCGCGTTCAGCCGCGATACGAACCCCCGCATACCCCTGGGTATCCCGCCCACCCGCTCGGTGAACGACCGGTGCTGAGGCATGGTGGGCGGGTCGGGGTCTGGATCTGGCGTAGTCGGGTCGAGTGTCAAGGAGGCACTTCCGGTGGCGCAGTGGTTGATATGGGCGGCACACCATTATTCTTGCCAACCGGTGCGGAGTTCACAAGTTCATCGGGAGTTCGGCGTGGGCGAGCGCTGTTGGCATCGAAGTTCCGCTCGTGTTGCGGGGCAACCGCGGTGGTGCGATTGTCTCGTGGTTGAGTTCGCCGCCCGCCGTGTTTTCCCTCTTGCTCGAATCGCGCCAGGTCGGCACTATGCCGGTATCGCCCCGGAGACTGGGCATGACCCGGCGGTTGCTTGCTCTCTGTTTGTTGGTCGCGGCGGTCGGTTGTACGACCCCCGAGCGTCGGCCGCCCCGCGGGCAGATGCCAACGCCGCCACCCGACGCCGACGCCGTGCAGGCCGTGATCGATCGCACCAACGCCGAGCGACGGCGGGCCGGGGTGCCACCACTGTCGATCGATCCGCAACTCACCCTCGCCGCCGAGAAACATGCCGCCGACATGGCCCGGCGGAATCAGTTGTCTCATACGCTCAACGGCCGCAGCGTGGCCGACCGAGTGCGGGCGGCCGGGTACGAGTACCGGGCGGTGGGGGAGAACATCGCCTGGAACCAACCGACCGCTGCCGAGGCGGTCGGCGACTGGATGACTTCGAGCGGCCACCGCAAGAATCTGCTTAATCGGGAATTCACCCACATTGGCGTGGCGGTCGCCAACAACTCCAGGGGCGAGCCGTACTGGGTGCAGGTGTTTGGCCGACCCAGGTGAGGCTCACTTCTTCTGCTGCTTTAAGGTGAGTTCGATGTGTGGGACGCCGTTCATCAGGGCGTCATCGGCGATGCGGGTGTCGCGGGTGTAGCAGTACGCAAGCAACCCCTGCTTGTCGAACCCGATGGCCCGGACATGGCCGTCGGGCACCTTTGCCTCGCACAGTTTCTTGGCGACGGCGTACAACTCGTCGAGCGTGCGGGCCTCGGCCCCCTCCTTGTGTGTGCTGACGTCCTTGTCCGTCTCCACCCACTTCGGCTTGGGCCCACCTGGGGGAGGCGGTGCGGTACGGTTGTACTCCTCGTACGTCCGCCCCACCACTTTGTTCCCCTTCACCGTTACCGTGGTGGTGTGGCCGAAACCAAACGCCGACGACCACCGCACCCGGTACGAATACTCCCCGCCGCACTCCTCCTTCGCCTTCTCCCACGCCTTCAGGCTGTCCGCGAGTTTCTCGGAGTCCGTTTTGGGGTCGGCGGCCGGGGCATGGGCGACGGCCGCGACCAGTACGAAAAGGGGGGCGATGCACACTGGCAGAACCTCGGTTCGGGAACGGTATGCTGACAGTTGTACTCGTGCCGACCGACCCGGAGTATGGGAGTAACGCCCGTGGCCGAGTCGGACGTTACAAAGTCTCCGCCGCCGGCCGGGCGGCGCTGAGGGGTGCGGCATGTCCAAACTGATTGTGATGACCGGGGCGACCCGTGGGCTAGGCCGGGCGTTGGTGCCGCAGTTCGTGGCGGCCGGCCACACCGTGATCGGCTGCGGGAGGAGTGAAGCGCATGTCCGTGAACTGCGTGCCCTGTTCGCCACGCCACACGAATTCGCAACCATCGACGTGACCCACGAGCAGGACATGCAACAGTGGGCCGACGCGATTACGACTTCGCATGGCCCGCCAGACTTGCTCATCAACAACGCCGCCGTGATGAACACCCCGGCCCCGCTATGGAAGGTGCCCGCCGCCGAGTTCAACCGACTGATCGACGTGAACATCAAGGGCATCGCCAACGTGATCCGGGCGTTCGTGCCGGCGATGGTGGCGCGAAAGAAGGGCGTGATTGTTAACCTGAGCAGCGGGTGGGGGCGGAGTACCTCGCCGGAAGTGGCCCCGTACTGTGCCAGCAAGTACGCGGTGGAAGGGCTGACGAAGTCGCTGGCCCAGGAGTTGCCCGCGGGGATGGCAGCGGTGCCGCTCAACCCCGGTGTGATCGATACCGATATGCTCCGGCAGGCGTGGGGCGAAGGAGCCAACACCTACCCAAAAGCCGAGGATTGGGCGACTCGGGCAGCCCCGTTCCTGTTGCGGCTCTCGGCCGCAGACAATGGGCGGTCGTTGAGCGTGACTTGACCTGACCGCGACAACCTGTTACCCAGCATCCGCGCCCGTCGAGTTGGGGGGAAACGGCCGCCCCAGTGCGTCTTACCGCCACCGGTGCCGGCCGCGGTGGTTGAGGGTGGCCGCCGGGGTGTACACCCGCCCGCCGTAGTAGGTGTTCCCGTAGGTGTACGGGTAGGTCGTGTACCCGCTGTTCAGGATCACATTCCCGCTGGTGTACGGTGTGCCGTAGTACGAGGTGGTGGTCAGGCCATTATTCCACCCGTACAGGCCGCTGTTGTAGTTGAACGAGCCGGTGTTGAAGTTGTACGCCGTCGGGTTGCTGTACTGTGTCCACGAATATGGCGAGGTGTAGGTGCCACTACCGAGGATGTAGCTGCCGACGCCGGGAGCGCCGACCACTGCCCCGCCGCCCCACGGTAGATATACGCCAGCTCCGCTCTGGCCGGTGATGGCGACCCCACCGAGGCCGGGTGTGATTGTCTGGGCGTGAGCCGCAGACAGGCCGGCCAACAGCATGGCAGCCGTGGAGAGAAGTCGCTTCATGGTGTGCTCCTGAAGAGTTGGGAGTCCGGCGATCGTCGGCCGGACTGTCGTAGGAATTGCTTTCAACACTGATGCCAATCCACCCCGCAGCACCACTTTCTGCCCGTCGCGTACAGTGACTTCGGCCCTCTTCTCCGACACCGGTTGTTCCCATGCCCCCGCTCCGCCGGCTCCTCCCACTGCTGTTGCTCGCCGCCCCTGCCCTCGCCCAGAAGCCTCCCTACGACACCTTCCCCGCCGCCGACCCGCCGTATCATCGCGTGCGGTACGAGCCATCTGCCGAGAAGGGTGCGCTGGTGTACGGGGCAAACTTCACCGTGTGGATCCCGCCGGGGGTGAAGGAACTGCGCGGGGTGGTGGTGCATCAGCACGGCTGTGGCGAGGGGTCGTGTAAGTCTGGCCTGACGGGTGCCTACGACCTGCACTGGCAAGCGCTCGCCCACAAGCACGCCTGTGCCCTACTGTCGCCCGCCTTCGAGCAGCCCGACAAGGCCGACTGTCAGATGTGGTGCGATCCACGAAACGGCTCGGATGCGGCCTTCCGCAAAGCACTCCGCGAACTCGGCGAGAACTGTAAACACCCCGAGCTGGCAACGGTGCCGTGGGCGTTGTGGGGGCACAGCGGCGGCGGGCACTGGTGCGGCGGAATGGTGATGCTCCACCCGGAGCGAGTGGTTGCGGCGTGGCTGCGGTCGGGTGTGCCGCTGCTGGCGAGCGACCCAGTTCGCCCGGGGATCAAGGCCCACACCCTTCCCGACGCAGCGCTGAAAGTGCCCATGATGTGCAACCTCGGAACGAAGGAAGGAGTCACAGTGAAGGATGGCCAGTTCGCCGGGGTGTGGCCGGGGAACCAGAAGTTCTTCGACTCGGTCCGCGGCAAGGGGGGGCGAGTCGGCGTCGCCATCGACCCTCTGAGTAGCCACGAGTGCGGCAATTCGCGGTACCTGGCAATCCCGTGGCTCGATGCGTGCCTCACTGCCCGCCTGCCAAAGAAGGTCGGCGATCCACTGGCCGACATGCCGGCGAATGACGCCTGGCTTGCCCCTATCACCGGCGGTGAGGCAGTGGCTGCGTCAAAATGGAAGGAGGAACCGCGGAAGGCCGGGTGGCTGCCAAACGAAGCGATCGCGAAGAAGTGGGAGCAGTACGTCAGGGACACGATCGTGGGCGACGACACCCCACCGCCAGCCCCAACGAACGTGATGGTGAAAGGGGCCGTGCTGACGTGGGAGTGCACGGCAGACGTGGAGAGCGGGCTGGCGAACTTCGTGATTGAACGCGATGGGAGGCAGATCGCCACACTCCCTGACAAGGGAAAGAACCCGTTCGGCCGACCCCTGTTCCAGGGCTTGCAGTACAGCGACACCCCGCCGCAACCGCTCGCCGCGATGACGTTCACCGACCCGAAGCCGGAACCGGGGAGGTCGCATTCCTACCGGGTGATCGCGGTGAACACGGCCGGGCTGAAATCGAAACCGACCGAGGCGAAGTAAGCCAGTGGTGGAAAAGAGGAACGGCCGGAGGGACACCCCGGCCGTTCCTGGAGTTCACGGTTCTACCTCAGCCGACAAACACGCCGGCGGCGGTGTTGGTCCAGTCGGGGGTGAAGGTGTTCACCGCCCGTCCGGTGAACGGATCGACGAAGCGAGCGAGCGGGGCGATGCCTGGGCCAGTACCGACGAACAACTCGGCACGTCCGTCGCCGTTCAGGTCGGTCGCCGCCACCCGCACCCCGCCGCTGTTCCCGTTCGGGTCGAAGGCGAACAAGTTGCTTACCACCGTCGGGCGACCGGCGGTCAGTTCACGCCCGCTGAACGTCTGCACCCGTGGCCCACCACCTTCGCCCGCCCCGGTGATGACGTCGGCGTAGCCATCGCCATCCACATCGGCCACGCTCACATACACACCGCCGGAGAAGTTTGGCTCGAAGGCAAAGAAGTCGCCAGTGAACTTCAGCGGCGTGCCCGCGGCCACCGTCCGCCCGTCATAGATGGCCACCCGCGGACCGCCGCCGGAGCCAGCCCCGACCACCAGATCGACCCGCCCATCGGCGTTGACATCCCCGACCGCCACCCGGGCGCCACCGCGGAAGTTCATGTCCTCGATGCCCCAGAAATCGGCCATGACGGCCGCCGGGTCGCCTCCGCGGAACACCCGCACCCGTGGGCCACCGCCGGCATCCGCCCCGACGACCAGGTCACCCCGACCGTCACCGTCAAGGTCACCGACGGCCACCAGCGAGCCGCCGCGGAAGGCCTCCTCGTAGGCCAGGAAGGTGCGGACCACCTGCCCACTGTTGCCGTCGTAGATGGTCACCCGCGGCAGACCACCCGGCCCCGCCGCTACCACAACATCGGGAATGCCGTCCCCGGTCAGGTCGCCAATCGCAGTCCGCACACCGCCGCTCTCACCAGGGAACGGGGTGAACCGGAACCGCTCGGCCCCGTTGGTGAGGTCGAACACCCGCACCTGCCCACCGCCCGGCCCATCGGCAGTAGCGACGAACTGCACCGGGCGGGTGGTGTTCACGCTGCCCAGTGCGGCGAAGTCCGGGGAACTCGCGGCGGTCACCGTGGCGACGGTGGGGGTGCTGCCGAGGAACTGCTTCTTGGACACCACCGCGGGCGGCACCGTGACCGGCACCTGTGGCGGAGGGGTAATCGGATCCAGTTGACGCAGGATCTCGCCGAACTGGTAGCCAGAGGCGAGAACGCCAGACCCGAGCGTGAAGCTACGGATCACGTCGGCCGGCGCGACGGTGCCCCCGGCGCTGCCGGCCGAGTTCGTCCCCTGGGAGTACAGCGGGGGTTGCGTCTGGGTGAGTGTGTACGTCCCCGGCCGCAGGTTGGTGAACTGATAAGAGCCGTTGCCATCGGTGGTGAGGGTGAGGGCGACCGGGCCGCGGTCGTCGGTGCCGGTGAGCACCATCACGACACCGGGGATGCCCGGTTCAGCGGGGTCCCGCACCCCGTTGTTGTTGCGGTCTTGGTACACATCTCCGCCAACGGCAGCCGGTTGCAACTCGCCGAAGTTGTTGGCCGAGGAGTCGCCCCCGGCGGGCAACAGAATGCTGCCGATAACGTCGTTCCCCGCTGTACCGCCCAGGGTACCGGCCGTGTCGGTACCGTCGAGGAACCCACCGGGCTGAAGTTCGGTGACTGTGTATGTGCCGGGCGGCAGGTTGATGAATCGGTACTGGCCGTCCGCGTCAGCGGTCGCGGTGAGTGGCCCGCCGGTGAGCGGATCGACGATCGGGTTGCCGAAAGGATCGGTGCCAGTGAGCACCAGCACGGTGCCGGGAATCCCAACCTCGCCTGGCTGGCGTACTCCATCGTTGTTCAGATCGACGTAGACCGATCCGCGAATCACTCCGCTCCCGGCATAGCCGAAGTCCACATCGGTACGTGTCTGGTTTGCCCCGAGGGTGCCGGTGGC
>JALOQR010000063.1 GCA_025459365.1 Fimbriiglobus sp.
TCCAGCCCGTCGAACATCCACCCGAGGAGGGCGGCGATGAGGGCGAGCCAACGGGCGCGGGCGGTGGTCATGAGGTGGGTCTTGCGTGAGACGGGCGAATGCACGATTCTTATTCCACATCCGCCGGCGGTCCACTTCGGAGTGACGCGATGACGACCCGGTCTTTCTGGCGAGTGGGAGGCGTTAGCCCCCTGGTAGTATCCCGCCTGGCGCTGCTCGCCCTCCTCCTCGCTTCCCCCCTTCTCGCCCAACCGCTCACCCCCGCCGACGCCGTGGCAAAGATGAAACTGCCCGATGGGTTCTTGGTGCGGTGCGTGGCGGCCGAGCCGATGATCCGCCAGCCGCTGAGCATCAGCTTCGACCACTCCGGCCGGCTCTGGGTGCTGCAATACCTGCAATACCCCAATCCCGCTGGCCTCAAGCCGGTGAAGCAGGATCAGTACCTCCGCACCCAGTGGGATAAACTGCCCGACCCGCCGCCGAAAGGGCCGAAGGGCCTCGACAAGATCACCATCTGCTACGACCCGGACGAGTATGGTGTCTTCCGTAAGAGCAAGGACTTCATCACCGGGTTGAACCTGGCGAGCGGATTCTGCATCGCCAACAACGGCGTGTACGTCGTCCAACCGCCGTACCTCCTCTTCTACCCAGACAAAGACCACGACGACATTCCCGATGGCGATCCGGAAGTGCTGCTCAAGGGCTTCGGCCTCGACGATACCCATAGCCTCGCCAACAGCCTGCAATTCGGCCCGGACGGTTGGCTGTACGGAGCGGCGGGGAGTACGAGCACTTCGAAGATCAACGACCCGGCCGGCACCACCAAGACGCCGATCGAGTTCCAACAGGGCATCTGGCGGTATCACCCAAAGACGAAACGGTTCGAGTTGTTCGCCGAGGGCGGGGGCAATACTTACGGCCTCGACTTCGACGCCAACGGCCAGTGCATCGCCGGCACCAACTACGGCGGGTTCGCCTGCCTACACCACCTGCCGGGGGCGTACTACGTGAAGGGGTGGAGCAAGCACGGCCCGCTGCACAACCCGCACGCCTATGGGTACTTCGACCACGTTCCGTACAAGAACTTCAAGGGCGGGCACGTCACCTGCGGTGGGATCATCTACGACGCGGACGCGTACCCGAAGGAGTTCCGCGGGCAGTACATCGCCGGCAACCTGCTCTCGAACGCGGTGTACACGCACAAGATGACGCCGACCGGGGTGAGCTTCACCGCTGAACACGGCACTGATTTGCTGGTGGCGAACGATGATCAGTTCCGCCCGGTGGACCTGCAACTCGGCCCGGACGGGTGCGTGTACGTCGCCGACTGGTACGACAAGCGGGCCGCTCATCTCGACCCAATCGACACCTGGGACAAGACGAATGGCCGCGTTTATAAAATCGAGTACACCGGCGCAACGCCGCCCAAGTCGTTCGACCTCCGGAAGACGTCGTCCCCCGAACTGGTGGAACTGCTGAAACACCCGAACATCTGGTGGCGGCGGATGGCGCGGCAGGAACTCGCCGATCGCCCCGACTTCGACAAGGTCATCGACGCCCTGCGACAGCCGACTTTCAACGGCGCTCCCGGTTCGCTCGATTCCTTCTGGCTGACGTTCATTCAGACCCGGATGACCGACGGGATGCACCTCGGGGCTGGCCTCAATAGCAAACGGCCGGAGGTGCGGGGGTGGGCGGTGCGGTTCTTCGGGGAGAACCCGTCGTACCTCGGGCAGGGGTACGAAAAGGTGCTGGCCGAGTTGGCGGCGGGAAAAGAAAAGGCCCCGGCGGTGCTGGCCGAGATCGCCTGCACCGCCCGCCGGGTGAAGCCCGAACACGCCCTGCCGATTCTGGCCGCCCTCGCCGACAACCCACAACTGCCCACCGAACCGTGGCTGATGCACCTGACATGGTGGGCGATGGACGCTCACTACGACGCCCTCGCGAGCAGACTGTTCCAGGCGGTGAGCGTCGCCCGAGAACCGGCCGCCCCACTGTACGAGCGGCTGACACGGCGCTTGCTCACCCACCCTACGCTGGTGAAGGACGCAGAGCGGTTCCTCGGCAATCTGAACAGCCCGTTCCACCGCCACCCGTGGGGGGCGCTGGCTGGAATGGAAGCCGCCCTCGATGCCGACGCTCCGGTGAATGAGCTTGTCTGTCGAATCGGCTTGAAGCTGACACCCGATACTGTCGAGCGAAAGGAGATACTTCGGCGAGTACTGGCGAAAGCCGGGCATCCGGCGACGCACAAGCTGTTGCGGGAATCCATCGCCGACGACGCGAAATCCGATGCCGAACGGGTGAAAGCGATCGGCTTGGCCGTTCGGTTGCCCGAGCCGGAACTGATCACGCAACTCACGAAGCTGTTCACTTCCACCAAATCCGACACCCTTCGATTGGCGGTGGTCGGCGGGTTGGAATCGGCCGGGGCATCGGACGCGCTCATCGGGTTGTTCGGTCAGTACGACGGGCTTTCGGCCGCGGTGAAACAGCGGGCGGTGCAGGCCCTGCTCTCGCGGAAGGAGTGGGCGCTCGCCCTGTTCATCCGGCTCGATACCGGCACTTTCCCCATGGCCGACGTGACGGTTGACCACGCCCGTGCCGCGGTCGCTTTCGGCGACAAGGAACTGACAACCTTGGTAGAGAAGCACTTCGGCAAGCTGTCCGCCACCGCCGGCGAGAAGCAGGCCCGGATCGCGTCGCTGAACGCCATGCTCGGCCGCGAGAAGCCGGGCGACCCGGCGAAGGGGAGGGTGATCTTCACCAAGAGTTGCGGGGCGTGTCACCAACTCTTCGGCGAAGGGGGTAAGGTCGGCCCGGATCTGACCACAGCCGACCGCAAAAACCGCGGATCGCTGCTGGCCAGCATCGTTGATCCGAGCGGGTACATCCGCCCAGAGTACGTCACACAGGTGGTGAACACGCTCGACGGTCGCACACTCACCGGGGTGGTTTCCGCACAGTCCGCTGACACGGTCAACCTGGCGACCTACACGAACGACAAAGTGGAGCAGGTGACGCTGCCCCGCAAGGATCTCGACAGGATCAGTGCCAGCGGGGTGTCGCTGATGCCCGAGAAGTTGCTCGACGCGATGAGCGAGGTGGAGGTTCGGGACCTGTTCGCCTACCTGACCAGGGACGAGAAGAAGCTCGCCGACCCGCCGAAGAAGGATGACGGGAAGAAGTTGAAGCTCGCGCTCGTCTCCGGTGCCGACGAGTACCAGTCGAACGAGGTGCTGCCAATCCTGCACAAGCGGCTGGAAGCGAAGGCTCGGGTGGAGTGCGTGCGGATCTTCTTCACTGAGAAGGACACCGACTTCACCGAACTGGAAAAGTTGAAGGAGTGCGACGCGGCGGTATTCTTCACCCGCCGGCTGAAGGTAGTGGGCAAGCCGCTCAATGCGGTGAAGGTTTTCTGTGACTCGGGCAAGCCGATCATCGGCCTCCGCACCGCCAGCCACGGGTTCCAGACGTGGCTGGAGATGGACAAGGAGGTGTACGGCGGTAACTACAAGAACCACTACAAGGCGGGCGATAAGTGGGAACTGACGACGACACCCGTCGGGGAGAAACACCCGATTCTGAACGGGGTGAAGCCGTGGGCGAGCGAGGCCAGCCTGTACCGCAACACCGGGGCGGCGGCGGACATCACCGTTCTGATGACCGGCGGGGGTAAGGACGGCACCGAACCAGTGACGTGGACCCGAGAGCGGGAGGTCGGTGAGAAGAGGGTGAAGCAACGTATCTTCTACACCTCGCTCGGTCACCAGAAGGACTTCGAGAACGAGAATTTTCTGAAACTGGTGGTCAACGGCATCGCCTGGGCGACGAAGGACGATCGCATCGGGAAGTAGGCAAAAAATATTCGTGCCGGTGCGAGCAACTGGGCCGCGGCCGGCACTGATGTCTTGATGGAGTGGCCGATTGTTCGCCGTTGGCGATACTCCACCTCGGGATCTCACGCATGACGCTTGGCTTGTGGTGGACCGCTCTCTTTGGCCGAACACGTACTGCCCCACCGTCACAGCGGTCGCGGGTGTCTACATCGCTCGCTCTGGAAACTCTGCCCGCCCGTGATTGCCCGTCCTCGGGACTGGCCGAAAAGCCGGCCGATGTTTGGGCAGAACGCAATTCCCCGACAGCCCGCGCGGAAACGGCCGTTGCCTTCAGGGAACGTTGGGGCGACGCGATCGAGTTCTGGGGCGTTTCCCCTTCACCTCTCGCGGAAACCACACCCAACAGATCGACTGACCTCGGGGAAGACGACAACTGGCCTCGGCCCGTGCCCGTGGTTCCTGACTGGATGTTGTCGGAGGTGCTGCTGCGGGAGTTACCCGCAGAACTGCCGGATCCGATCGCCCCACCGGTTGTTGCCGTTCCGCCCCAGTCGTCCCCCAGACCCAACGCCCCACCACCACCGGCTGCCGCTGCCCCGCCGACCCACAGTTCCTCGCCCACGCCGGCCCGGCCACCGGCTCCGTCGGTTGTTCCGGTGTCGCTTGCACCGGGCCAGTTGCTCACCCCCGCAACGCCGGTGTTCCGCATCGTCGCCCCCGCTGCCGATCGATCACAGGTCGTGTCGTTTACCCTGGCTGGTCACACTGCCGCCGGTACGACAGCCGGCATCGGATCGGTGTCGGTTGGAGGGAGTACGCCTTCGGTTGTTGTCCCCGCGGGGGCAATCCTGACCGCCACCCCACCAGAAGTTCTAACCGTCGTCTTGCACAACTCGCCCAGCGGAGGGGGCGCCGAGCGAGTGGCCACTCTGTTCGTTGCCCCGCCGCAGCGGGTGGCCGACCCGGTTCTGGTGCGGGCGTACCGCGATGGGCGCTCGGTGGAGGCGTTTGCCATTCTGGCCCGTCGGCATGAGGCGGCCGTCGCCCGCACGGTGACGCGGATTGTCGGCAACCGGGCCGACGCCCAGGACGTGACACAGTCGGTCTTTACTGAACTCGCCCGCACACGGGCACACTTCCCCGGCACCCTGACGGGCTGGCTCCGGGTGGTTTCGCGGAACGCCGCCTTGGCCTTCCTGCGGGCGAAGCGGCGGCGGCGGCGGCACGAACTGCGGGCAGTTCGCCCGGAGGTAGTCGAGACGGCCCCGCCCGTCACTTTGGATGAGTCGCTGGCGGTTGCCCTCGACCAACTTCCACCGATCCTTGCTGAAGCGGTGCGATTGCGTTACCTCGACGGGCTGACCCAGTACGAGGCGGCAGCCGTGGTGGGGGTGCCACGGGGCACCCTGTCGCGGCGGGCGGCCGAGGGTGTACGGCTCCTCCGCGAACTGCTCGAGTGGGAGTCTCTTGACGCAGAGACAGCCGAGACTGAGATTTCGTGAAGGTAGTCGACCGGTGAGCCGCCAACTCGCCGGTCAAGAGACATGAGTGAATTTGAAGTTCTGCTTTCGTTGAAACGGCCGATCAGCCCTTGCTTAGACCGCCGCGAATGTGGCGGACGGCCTGAACCAGTCCCGCGAAGTGTTTGGCGGCCGTCTGGTTGCCGACCTCGTGCTGGTTCAGGCTGGCGGCGAACAGGTACAGCCACACGCTCCCGGTGTCGTCTGGGCGGTCGAGTACCTCGACGTACATGGCCCCGTAGCGCACGTCGAAGCACAGGCCCACGTTTTTCCCCTGCCGAACCGGCATCACTAAGTCGTCCAGTTCGGGTAGTTGATCGAAGAGCTTGCGGCTTTCGAGTCGCCAGCGGTCTTTCTGCTCGGTGGCCATTTTCGTCGGATCGAGTTGGATCACCCCAGACCCATACATGGGCAGGCGGCCCACCCCGCGGGCGATGTCTCGGTCGTCGGCTCCCTCGGCGAGCAGGATGTGGGTTCCGTCTCGCACTTCACACAGCATGGCGAAGTCAAGCCCACCTTCCCACCGCACATAGTGACCGAGCGCCTTGCGGTACTCCGCGAGCAAGTCTTTGGGGTTTTGGCAGAAGGTGCGGGGGTCTCGCGGCAACCGCCACATGCACCAGACCCACAAGATCAGCAGTGACAGCCCGAACACCAGCAACGACACTGCCCCAACGGCCTGCGGGACGGCCTTCTCTTGCGAGACGAGCGCCCGCAGTAGATCGGCCTGCGACTGGCCGGTGTGGAACGCCCCCTGCACGAGCAAGGAGTAGGCCGAGCCGAACAGCCCGACGGCAGCCATTGGAAGGAACCGGCGATTGGGGTTGATGGCATCGGTGAGGGGTCGGCCACTCCCGAAGCTGATGGCGAAGTTGAACAATAGGTACACCAGGGCGGCGTACCCGGCAGCCTGGATGAGTTCGTTCATGGGGTGGCGGTGGTCGGTGGTCGAGACCAGAGACAGACGCAGTGTCCGCCGTCGGGTTCGGCTTTCCGCTCCCCGACCCCTGACGGGTTCAGCACCTACTCCTGCATCTCCGCCGTCAGGTGGGCGGTGGTGTACACCGCTTGTACGTCGTCGTTGTTGTCCAGGGCGTCGATCAGCCGGCTGATGCGCTTGCCGAGTTCCACGTCCACCTCGGTGTACGTCTTGGGCAGTTGCTTCACTTCGGCCTCGATCGTCTCGAACCCGGCCGAGACAACGGCGTCGAGTACGCCGTTGAATTTGGTCGGATCGGTAGTGATGGCATACACGTCGCCGTCCTTCTGCAGGTCTTCGAACCCGTCGGCTTCCAGGGCGGCGGTCATCACCGCGTCTTCGTCCTTGTACTTTTTGGCGTCGATGAGGATCAGCCCTTTGCGGTCGAACAAGTAGCCGACACATCCCGGCTGGCCCATGTTCCCGCCGGCCTTTTCGAAGATGATCCGCACGTCGCCGCTGGTGCGGGCGCGGTTGTCGGTGAGTGCTTCCACCATTATGGCCACCCCGCCGGGGCCGTACCCCTCGTAGGCGACATCTTCCAGCGAGTCGGCCTCCAACTCGCCAGTGCCTTTCTTCACCGCCCGCTCGATGTTGTCTTTTGGCATCGACACGGCGCGAGCCTTGTCGATAGCGTAGCGCAACCGCAGGTTCGTGTCGGGGTCGCCCCCGCCGTTCTTTGCGGCGATCATGATGTAACGCGCGAGCTTGCTGAACAGCTTCGCTCGTGCCTTGTCCTGCTTCCCTTTGCGAACCGCGATATTCGCCGAATGTGAATGCCCTGCCATACCCAATCCCCTCCGGTCAAACACCCTCAAACCTTCAGTATAGGGGAAGGTTTCCTACAATACATGGATGCCCCGGTTCGGGGGCCACAAGCGAACGCTCAAAATGCTCTCTCTCGGTGGGTTGGCCCCATGCCGCGTGTTCTGATCGCAGATGATAACCCGCAAAACGCGGACCTCCTCGAAGCCCATCTGGATGGCACGGGCTACGATACCCGCATCGCCGCCAACGGTGAGGAAACCCTTCGATTGGCCAAGGAATGGTCCCCGGACCTCATCTTGCTTGATGTCATGATGCCCCGCATGAGTGGCTTCGATGTCTGCAAGCGACTCCGCGCCGACCCGCAAACCCAATCCATCGGCGTCCTCATGGTCACCGCTCTGGATCAAGGGACCGACGTGGAACGAGCCGTCGAAGCGGGAACCGACGACTTCATCACCAAACCAATCAACAAGACCGAACTTTTACTCCGACTGCGGGCCATGCTCGCGGCACAAAATGAAACGGACCCCGTCGCTCGCGGCCTCGCCTACATCGGCCGCGTTCAGCAAGGGCTGTAGCAGCGCACTCCACCACGACTTCTTGACAGGCCCATCGCGTGAATACGGAAATTGCTGGCCATGTGCTCCTCAAGCCGAAACGGGCGCAGCCATTCTATGGCCGACACCCCTGGGTTTTCGTCGGAGCAATCGACACGGTGCAAGGCACACCACCCGATGGAGCGGTCGTCGATCTCCGCTCCTCGACCGGGAACTTTGTCGCTCGTGGGCTGTTCAATTCCCAAAGCAAAATCCGTGTGCGGCTTTACAGTTGGGATGAACAACAGCCTCTCGATGACGCTTTCTTCCAGGCAAAGCTCGACCGCGCGTTGGCCCTCCGCCGCGATCTGCTTCAATTCACCGACTCGCCGGAAACGGCGTACCGGGCCGTCTTCAGTGAAGCGGACGGCCTCTCGGGGTTGGTCATCGACCGCTACGGAAGCTGGCTCACGGTGCAATTCACCGCGCTGGCCCTGGCGCAACGCCAACAGATGTTCGCCCGACTGCTGATGCAATGGCCCGGCGTCCGGGGCATCTATCTGCGGACGGAAAAGGGAATTGGCCAACTCGAAGGGGCGGAACTGCGGGATGGCCTGCTCGCGGGCGAACCGCCGCCCGCCGATCTCAGCATCGTGGAACATGGCCTGCGATTCCAAGTCAATCTCACCGAAGGGCAAAAGACTGGCTACTACCTCGATCAGCGGGAGAACCGGCAGGTTGTCGCGCACTATGCCGTGGGGCGGCGTGTGCTGGATGCGTTCTGCTACACCGGCGGGTTCGGCCTAGCCTGCGCCCGAGCCGGGGCCGCCAGCGTGGAATGCGTCGATGCCAGCGTCCCGGCCTTGCAGATTGCCCAAGCGAGCGCTGAACGCAACGGCCTCGGGAATCTCGTCTTCACTCATGCGGATGTCTTCCACTATCTGAACGATCTGGTGGCCGCTCGCAAGCAGTTCGATCTGATTATCCTCGACCCGCCGAAGTTTGCTCGGAACCGGGCCGCGGTCCCCAAGGCATTCCAAGGATACCGCAAGCTGCATCAGCAAGCCCTGAAACTCCTGACGCCGAACGGTGTCCTGGTGTCGTGCTGTTGCACGGGGCTGATCTCAGCAACCGAGTTTGAAGAACTGGTTGCTCAGGTGGCGACATCGAGTGGCCGCGATGTGCAGTTGCTGGAACGGCGTGGGCCTGCCGCCGATCACCCGGTGGCGCTCGCTTGCCGCGAGACGGGCTACTTGAAGTGCCTCATCTCGCGGGTCAGCTAAGCGGGGGTCACTTCTTCAATCGGGCGAGTCGGTCGCGGGCGGGGCCAGGTGGTAAAGTTTCCGCGATGCGTTGAACTGTGTCGCTGGTGTCCCGCTCAATTTTCCGCAACGTATCCCAATGGGGCGATCCAGCCGGAATCTCAGCACGAGCCGCTTCCAACGCTGGAACCAACCCTTCCGCATAGACATCGGCCAGATAGCCAGCCAATTCCGTGGCTCGATCCGTGCCGCTGGCCCCTTCAGTGGCCCCGGCCAGGGTTTGGGCCGCTTCCCGACATTCGCTCACCCGTTCGACGGGCGTTGTTGCTTGTGACAGTTTAAGGCCATGCTCGACCAGCCCGGCCAGCAGCGTCCGATTCAGTTCCCAGAATCGAAGCTGCTCCGCGGGCGTCGGCGTCGGCATCGCCTGCCCAGCACTGAGGCTACAGATGAGCGTGGCCGTCAGCAGTACCAACGCGGAACGGATCACGAGGCCACCTCCTCGATGGCTTCGAGTTGCCGCAACCGATCGCGCCCGGCCCGAGCAATAGCTGCCATCGCCTCGAAGGTCGGGCGGGCATGATGGGGGGCTTGCTGAGCCAGGGCCTGCGCTTCGGTTTCGGCTTGGGCAAGTCGTTCTTCGGCCCGGCGGAGGGTCAGGGTCCGTTCGCGGCGCTGCCCACGAGCGGGCCAATTCGCCGCCAGAGAGACGACACCGCTCTCCACGGAGCGGGCATACAGAGTTTGCAGTTGCTGGAGTTCCTCCGCTGGGGCGATCTGTTGCAAAGCCGTCACCTCGCGCCGGAGATCGTCCGACAGATTCGTCCAGGCTTCGATCTTCTCGGCGGGCTTGCGGGTGGTGCTTAGCCGTACCAGATGTTGCACCTGCCGTTGGAGCAGATCATAGCGGGCGACGCGGGCGACAGCGGTCGGTTGCGTGCGGGGTGTCCGGTCCCCCCAAACACCCCAGGCGAGGAGAAGCCCAGCGGCCAAACCACTGAGCGGCACCCACGGCAAGCGACTGAGCCACGAAGGTTCCTGCGGTCGCCGCGGGCGTGGCACAATCACCGGGGCGGAAGCGCGAATCTGGTCGAGCAGAGCCGTCGGAGCAAACCCGATTTCTGGGGTCTGCGGGCGTGTGCGAATGGTCGCATCCAGCCCCTGCAGTTGCTCCAAAAGTGCTTGGCAAGCGGGGCAGCTTCGCAGATGCTGGGCCGATTCCGGGGCCAACGGGGCGAGCGGGTCCGCCAGAAGTTGCGGTCGAAGCGATTCACAAGTCATGGGGTGTTCCCCTTCGGTTTGCCAGGCTGTTCTCGACGGCGAAGCCCATCGCGGACCCCTTCCGGCAATCGGTCGAGCATCCATTGCCGCGCTTTGAAGACTCGCCAACGGGCGGTTTCTTCGGTCGTCTTGACGATCTCGGCAATCTGTGCGAAGGACAATTCCTCGTCGATGCGTAAGAGCAAGGCCGCCCGCCAATCGTCGGGTAAGGTTTGCAGGGTGGCCAGCACCAGTTGCCGGGTTTCATCAGCTTCGGCCAGTTCCTCGACGGTGCGGCTCGGGTCTGGGTGAGTGTCCGGGGGTGTCCCTCCTTGTTCGCGGCGCGTCCCCCGCTTGCGGCTAATCAGGGCGTTGTGGGCGATGCGAAAGAGCCAGGCCCGAAAATTGGTTCCCGGCCGGAACGAGTGCAACGCGGCCAACGCTTTCAAAAACGTCTCCTGCGTGAGATCATCAGCCAAGTAGGGATCCCGCACCATGGTCCCCAGCCAACGGCGCAGCCGCTGCCAGTGAACTTCGACCAGGCGTGCAAAGGCGTCTCGATCGCCCGCTTGCGCTGCGGTGATCCAGCCTTGTTCCGCCAAGCCATCGGCATCCGCTTCGGTGTCGGTAAGCACCCCGGTAGCCTAACATGGGCCAGCCCCCTCTTGTCGAGGCTTACTTGAGAAAGAACGTTCCACTTGTCCAAGCGTTGGCCCGTCAGGTCGCATTTTCCTACAGTTGCGGCATCCGATATGGCGCGAGGAGTTCGCGGACCACGGCGGGAAGTCGGCTTTGCCCACCGACCGCGAGCCAGTAGCGCGTTTCCCCGCCCCCTTCCGCCGAGGGTTCCACACGGGCTAGTTGATGCAACTGCTCCAGATGCGCGGCCGTTTTCGCCTGACGATACCAGAATGCGACCAGCTCCGCGTTCGCCTGCTGTACGGCCAGGGGAACCACATTGGCCAGGGTCGATTCCACCCGCACGATCCCGGCACGCTTGGGGCCGAACGGCCCGACCAGCGATTCGATCACCCCCCGTTCGGTGTGGAGCAGGTAGTGCGTCGCGGGCCAGATGGTTTCGCTTCCCCACTGCCGCGTTGGGTCCACTTGTAGCCGGGTGATACTCTGCGGGGGCGTCGTCAAGAATAATCGTTCCGTTCCCCCCTCCATGTGGTCGATGCGGGGTTCTGCCGAAAAACTGCGACCGCAGTAGGCCGTGATCCACTCCCCGGCCACGGCGTTCAGTTGATTCAACAATGGGGCATCGGTCGATTCCGCAACTCCCAAGCGCTCTTGCAGATTCGCCAGCAAATCGAGAGGCATGACGATCACCTCGAAGTTCGGATCAAGGAAGCAGTTTGCGACGCTGAGCGACGATGGCCGTGATTTGGACTTCCGCCCCGGCCGAGACATCCGCCCGAATGCGGAGATAGCGCTGCTGACGGTTCACTCCCAGGACAGCGACCCCGGCCGTGGTCCGGCTCAGGGTTGCCCCCGGAATCACGCTCCATGTGGTTTGATCGCTCGATTCTTCGACCCACACTTGGAGCGTTCCCCCCGGCGTGATCGATCCAACCGCGAGCAGTGCCAGAACCGAGCCATCCCCTGCGATCAGGTCGGCCCCGTCGCCCAGGCATAACCCATCAATCAATTGCGGCGTGATGCTCATCGCCCAGACGATTCGGGCGGCATCCAGTTCCAGGCTTGTCATGCTGTCACTCGGAGAAGGAGAAAAGGGAGGGGCCAAACGCCGTCGAGAACGTCCGGCCACGGCGATGGAAAACGGCAAGCCGCGCAAGCGACTTGCCGACCGAAACAAACCACCGGCCGATGGAGCGTGTCGGCCACGCCATCCCAATCGACCGATGCGACGGGGTTCAGCTACCGATCAGTTGATCGCACAGGACGAAACTCGCGGGGTGGCGTGGTCCCGCGTCGATGTGTTGGATGCCCCGCAGGTAGGTCATGTCGTTCTGCAAAGCGGTGTCGCCGTGGCCGCTGGCCAGGAACTCCATCACCCCCAAGCGTGCGACGATCCAATCGGGGAAGTAACCGAGCAACGCATAGGTGAGATTGGTGGCGCTCCCTTTGGTCCGGTTGGCACTGACCTGAGCGGTCCGAACGACCCGCGTTCCGAGTAACTCGACCGGTGGAGCGGCCCCCAACGAACCGGGCGAGCGGAACAAAAACTCTCCGCGGCCATCGTTCGCGGCGGCGGCATCGGCCCGACGATTCACCAGTGTCGCGAAGAACCCCTTGCGCATCATCCAGGCGGTCGGGGCTTCGACCGCGTCCGGCAGTTTGGCTTCCATCAAGGCTACATCGTTCGGCTCAAAAGTGTTGCCGTTCGCCCCAACGGTGCTGGCGGTGTGCGTGCCCAGCCCCGCATAGGTGAGCAGCCCTTTGATCTGGGTGCCCCCCGTCCCTTCGAGCATGGCCAAGTCCGCTTTCAGCGCCGCCGCACGCGCCATGTCATATCGCACTAACCCTTCCGCGCTCGGCGATGCGAACCGGAGCAGCTCGTTGTTGAGCTTGACGAAGACGCCCAACTTCTTGGCCTGGAGGTCCAGCGACCCGGTACCCGGTTGGCTCTCCGTGAGCGGGGTTCCTTCCCCCACCCAGTAGGCGGTACTCGCAGCAGCCAGGCGAGGAATCTGCAAGCGGCCATTCGGCGGCAAAGCGATTTCCCGGCACCCGGCCGCGGCGAACGCTTCCAGGTTTCGTTGCAGGTCGATCAGTTCCCCAAGCACCGCCGGTGCGATGAACGATCCCCCTTCGCTGCCACTGAGCGTCCCCAGGGCTTTTTGCCGCACCGGGAGCGTGCGACGTTGTAGCCAATCGGCTTCTTCGGGGTCGAACCGTCCGGCGTGGGCGGTCATCTTCTGGCGGACTTCTTCTTGCAATTGTCGGCCATGCGGCTCGAACGCTGGCAGATGCGCCGAGGCGAGTGGCACCAGGAACGATTGCGCCCCATGATGCGGGAGGAAGCCATACCCCGCAAACAAGTCCCGCAGGCGGTGGTGCGTGTCGATCTCCTCTTTTGCCTGTTCCGGGCCAACATACCCCAGAGCATAAGCTGCCGCTTTCAAGACGCTATACCCGGCACTATCGCGGCCGACAGGGCCGGATGTCACCCACGGCACGCGCCGCGTTCGCGGGGGGAGCGCCCGACCGACCGCCTCGGCCGTCTGCTCCTCAATGAATTGCACGATCTCCGAGCGGTTGGCGAACGGCGTCGCTTCGACAGAGTTGGACATGCGAACCTCAGAACATGAAGAATGGAACAGATTCTAAAACGAGATGCAGGCACGATCAGTAGCCTGCGGGGGCATAGCGTGTGGGCCAGAATCGGCCTCCAACATCGTCTGGGATTTGCCGCAGCCACTGCCGCAATCGCGGGTGCCGAACCACCCCTTTTTGCAGTGCAGCCGTGAGCGCGCCGGGATTCTCCGGGACCGGAACGGCCGAGTATTCGAGCAAATCCCACTCCTCGACCTGCATTCCCCGGCGTGGCAAAGTCGGGGTGTCCCACCGGGGGCGGAAGCGGGGTTCTTCGCGTGGAATCGCCCGACGCGGGGCAAAAGCAATCGACCAGGCCCGAAGAATCCCCTGCTCATAGAGTCGGAACACGTCCTCGGAGAGCTGCACGCCCTGAGCAAAGCGCGTTTGCGCGACAATCCGCCCCGGTTGAACATCCAGCCATTCACACTGACCAATGGGCGGAAACAACACCCGCTCATGCGCCCAAAGCACGACCGTACACTGTGCTATTATGTACACTACAGTGATCTGTCTTCGAGGTGCCCACTGTGAGCCGCCGCACGCCGCACGCCGATTCCCCCGTCCTGCCCCCCCGCGCCTTTAGCTACCAGAGATTCAGCAAGCCCGAGCAGGCACGCGGTGACTCACTCCGGCGGCAAGCCGAGTTGGCCGCCGCGTGGAGCGTTCGGCACGGCGTGCCCCTCGACGACACGCTGCGGATGCGTGACATGGGGGTAAGCGGCTACAGTGGTGCGAACCGCTCCGACAAAGCTGCGCTCGGGGTGTTCCTCGAACTGGTCCGGGCTGGTTCGATTCCAGTCGGATCGTATTTGTTGGTTGAGTCACTGGACCGGCTCAGCCGCGAAGAAGCGGTCCCGGCATTGTCGCTTCTGCTGGAATTGCTCCAAGCTGGCGTCCGCGTCGTCCAGTTACTCCCGGCTGAGGTCGAATATGACGCGAAAGCAAACCCGATGGCGTTGATGCTTGCCATCGCCGAGCTAAGCCGTGGCCACTCCGAGAGTGCGATGAAGTCCGAGCGATGTGGTCGGGCCTGGCGGGCGAAAAAGGCACAAGTTGCCATCGACCGAATCCCACCGTCGAAGATGTGTCCGGCGTGGATTGAGGTGATTGGCGATGGGCCAAACCGGCGGGCCGTTCTCCGTCCGAGGGAGGCGGAGGCAGTCCGTCTGCTTTTCCGGCTGAGCCGCGACGGATTTGGAATCGACCAAATCTTGCGGATCTTTCGCGAGCGTGGCGTTGCACCTATTGGCCGCCGTGCACGGCACTGGTCGCCGAGCTATGCCAATCAAATCCTGAAGAGCCGGGCCGCCCTCGGCGAGTATGTGCCCATGCGTGGCAAGGCCCGCAGAGATCGTGTGCCGGATGGCGACCCAGTGCCAGGCGTTTTCCCTGCCGTTGTCTGCGAAGAAGAGTGGCTTGCGGTGCAGGCTGGCCTCGCCCAGCGGCGGCACTTTCCCGGCCGCGATGCGAGCAGTTCGACAAACATCTGGAAAGGGTTGGTCCGTGATGCACTTACTGGGACGCCGATGCTGGCACGAGCTGGCGGGCCATCGCCGGTACTTTTCCCGTCGGCCTATTCGACCGGTGGTGCCCCGTTCAACAGCTATCCTCTTGCAGCATTCGATTCCGGGTTACTATCGCTGCTCCGCGAAGTCGATCCCCGCGACGTGATGCCCCGACCAGTCGGCTCTGATCCGGTTGCGGCGGTGGTTGCCGAGCGGACGCGGCTGGCAGCCCGCATCACCGAGTTGCAAGAAGAACTGGTCGCTGGCGGCGAGGTCCGTAGTTTGGCGGCGGCGCTCCGTCGGCTGGAGTCGGAGTTGGCAGCGGCTGACGCGCGGCTGGTTGAAGTACGGCGTGCTGGGGCCGGTGAGTTGGCGGGTGCGTGGGATGAGGCTCGGGGCCTGCTCGGTGCGCTGGAGACGGCACAAGACCCGCACGCGGCCCGCGTGCGTCTACGGTCGGCAATCCGGCGTGTTGTCGAAAGAATATGGGTGGTCGTCGTGCCACGCGGCGATGTCCGTCTGTGCGCGGCCCAAGTCTGCTTTACGGGGGGCGTTCGCCGCGATTACCTTCTTGCGGCTCGCCGGCCCCGTTCGATCTTCGGCAGGCCAACACGGCAGGCGGCGTGGCTGGCCCGATCTCTGACCGGCACCGAAGCGCAGGCCGGGCTAAACCTTCGCGAGACGCAGAGTGCAGCAGAATGCGAGGCATCGTTGCTGCTGATTGACGTTGAACGACTCGACTTTGCAAGTGCCAGCGCTGGCAGCGAGCGGTAAAGACCAATACCGCCGCCCGTGGGGGTTCCCTCGGGCGTTGTGCGGTTCGTGCCTATCAGCCCAAGGGTGATGGGGTGAATCGATCAAACCTCCATCAATTGTCCTGTGTGAGCAAGATACCGGACGTGCAGCGGGCGTCGGAGAGGTAGCTGGCGATCCCCTCGCGGATCGACTCTTCGGTAGCGTCCAGTCCGGACCCGAGACAACTTAGATCATGGCTGAAAAGAACCATCGGGGCGCAAACACGCCCTTGATTCTGCCCCACTGTGTGATATTATCACATTTGGTAAGTGATAATCGGACGGGGCGAAATGATGGCGATCACGGGTTGCAACTTCGTCCGGTTCACACGGCACGGCCTGCAATCCATTCGGAGCTACTGGGACAGTATGGGGGATCGCTTCGAGGTTCGACGCCAGGCCCTCAAGCTCCGGTTCTGGGACGAGCGGCATACGCATGGCACCGGCCTGCTGTTCGACCACAGCTACGAGAGCATCAAGGCCCTGAAGGGGTTGGGCGTTTACGAGCTTCGGCTCGACGACGCGATCGGCGGGCAAGCCAACATCCGGGTCGTCTTCTTGGACCCGCCCACCAACTGGCTGCCGGTGGACGATAACGTTCGGCCGCTCCGGGTTGTTTGGGTTCTGGAGATACTTCCCAAGCGAAGGAACGAGTGGACGGCGAACGACATTACCCGCTTCCGAGGGTCGCGGCTGTTGATCCAGAAACGGTTTTACGCGGGCTGACGGCCCGGACGACTTCCCTCGGATCGCATCCGAGGCCGCCGAATTGAAGGAAACGACCATGACCACGACACACGCGATCTCTCGCGGCCTGATGGAAGTCCTCGCCTACAAGACAGCCGCCCAAATCGTGCTAGCACTTGAGGAGTGCGAACCCGACCTCCGTGCGGTGGCACTCGAACTGTTCGAGCAACTTCAGGGCGACTTGGACCCGGAAGCCGCCCAGGCCACCACGGCCCTACTCGCCGAAATCCTCTTCCCGAACGCCGACCCGTCGGGGGCAATCGGGCTGGACCTCGCGGAGGCGGAAGCGATCGCGTTCGCCGCGGACCCTTCGGCGGGTCCGATTCTCAAGCACATGGACCGCCAGGAGGCGACGTTCGCCGAGCGGCTGCGCGAGGCAATGGAGGCCAAGGGTGTCACGCAGTCCGAGTTGGCTGCAAAAATCGGGGTCGGCCAACCGGCGGTGTCGATGATGCTCCAGCGTGCCTGCCGCCCTCAGCGGAAGACGGTCGAAAAGATCGCCGCGGCCTTGGGCGTCCCGGCTGCGGAACTGTGGCCGAGCTAACCCCGCCGAACCACCTCAACGCAACCGGGGGAGCACAGCGTTCCCGCCGCGCTCCCCCGTGAAGGGTGTTTCAATGGTTTTTGACCCGCTCGACCGTTCCACCCAGTAGCTATTCGCGGGCTTTCCGTACCGCGTTGATGGCCACGCTCAGGATCGCGCCGACCAGTGGGCTATACACCCCGAACGCGCCAGCGGTCGCCGCGTCGGCGAGGACGGTGGCCACGGCGACGGCTGTGGTCTTATCCCCCCTTTTCGGGCGGTTTCGCCTGTTCCAGCCCCTTCAAGATCGTCTCCAGGGCCTCGGCCTCACGCTGGCGTTGGACAGCGTCGGCCTCGGCCGCTTCGAGCCGCGCGTTCAACCCATCGCGGATCGCCCGAAGCCGGTCCAAGGGCATCAGCACGGGGAGCAATGGCCGGGCCGGGTTGGCGGGTGTTGGGACGGGAGCAGGTTCGGGCTTCGCGGGGTCGCGTGCCGGCAGAGGGGCCGGGGTGAACAGCCGC
>JALOQR010000064.1 GCA_025459365.1 Fimbriiglobus sp.
TCATTCCCCGGTTCAAATCCGGGTCGGGCCTCTCAATCCGCAACCGTCCGGGACAGTTCGCCACAGTTCGCAATAGTCCTAAACCCCTACAAAACAAGACCTTCCGCAAGGCCGACGGGAATCCACCCGCCGGCCTACTTCATTCGCACGAGTCCGCAGGAGTCCGCACGAGTTCACACGCTCTCCACGCCCGACACCATCAACAACTCGTGAGCAGGTTCAATGGTCGTGCCTGTTTCAGCGGGCCGATGGCGGGTTACTGGCGTTCGCCGGGATCTGGGACGAGTACAGGCCAAAGGGGGGCGGTGAACCCCTCTTCACCTATGCTGTCCTGACCGTGCCGGCGAACGTGTTGGTGCGTCCGTCGCACGACCGCATGCCAGCGATCCTCCCCCGTGAGCAGTTCACCGACGGCCAGAATCCGAAGTCGGAACCTGATGCGATACACGCCTTGCTGCGGCCCGTCGCCAACGATCTGCTCACTCGAACGCGGGTGAGCAGGGCTGTGAACCATGCCCGCAACGACACGCCCGAGTGTATCGCGCCAGCGGAGAGAACGCGGTGAGCCGATTAGGTTGCTGACCCAGCCTTGCTTGCCCGTCCTCGGAAGTTCATTCCTTGGAGCCGAATCACAGCCCCTTCATCGCGTCCTGGTAGATGCCGGCGATGCTTAACACGATACTGAAGATGAGTGCGATCACCATCAAAGCCACCAGTGCGTACACCACGCCTCCGGCGATCATGGCCAGCATCTTCGTGTGGCGGATGCCATCCTCGCGGTATCGCTCGGCTGCCCGCCCCATGACCTCCGTCACCTGACCACTCTCCTCGCCGATCTTCACCTGATCGATGAACTCGTCCGGGAACAGTGTCCCACCAACGCCCTTCAGCGCCTTCGCCATTTTTTTGCCTTCCCGCACCACCTTGGCAGTGGGGTCGGCGTGCCGGATGTAGGCGTCGTTCGAGGTCGCCTGAAAGCTGCTGAACATCGCTTTGTCGGCCCGCATCCCGGCTTCATGTGTCATGCTGAGGGCGAGGCTGAATCGCTGGAGTGCGAACGCCCGAAATGCCCCGCCGACAGCGGGCAACTGGATCCAGACCGCCTCCATCTTTTGTTTCAGGCCGTCGTTGTCGCGGGCGATCAGATATAGGAACGCCATCGCCCCGGCGAATCCGAATCCCAACGCGAGTACCACCAACCCACCGGCCGGGCCGAGTTTGCCAAGTTTGAACGGGTCGAGTTGGTTGCCGAGCATCGCCAGCACGGTCACCAAGATGGCGACCACGACCACCGCCGCCACATAGGTCATCCCCGGCCACACCATCGCCTGGAGAAACTGGCGGCGGGCAGCTTGCTGCGCCTCGAAATAACGTTCGAGTTCCTCGAACACCTCGGGGAGCTTGCCTGCTGATTCGCCCACCGTCACCATTTCGACGAACAGTTTGGGGAATTTGGCCCGGTGGTCCTTGAGCGAGTCGGCAAAGGAGTTGCCGTCCTTCATACTGTCGGCGAGATGGCCGGCGAGTGGGCGAACGGCGGTCGGGCCAGACTTGGCCTGCATGCGGAGGACTTTGACCGGCGACAGGCCGGCATGCAACCCATGCCGCAGGGCACGGCACCACAAGACGAGTGCAGGCAGTGGTACACGGGAGGAGAACATGTGGGGTGCGACCCAGGAACCGGGAACGCAGTGACGGGGTGGATTGTATCGGCCACCCGGTCACTGCGGTCCCGGTTGCACGGCCAGGGTCACGCGATCAGCGGATAACGACCGTTGGCGAGCGGTTGGGTGGGCTGAATACCGCGGTAGACGCGGTTGATCCGCTCGCGGGTGAGGCCGAGCACCTTGTCGAAGCGGCTGAGTTTTAGCCCCTCGATGCCCGTCTCCAGGCTACCCATGTGCTTGAGCATGGCGATGTCCTGCCGGATCTCGCGATCCACCTCCATGCGGAACAGCGGCTTGGCCAGTTTCAGCCCGCCGACCTTACCGGGGTAGCGGCTCTTGCCGTACACGAACGAAACCACCGAAGTCCGCGTCTCGTCGATCGGCCAGAAGAAGATGTACAGCCGCCAGCGGATCATGCTCTCACGGCCGCCGTCCGGGCTGGTCCACCAGTGGTCGAACACGCTGTACACAGGCGAGAAGTGGGTGGTCCAGTCGTCGTGGAACAGGTCGCCGTCGCGAATGCCGAGCAGCCAGGCGAACGGGCGGAACAGCCGCTTGGTCGGGCCGACGTTGATCACCCGCACGCTGTCGTCGGTCGTCTCGAACCGCACGCGGACCTCGTGCAGGCGGTCGAGGTCGTACCCGAAGGTGTCGTGAACGGTACCCGAGTGCTCAATCTCGTTGAAGTTATCGAGGGTCAACTCCAGTGGGGCAGGGCACTCGTGGTGGAAGGTGCCGAGGGAGTAGTAGTTGTTGGTGTTGATCTCGGGGAACTTGGGGTTCGACTGCTTGCTCTTGATCCAGATGTAGCCGTGTTCTTCGCGGGCGTCGAAGGCGTCGGTACAGGTGTGCATTTTGGGTGTGCTGGGGCTTTCCCCGTTCCCGCACGGGTCGAACTGCCAGCCGTGGTACTTGCACTCGATCTTCTCACCCACCACCCGCCCGTAGCTGAGTTTCAGCCGGCGGTGCGGGCAGACGTCGTCGATCGCCGCCGCCGCACCGGACTCTGTCCGATAGAGGCAGATCAGGCGGCCGGCCACCTGCACCCCGACGGCCGCCCCTTTCTTCAAGCTCTGGCTCGGGTGGACCGGGTGCCAGTGGTCGAGCATACCCATTGGAATCGTCACTCCGCGAACAACTTCCCACCTCAGGCTATCGACCATCCGGCGGGTCGGCCTTCCGGAATTTTACCCAAACTGCCAGCGAGCGACCTCTGGAGGTGAAAACGCCGTGACCGCGTACGGCATCGCCCAGGGTATTCCTACATCCAGGCCGCCCTTACTCTCCCAGGTAGGCCGCCCGGATACGGGGGTCGTTGAGCAGTACGCTGGCCTTGTCGGCGAGGGTCACCCGGCCGGTTTCGAGGACGTACCCGCGGTGAGCCACTTTCAGCGCCAGCCGGGCGTTCTGCTCGACCAGCAAGACCGACATCCCCTGTTTGGCGTTCAGGTCGCGGATGATGTCGAAAATCTGCGTGACGATTTGCGGCGCGAGGCCGAGGGATGGCTCGTCGAGCAGAAGCAACTTCGGCCGGCTCATCAGCGCTCTCGCGATGGCCAACATTTGCTGCTGACCACCCGATAGCAACCCGCCCGCTTGCCCTTTCCGCTCCTTCAGAATTGGGAACAGGCCGAACATCTTCTCCAGGTCGTCGGCGATGGCGGGCTTATCGGTGCGGGTGAACGCCCCCATCTGGAGGTTTTCGAGCACGGTCAGGCGGGGGAAGATCTTGCGGCCTTCGGGCGACTGGGCCATGCCGAGGCTCACCACCTTGTGGGCCGGCGTGCGGGTGAGGTCGTGCCCGTCGAAGGCCACCCGCCCGCCGCGAACGCGGACCGCCCCAGACACGGTGAGCAGTGTGGTCGTCTTGCCCGCCCCGTTCGCCCCGATCATGGTGACGATCTCGCCGGCGTCCACCGACAGGCCGATGTCATGGAGGACGTCGATCGGCCCGTACCCGGAGCGGAGGGCGGTCACTTCGAGCAGCGGGGGCATCAGTGGCTCTCCTCGTCTTTGCCCAGGTACGCCTCGATCACCTTCGGGTCGCGCTTCACCTGTTCGGGCGGGCCTTCAGCGATCTTCACCCCGTAGTCGAGCACGGCCACCCGGTCGGAGATCTTCATCACCAGGTCCATGTGGTGTTCGATCAGCACCACCGTGATGCCGCGGTCGCGGATGCGGCCGATGAGACCGGAGAGGGCGTTCGACTCGCTCTCGTTCATGCCCGCGGCTGGTTCGTCGAGCAGGAGCAACTTCGGGTCGGCGGCGAGCGCCCGCGCGATCTCCAGCCGCCGCTGATCCCCGTAGGGCAAGTTCTTGGCCAACTGTCCGGATTTCCCGGTGAGGCCGACGAACTTCAGAAGTTCGATCGCCTTCTTCTCCGCTCCCACCTCTTCGCGGTGCAGCCCCGGCAGCCGCAGGGCCATCGCGAACACGTTCCGCGAAAGCGTGCGGTCCATGCCGACCAGCACGTTCTCCAGCACGGTCATGTTCTGGAACAGGCGGATGTTCTGGAAGGTGCGGGCGACCCCCCCGTGGGCGATGCCGTCCGGGGTGCGGCGGGACTGGCTCCACACCACGAACGCCCCGACGGTGCCGAGCAGCAACCCGCCGAGCGACCAGTAAAGCATCTTCGTGCCCAGTTCCGGCGTTTCCCTCAGGTACGTCGCGGCGGCGGAGAAGGCGGTGCCGACGTCGAACCGTGCGTCGGCGGTCTTGAACGGGTCCTTGCAGCTCGTCTCCCAGAGTTTCTCCGGGTTGGTGGCGATGAGCCACCCGAGGGCAGCCACCACCAGCCCGACGAGCAGGCAGCCGAGCAATACCTTGGGGGTAAGCTTCCGCGCCCGGTCGTCGCCGCCGAAGTGGACCTCGCCGGTGGTCGGCTGGTACAACCCGGTGATGACGTTGAAGACGGTCGTCTTCCCCGCCCCGTTCGGCCCGATAACGGAGAAGATCTGCCCCTTCTGCACGTCGAAGGACAGGTCGGACACGGCGGTGATGCCGCCGAACCGCATGGTGACGCCGGACACGGTGAGTACGGATTCGCTCACGCCTTCCCCCCGTCGATGGCCGCCACCTCGCCGGTGGTCTTGCCCATGGTGATCGGCTCAACCGGCTCGCTCACCGCCTCGTCCGGGTGTAGTTCGTGCTTCACCCGGCTCGACGGGAACAGCCCCTCGGGGCGGAACCGCATCATGAGGATGAGGGCCAGCCCGAACACGGCCAGCCGCCAGCCGGTGAAGGTGAGGAAGATCTTTCCGCCGGCGTCCGGGAACTGTTGCTGGATGGCCCCGTCGATGATCGGGGTGAGGATGTTATCGAACCCCACGAGCAGCATCACCCCGAGCAACGCCCCGAGCCGGCTACCCAGCCCACCGACGATCAGGCAGCACACCAGGAAGATGCTGCGGTTGAAGTCGTAGGCGTTCGGGTCGGCGGTGCTGGTCAGGCGGGTGGCGTACAGCACCCCGGCCAGCCCGGCCAGCCCGGACCCGAGGGCGAACGCGGCGAGCTTCAGCTTGGCCGGGTTCAGCCCCATGCAGTTGGCGGCGAGTTCGTCTTCCCGCAGGGCGATCCACGCCCGCCCGAGGCGGGACCGCTCCAGGTTCCGCAACAACAAAGCGGCCAGGATGAGCACGCCGAGGGTGAGGTAGTAGAACGGGCGGAAGTCGTCCGACCACGCGGGGTGGTCGGTGGGTGGGTTGATGGGCGACAGACCTTGCGACCCGGCGGTAATGCCGACCACGTTCTTGAGGGTGAACTTGGTCACCTCGCCGAACCCGAGGGTGACGAGGGCAAGGTAGTCGCCCCGGAGCCGTAGGGTGGGGGCACCAAGCAGTAGGCCGACACCGGCGGCAGCCAGCGCACCGAGCGGGAGGACCACCCAGAACGGCCACTGGAAGGCATACGCGGCGGTGGAGAAGATACCGGCGGTGTACGCCCCGACGGCGAAGAAGGCGGCGATGCCCAGGTGCAGCAGGCCGGTGTACCCGACCACCACGTTCAGCCCGTAGGCGAGCAGGGCGAAGATGAACACCAGCGGCAGTTGCTCGCCGAGCGATCGCCCGGTGGCGGCGAACAGCCCCCGTTCGAACATCGGGAAGAGCGGGTACAGCAGGAGGGCGAGGAAAATCCCCCCCTCCCAGCTAAGGCCGAACGGTTTTCGAGCCGGAGGCGGCATGTTAGACCTTCTCCCGCGTGGGCGATCCGAGCAACCCGGTGGGGCGGAACACCAGGATGACGATCAGGATCCCGAAGATGAGGGCGCCAGTCCACGACTCGCCCACGTAGGCACTTCCGTAGTACCGCACCAGCCCGATGATCAGCCCGCCGAGTACCGCCCCAGGAATCCGCCCGATGCCGCCGAGCACAGCGGCGGTGAACGCGTACAGGCCGTTCTGGAACCCCATCGTGTAGGAAATGGTGCCGACGTCGAGGGCAAATACCACCGCCCCAGCTCCGGCCAGTGCCCCGCCGATGGCGAAGGTGATGCCGATGACGGCGTCGGTGTTGATGCCCATCAGTCGGGCGGCGGTCGGGTTCTGGGCGGTCGCCCGCATCGCTTTGCCGAGTTTGGTGAACCGCACGAACAGGGTGAGGGCGATCATGAGCGGCACCGTCACCCCGAACACCATGGCGTTCTTGGCCGTCAGCCGCAGGCCCGTGTCGGCCGGCAGCAGGTTGTCGTCCGACACCAACTTGGGGAAGTTGACGTCCTGCGCGCCACCCCAGAACAGGCCAACGTTCATGAGGATAAAGCTCACCCCGATGGCCGACACCAGCGGGGCGAGGCGGGGGGCGGTGCGGAGCGGCCGGTAGACCATGTAGTCGATGCCGAAGTTGATCGCTCCGCAGAAGGGCATGGCCAGCAGCAGGCAGAGAGCGATCAAGCCGGCCTTCGCCCACAGCCCGAGGTCGTCCAGTTTGATCCGATTCTGATCGACCCCCAGCCCCTCCAGCCCGCACAGCACCAGCACGGTGAGGGCGAGGAAGCCGCCGAGCATGAACACGTCGCCGTGGGCGAAGTTGATCAACTCGACGATGCCGTACACCATCGTGTAGCCGAGGGCGATCAAGGCGATGAGTGCCCCGAACGCCAGCCCGTCGATGGTCTGCTGCAGGAAGGCGGTCCAGAAGGTGGGCTCGACGGCGAAGGTCATGGCGGGTTCCGGTCGTTATTTCTTCAGTTCCAGCTTCTTCACGAACTTGAACTCCCCGTCTTTCACCACGTTCACGCTCATCGTTTTGCTGTCCGTGTCGCCGTTGGCGTCGAACGACCAGGTGCCGATGGTGCCGACGAAATCTCGGGTGGCCAGGCCGGCCTCCCGCACGGCGTCGCGGTCCTTTCGCCCCGCCCGCCGGATGGCGTCGAGGGCGACCAGCCCGCACTCGTACCCGTAGGCGGCGTAGGCCTCGGTCGGTGGCTTGCCGAAGTAGTCGGTGAAGTTCTTGACGAACTGCGGGCCACGGCCAGTCTGCAGTTCGGAGATGGGCAGCCCACCGAAGGTGGCGTAGAACGGGGCCGTCTCGAACGCGGCCTTACCCGCCGACTCGATCATGGCCGTTTCGTAGCACCCGTCCGGCCCCATCATCGGGCACCGCAGCCCGACGGCGATCATGTCCTTGAACACCTGCCCGGCTTTCGTCTGGGTGGTGCCGCCGAAATAGATCATGTCCGGCTTCAAGTCTTTGATCTTCTGCAGGAGCGGCTTGAATTCCTGCTGCTTGCTGTCGATGCTCTCCTGCCCGAGCACCTTGATGCCGAACCGTTCTTCGCAGGTCATGTGGAACAGGTCGGCGATGCCCTTTCCGTAGAGTTCGTTGTCGTCCAGGATGTAGACCTGCTTGGCCTGCAGCTCGAACGCCCACTGAGCAGCTACGGCCCCCTGCACGTCGTCGGCCGGCACCACCCGGGTGTAGTTGATGCGGCCGGTCGGACGGTAGCACTGCGGCTCGTGACGCCCGCCCCAACCCGGCTTGGTGAGCGAGGTCGCGGTGTTCGCCGGCGAGATCATCAGCACGCCGGCCTTGTTCAGGATGGGCATGCTCACCTTGGCCGCCCCGGAGTTGTACGTGCCGATGTAGGCCATCACGTCTGGGTCGGCCTTCGCCTGGTTGGCGTTGGCGATCTCCTGCTCGATGGTCCAGTTGCCCGCGGCGGCGGTGGCGTCGTCTAGGTCGAGGTATTCGAGCTTGTACGTCACGCCATCGGTCAGGGTGATCTGGTGGTTCACCTCGTGCAGGGCAAGCTTGATCCCCTGCACGATCGAGTCGGTCTGCCCGCGGGCGCTGCCCGAGCGGGGGAGGCTGGACACGATCTTGATCACGTCCGGCTTGCCCTTCGACCGCACCCCGTCGGAGAGGAACAGCCCGCCGACGCCGACTGACGCGAACGCGACGACGAACACCAGTGGGACGGTGATGCGAAAGGGCATGGGGGTTGGTGTGCGGGCCGGAGAGGAGTTGGGCCAAATGCTATGGGAGCGGTGTGGGCGCGTCAACGACTGACCCCGCCGGTGAGTCGAGAATGAGAGTCACCGGGCCGTCGTTGGTCAGTTCCACCTTCATGTCGGCCCCGAACACACCGCACGCCACCGGCACGCCGAGGGCCTTCAGTCCGTTGACAAAACTCTGGTACAGTGGCTCGGCCTGCTCCGGCCGGGCGGCGTTCACAAAACTCGGCCGGCGGCCCTTGGCGGCGTCGGCGTACAGGGTGAAGTTGCTCACCGCCAGTACGCCACCGCTCACGTCCAGAACGCTCAGATTCATCTTGCCGTCGGCGTCTGGGAAGCAACGCAGGTGGGCGATTTTTTCCGCCAGCCACTCGGCCGCCGCCGGCGTGTCCGTCGGGGCCACCCCGACCAGCACGAGCCACCCGCGGGCGATTTCCCCGACCGTTTGCCCGTCCACCACGACCCGCGCCGCCGACACCCGCTGAAGTACCGCTCGCACGACGTACCTCCGAACCGACCTGCGAACCCCGGAACCGCCGGGTATCATACGGCGAACACCGGGAGGGATAGCCGATGGGCATGAACGACTTCACCGCGCACCAGCAGAAGATCATCAAGCGGTACTACCAGAACATCGACGCGATTTCGCTCCAGAAGTTGAGCGAGACGGTGACGGAGTTGTACCTCGCGGAGGGGAAGAAGCGGGAGCGGCTGTGGAAGAACGCGGCCGCGGCGATGGAGAAGATGGGCGTGCAACCGGCCCGCATCGAGAGCATTGTGAAATCGAACAAACCCGAATTGTTGGCCGAACTGGTGCAAGAGATGCAGGGGAAGTGATGCCGGTTTGGTAGGCGCGGGCGTCAGCCCCTGTCAGGGGTCGGTGGCCGAGTGGAAATGAGGCTGATTTTGGACACTGGAACAAGGTTAAGGGGAGTGTCGGAGGCGTTCTACGGTTTGGGATTCCGACTTCTGGAGGATTCCCATACCACCCGGCGAATACGCTCCCAATGTGACCGAGGGAGCGGGTGGTCTCGACACGCTCCCACCTCCCCCCTGCCGGCGCCGGTTCTCGGCCGACCTGGCCGACCCCGGCCGCTCATCCAGATTCTTCGATGGGTCCGTCTGACTGTTCACGCCCGTGCGACGCGGTGGCCAAGTCGTGAGGCGAGAAACACCGCGAATGGCTGACCGACGAGTTCGATGACCACGCATTTCACGGCCGGCTGCAACTCCGGCGGGGGTAGGTCACCGCACCACCGCGTCGTAGTCGCGTGCTTCCCGCGGGTGCAGGCTCTCCTTCTTCAACCCGAGCAGTTTCGCCCGGTCGAGGGCGGCGGCGGCGTCCGCGTCGCGGTTCAGCTTGCGGTAACACTGCGCCAGATGGAACAGGTTGGCCGGGGAGGCGGCAAAGGCGGCCGCCGCCTCGAAGTCCGTCGCTGCCTCGGATGGCTTGCCCATCCAGAAGAACACCAGCCCGCGGGTGTCGAGGGCGAACGGTTGTGGCCCGACCTCGGCGATCACCTCGTTGATCTCTCGTAGCCGTTCGTCCGTTCCCTCGCGGGTGTCGAGTACTCGCAGCACCACCCAGTTGTTCTGGGCGACAGCTCGCTCGCGGGTGCCAGCCGGGAATTGCCCACGGGCCGTGTCGTAGAGGCGAATCGCCTTCGCTAGATCGCCGCGGGCGTCGGCCAGTTCGGCCTGCCAGAGTAGCCACTGCCCCGCCGGCTTGGCACCTCCCTTCTCCTCCACGAATTTCACCACCCGGTCCACCGCCTTCGCCCACTCGGCCTTCTGAGCGGCCGGTACGGTTGCCTCGGGTCGGCCAAGCACGGCCGCCACCATCAGGGCGGCAGCCTCTTCGGGCTTGAGCTTATCGGCCTCCGCTTGAAGGAGGGCGAGTGCCCGGTCGCCGCGGCCGGAGCGGGCCAGGAAGCCAGCGAAGGCGGTGAGCCGTTCGGCCGGCGGAGCGGAACCGCGGGCGTAATACTCTTCGTACTCCTTGGCTGCGTCGTTCACGCACCCGATCGTTTCCAGCCAGCCGGCCGTCTGGAGTGGCAGGCCTGTGCTCGGGATGGTGCGTACCAACTGGGCTGCTTTTGCTTGATCCGATTTGGCGAGCAGGCGGGCCTCGGCAAGCAGCACATCTGGCCGCTTGGGGGCGATGACCTTGAGCCGGTCGAGGCTGCGGGTGGCGGCGGTCAGGTCGCCGCGGGTGGTCTGCACCTGGGCGAGCAGAACGAGGTGCGACGGATCGGCGAGCAGTCCTCCGGCAGTAGCGACGCTCAACTCCCGCTCTGCCTCGGCCAACTCGGCTCCCTCAACCAGGATGTTGGCCAGCCGGAAGGTGTCGGCGGCGGGGAGCGGTTCGCGGTCACGGGTTTTCTTCAACTCCTCCAGCCCGGCCTTCCGCTCTCGTGGGTCGGCGCAACGGGCGAATGCCCGCGCGCGGTGGTCTTCGGGGCGGTCGGCCTCGGCGATGTTCTCGTCCAGCAGTTTCACTGCCAGTGGTACGTTCCGGAGGCCATCTGGCCCAGCGGTGAGGGCCGCCGCCTGTTGCCGCTTGGCCCAGAGTCGGAGGTCGCGATCGGGGCCTGTGGCCAGCCTGGAAAGCAACGCGTCGGCGGCGGTGGAGTTGTTCGTCCGACGGTAGACCGCGAGCAGCAGGGCCGGGGCGTCGCGGTCGGCCGGGGCGGCTGTCATGGCGGCGGTATACTGAGTGACCGCAGCGGCGGTGTCGCCGACCGCCTCCCACATCTGGCCGAGTGCGAGCGGGGCGGCGGCCGGGTTGTTGGGGTTTCCTTTTTTGAGGATCGCGGCGGCGGCCTCGATCTCGGGCCGCAGTTGGTCTGCCGGCACGCCGAGCATCAGCAGTACCCGCACCTTGACAACCAGCACATCCGGCGATGCCGGAGCGAGCTTGAGAGCGGTGTCGAGTGCCTGTCGGGCGTCGGCTTCCCGCCCGAGCCGGGCGAGCACCTGGGCACGTAGGACATGATCCTGGTAACTGGTCGATTCGCGCATTCGCGGGCTGATCGCTCGCTCGATCGTCTGGGAAGGATTTCCGCCCGCGACGGTCAGAAGTACCTGATACTGCTGCTCCAACTCGGGGCTGAGGTCGCCGCTTC
This sequence comes from Fimbriiglobus sp., assembly GCA_025459365.1. GTDB lineage: Bacteria > Planctomycetota > Planctomycetia > Gemmatales > Gemmataceae > JALHQU01. The sequence goes on from JALOQR010000064.1 coordinate 11,245, forward strand.
GCCGTGCTGCTTCCAGCACCCGCCGGGCGTCGGCGTACCGTTCCTTGCGGAAGTGCAAACGCACCAACTCCCGGACCAGTGGCTCCGAACGGTCGCCGAGTGTGACGGCCTGCTCGTAGTACCGCACCGCTTCTTCGGGTCGTTCGGCAAGGCCCGCCAGAATCCCCTGCATCCGCGGAATACGGCTCCACCCCTTCCGCCGCTGTTCGGCCGCCGACAACTTGCCGGCCATCCGCTCAACATCACCGGGCGTCGGCCGTGGGTTGTCGGCCAGTTCGTTCATCACTTCGGCCACCAGGGCGATGCCGCCGCCGCCGCTCTCGGCCGGGCGATCGGCATCCAGAGTGCGGATCTCGGCCAGCATGCGGTCCCGCAGGGCAGCATCTTTCTTGAGCAACGCCCAGTCGAACAGCGTGAGCCGGACGTTCAGGTCGTGGCGGCGATCGCCGGCGACAGCGAGCAACACCTTCACACCCTGCTCCCCGGCCCCCAGGGAGAGAAGTAGCTCACCGATGGCGGTTTGCAGTCGGGCGCGGTCGGCGGCGGGCAGACTGTCGGCGGTGGCGAGGGCGGCAACGGCGTCGAGGTCGGGCTTGGGCTGGCGAGCGAGCAGGCTGGCGCGGGCGAGGCGGGTATCGACGGTCGGGCCAAGTTTCTGTTCGGCCCGGTCGAGGACGGCCAGGCCCGCGGCCGGGTCTTTTCCGCCTTCCAGTGCCGCCAGCAGGGCGAAGGCCGCGGGGGCCGGGTTCGCTCCTTCGGTGGCGGTGACAAGCAATTTTTTTGCTTCGTCGGTCTTGCCCTCGGCGGTGAGGGCGGTGGCGACGAGCGGCACCAACTCGGGTGGGTACGGTCCATCGCCGACGTGGGCGCGGAAGGAGAGCATCTGGCGGCGACCACCCGTGGAGGGTGTGGCGAGGTCTTCGGCCAGCTTGAGGTTGGCCATCGCCACGCGGGCGGCCGGGCTGCTCGGGGCGACATCGGCGTAGGCCTTCGCGGCATCGGCGGTGCGGCCGAGTTTGGCCAGGGCGTCGGCCCAGGCAACCCGGGCGGCGACCGAAGTCTGGTCGGCGGTTGCCGCACGGTAGTAGGCGTCGGCCTGACGCTCGGGATCGTTGGCCAGCCCGTAGGCGGCTCCGAGGGCCATGTAGGCCTTGTGCAGCATCGGCAGTTTTCGCTTGACCGTCTTGTTGGCGTCGATGGCAACGACGGCCTGGCGGAGGAGGGGCAGAGCGGTCGGCCAGTCGCCCTGGGCCAGTTTCACCCGCCCGCGGAGGTAGGTGGCGAGTGGTGCAACCTGCGGGTTGGCGTCGAGTCGGTCGGCGGCCTTGGCGGCGGTGTCGGCACCGCCCAGGTCGAGTAGGCGGTCGCCCACCTCCAGGGCGAGCGGGTCGCCGTCGGGCAGTTTGGCGAACACAGCGGCCAACCGCTCGCGGGCCTTCTCCGGCTGGCCGGCCCGTTGATCGACCTCCGCCAACCCCATCCCCAGGTAAGGATGGTTGGGGTGCGCCTCGACTCCGCGAGCGAGAATGCGTCGGGCGTCGTCCAGGCTGTCGGCGGCCACCGCGTCGGCATGCGCCAACACGACATCCACGTTGTCCCGCCCGCCGGGGATGTTCTCGTAGGCGAACTTGATGTCTTCGCGGGCTTGCTGCCGTTTACCGAACTCGGCGTGGTAGCGGGCGCGGGCCAGGCGAGCGGGGAGGTCGGCTGGCTTGTCTTGTACCAGCTTCTGCATGAGGATTTCTGCTTCTTCCTGGGCCTTCGGAGAGGCCAGGTCTCGCTTGAGCAGCAAGGCCAGTTGCAGATACACATCGACCCCGGCCTTGCCCGTCTTCACCGCGGCCCGCAGGTGTTCCGCGACTTTCTCCTTGGCTGGTTTGCCCGGTCCATCGTCGCAAGCGGCCAGCATCTCGTACAGTTCGGGATCATCGCGGAACTCGGCCCGCTTGCGAATCAGTTCGATCTCTTTGCGGGCAGGCTCCGCCCGGTTGAGAAGCAGGTACAGCTTGGCCAACTTCCGACGCTGCTCGGGGCGTTCGGGGTCGTCGGCCAACCCGAGGTGGTAGGTGGTAAGCGCTTTCTCCCACAGTCGCCGGGCGTCGCCGGGGCGGGCAATACTTTCGCGTGCGTAGTCGTCGTACACTTCGGCCAGTTCAAAACGCACAGCCGCCGCATCCTTCGGGCGATACGCCAGGTAGCGGTCGTAGCACTCCACCGCCTGAGAGAAACTCCGCTCGTTGGTGGCGGTACGGGCCATTTCGAGCCACTGCGGAGCCTGCCGCCCGTTCTGCACCCAGTAGGCGGCCGTGCCCAGCCCTGCTGCTCCCAGCACCACCGCCAGAACGATCATCAGCCGGCGGGTCTTGAGCACCCGGCGAGGGTGGCCGTGGCGGGCAGTGCGGCTCATGCTAAGTTCTCCAGGGAGCTAGGAAATTGTAGATCGTAAATGAGTGAAATGTGTCACCCCGTGAGCGTTCCCATGCTGCCGATCGTTCTTAGCTTCGATGTGGAAGAACACGACCGTATTGAGGCAGCCGTCCACCTGAACGTCGACGCTATTCTGAAGCGGACCTACGCCGACCGCATGGAAATGGCCACCCGCCGCCTGCTCGACCAACTCGCCGCGGCCGACAACACCCCGGCGACCTTCTATGTGGTCGGTGAAATCGCCGCCACCCACCCGAAGCTCGTGCGAGACATTGCCGCCGCTGGCCATGAGGTCGGCTCGCACAGCCACACCCACCTTCGCGTCCACCGCTTCAGCCCAGACACCTTCCGCGAAGACCTGAAACGGAGCGTCGATACCCTGGAACAGGCCGCCGGCGTCAAGGTGCGTGGGTTCCGCGCTCCCACCTTCAGCCTGATGAAAGAAACGGCCTGGGCGGTCGATGAACTGCTCCGGGTGGGGTTGAGCTACGACACCTCGATCTTCCCGGTGCGGCACGATCGCTACGGCGTACCGAGTGCCCCGCGCGGGCCATTCTACCTCGAAGGCACCGCGGGCCGAATCCTCGAACTGCCACCGCTCACCCTTCGTCGACTCGGGCAAAACCTGCCGGTTGCCGGTGGGGGATACTTCCGCCTGTTCCCGTTGTGGTTCATGAAGGCCGGGCTTGCCGACATGCCAAACGGGCTGGGGATGCTGTATTTCCACCCGTGGGAGTTTGACCCCGGCCAGCCGAAGTTGCCACTCGGGCGTTTGTCGCAGTTGCGGACATACGTCGGGATCGGCAAGAGCGAGCAACGGCTTGGGAACTTGCTCACAGCGTATCGCGGGCGATTCCGACGAGCCGCCGACGTGGCGGACGAACTAGCAACCGCAGCACTGCCGAGTTTTCGGCTGAGATAGGGCGACGCATCTCCCGTTCCACGAGACGTTGAACACCGCCATTCTGGTACCCGCACAGCCGGCCACTTCAAGCTTGACGGCGTCACACGGTACCTGCTCGAGTACGAACGGGCCAAGCCGGCCACGAAGTGACCCCGCCCCACACTCGGTGGCCACCCCCTCCGGGGGAGGGGGTGGGATACCCCGCCCCTACGCCCGCACCTTCGGGGTCAGGTGGTTCTTGCGGAACGCCTGGTTCAGGCTCGGGTCGATGACGCACTCGTAGTCCTGGATCTGGGCGACGAGTGAGCCATCGGCGTCGAGGATGTCCACGTCGGCGCGAGCGTAGGTGCCGTCGTCGCGGGTGACGCGGGCAGCGATCCGACACGGCCCGGCCGGGAACGCCCGGCGGTACTGGCGATACCGGCCGGCGAAGCACGGCAGGCTGCCCGCCCCGTGCTGGGCGAAGCTCCACAAGATCATCAACTGAAACACCCCGTCGACCACCAGCGGGTCGGTTAGCCACTGCCCACGCGGGGGGGAGGCCATCCACTCGGCCGGCGTGGGCGCGGGGAAGGTCGACCCGACCACCGCCGCCTCACTCACCCCATCCACCCGTTCGATGCCGTGCAGATCGGGTCCGTGGAAGAGGAAGTAGCGATAGATCTCATCGAGCGGGTGCGGGTATGGCAGTGTGTCGGGAGGCGAGTTGGCGGCCGGTGGGCGGGGGAGGGCTGGGGTCAGCACCACCTCGGCCCGCGAGTGAACCACGTCGCGCCCGTCCTTCCGCTTCCCTCGGAGTTCCACCGGGACGAAGTACAGCCCACCATCCCGCTTGACCGCCTTGCCGGCCATGGCCCGCACGCTCGCGGTTGTCAGGTCGTCCACCTTCACCCCGTTGGTGATCCGGGCCTCGTTGAACCCGTGGAACACCAGCCCCGGGTTGCCATGCAGGGCAGCGTGGGCCAGCCACTCCAGATGCAGAGCCATCGGCAGCACCGCCCACCCGTCGAGCACATGCGACCGTAGTACCGGGTGCGAGGTCAGATCCACCACGCGCTCGAACACCGTCGTCAACTCGGTCGCTGCGGCCCCGGTTTGAGTGACCCCCGATCCGCCCGTCGGCGCGACGGGCATGCGGGTCACCCCAGACGCCGGGACCGTCGCCGAGGGTGGCTTGGCCCCCTTCGGAGGCTGACCGAGGGCAACCACTTCCACTGACTTCCCCGGAGCGCTGAGTTCGAGTACGACGAACCGCCCGCCCTCGTCGAGCGGAATCAGCCCGACTCCTTCGTTCTCGAACACCTTCCGAAGAGCCGGGGTGACCATGCCTCCATCCCACGGCCCCCAGTTGATCGCGACCACCCGGCAGTTCGGCCGGCGGCGGTTTTCCACCTGGGCCATCTTGTTCAGTACCTCGTTGGCCACGGCGTAGGCGAGCTGACCAGTACGGCCGAGGCGAGCAGTGGTACTCGTGAACAGCACCACTGCCTTGAGCGGCTGGCCGCCGAGTAGGTCGAGCAGGTTGCGTAGCCCGGCCACCTTCGTTCGGTAAACGGCGTCGAACTGTTCGAGACTGAGGTCTTCGATGCGGCGATCGGCCAGCACGCCGGCCCCGTGAACGATGCCGGTGACCGCCCCATACTTGGCCTGCACACGGTCGAGCAGGTCGGCCAGTTGCTCGGGGTCGGCCACGTCGGCGGTCAGGTACGCGGCTTTCGCCCCGGCGGCTTCGATACGGGCGAGTGTGGCCCGTACGTCGCGTTGGGCGACGACGGCATTGACCGCCTCCGTCACGCTCTTCGGGGTGGCAGCGGCACCGAGGTGATCGGCGGCAGCGGCTTTCAGCCCGGCTTCGTCGGTACGCCCGGCCGCCCATCCTGGCTCGCGGCCGGCCGGTGGCGGGGTGCGGCCGACCAGTACCAGGGTACAGCCGAACGCCTCGGCCAGGGCTGCCGACACTTCGGCCGTTACCCCTCGCCCACCTCCCGTGACGAGTACCACGTCCTTCGGGGTAAAGATGATCTGCTCGTTGCCCAGCCGGCGGACAGTGCGAGCCAATTCCAGCCCGACGCGGTGCTTGGCATCAACACCGACCTCGACCGGCCCGGCGGTGAAAAGCTCATCCACCACGGCCGTGGCGGCCCCCGCCGCGTTGTCGGCGGCATATCCGGGGTGCAGGTCGATCGACTTGGTCGTGACTTCTGGCCACTCGTGACGCACCGTCTTCACCAGGCCGGCCAGCCCGCCGGCGGTGGGGTCGGCCACGATCGCCGTATCTCCCAGCCCGAACCCGCCATCGAATCGCATGATGGTGGCGAACAGGCCGGCACCACTCTTGGCCGCCTGGCGGAGCTTCGGGCCGGCGTGCTGCACCCAGCGGAAGCCGATGCGGTTGACGTTCATCCCCCCGGCTTTCGGCGGGGCAATGAGGATCAGCCCGGCCGGGTTGCCGGTGGCCATCGGGATCGCAGGATCCACCCACCCCCACGGGCGGACCGTGTACCGCAGGCCGGTGAGCTGCGCGATGACTTCACGCACGAGCGGGTCGTCGTTCGCCCCGACCACCCAGACTTCGGCCGCGTCGCCGAGGACGACCCGCGGGCGAGCCACTCGAAGGTCGAGGTCGATCGCCTGAAGGATGCTTCGGTCGATCCGCTCGGGCAGTAGGGTCGGTGGGCGGGGATCGCTGCGGGCGACGTCTGGTGCGGCCGTTGGTGCCGGTGCTGGTGCCAGGGTCGGCGGGGCGAGTACGGAGTCGCTGAGGTCGGCCATGCGGACCGACTCAATCTGCTCGGTCTTTGGCCCGACCAGTTCGGACGGCGTGAACTGAGAAGTCAGCGGCCCGCCGGCGAGGAGGGCGGCGACATCGCGGAGGGTGTGCAGTTGGGCGAGATGCTCGGCCCGGACGGTGGGGGCGTTTGGCAACCGCTCTTGCAAGGCG
>JALOQR010000065.1 GCA_025459365.1 Fimbriiglobus sp.
GTATGGCGGGTTGGCGATGTAGGTCGACTTGGCATCCCACGCGAACAGGTTGCCGGTCGGCACCGGAAGGGCTTTCCAGTTCTCGTCGCCGTCGAAGACCTGGGCGTAGATACGCTGATAGCTTTCCTTCTTGATCGATTGATGCACGACGTCCTTGACCTCACCGATGGTCGGCCAGATGTCCTTGAGGAAGACGTCGGCGCCGGCCTTGTCCTTGCCAAGCGGCTCTTTGTCCCAGTCGATGTCGACACGGCCGGCCAGGGCATAGGCGACAACGAGCGGCGGGCTAGCAAGATAGTTCGCCCGCACGTCGCCGTGAACACGGCCCTCGAAGTTACGGTTGCCGCTCAGCACTGCACTCACCACGAGTGCCTTGTCAGTCACTTCCTTTCCAATGGCGTCGGGGAGCGGGCCGGAGTTGCCGATGCACGTAGTGCAGCCGTAGCCGACAACGTGGAAGCGCTGCTTCTCCAGTTCTGGCAATAGGCCGCTGTCGGTGAGGTAGTCGGTTACGACTTTCGAGCCGGGGGCGAGCGAGGTCTTCACCCACGGTTTGGTGGTGAGCCCTTTCGCTGAGGCTTTTTTCGCCACCAGACCGGCCGCCACCATCACGTAGGGGTTGCTCGTGTTGGTGCAACTCGTGATGGCGGCGATGACCACACTGCCGTCGGTCAGAGTGCCGTCGGTCGTCGGTTCAGTTGCGGTTTTCGCCTCGGCCATCGCTAGCGAGTGGGCCTTCTTCTTCGCGGCCAATGCCCCTTCTTTCAGCTTCGGCAGGGCGTCGTGGAACGATTTCTTGACTTCCGAGAGCGGTACGCGGTCTTGCGGTCGGCTCGGCCCGGCGAGGCTTGGCACCACACTCGCGAGGTCGAGTTCCAGCACATCGGAGTAGCTCGCCGCGGGGGTACTGGCGTCGTGGAACATCCCCTGTTCTTTCATGTACGCTTCGACCAACTTCACCTGTTCCTCGGTGCGACCGGTGCTGCGAAGGTACGTCAGGGTCTCGGCGTCCACTGGGAAGATGCCGCATGTGGCCCCATACTCCGGGGCCATGTTGGCGATGGTGGCACGGTCGGCGAGCGGCAACTCGGCCAACCCCGGCCCGAAGAACTCGACGAACTTACCCACCACGCCTTTCTTGCGTAGCATCTGCGTGACGGTCAGAACAAGGTCCGTGGCCGTCGCCCCTTCTTTCAGTTTGCCGCTGAGTTTGAACCCGACCACCTGAGGAATGAGCATGCTGACGGGTTGGCCAAGCATGGCCGCTTCGGCCTCAATGCCACCGACGCCCCAACCGAGTACCCCCAGGCCGTTCACCATCGTCGTGTGGCTGTCGGTGCCGACGAGTGTGTCTGGGTAGGCTTCGCCCTTCTCATTGACGAACACCACGCGGGCCAGATATTCCACGTTCACCTGGTGGACGATACCCGTCTCTGGCGGCACCACCTTGAAGTTGCGGAAGGCGTTTTGCCCCCAGCGGAGGAAGGTGTATCGTTCCTGGTTCCGTTGGTATTCGAGCTTGGTGTTTTCGGCGAAGGCGGTGGAGGTGCCGAAGCTATCGACCTGCACGGAATGGTCGATCACCAGTTCACAAGGCACCAGTGGGTTGATCTTCGCCGGGTCGCCGCCGAGAGCCTTCATGGCATCGCGCATCGCGGCCAGGTCGACCACGCACGGCACGCCGGTGAAGTCTTGCAGTAGTACGCGGGCGGGGGTGTAGGCGATCTCGGCGTCCGGGTCGGCTTTCGGGTTCCACTTCGCCAGGGCCTCGATGTCGTCCTTGTCCACGCTCAGACCATTCTCGCACCGGAGCAAGTTCTCTAGCAGGATTTTCAGGCTGAACGGTAGGTTCTTCGCCTGGGGGAACGCCTTCTCGACCGCCGACAGGCGGTAGATGGTGTAGTCCTTGCCGCCGACGGACAGGGCAGACTTGGCGGCGAAGCTGTTCGACATAGGGAAGTCTCGGTGGGGTGGTGAACGGAGTGTAGTCCTATTCTCGGTTTGAGGGCGGGAATGGAAAGGCGGTGGGCGGATCGTGTCCTACAGTTCGGCACCGGAACCCCGTTTTCCCGCGTGACCCGAACTCATGTCCGTCACTCTCGTTTGCCCGGCGTGCGACACCGAGATTCCTACCGACTCCACCGCCGGTTCGGTTCAGTGCCCCACTTGCTGGGCGAAGGTATCGGTGGAATCACGACGCAGACCCTCCGACACCCCGCCTCCGAAGGGAACCGCCGACATACCGGTTGCTCATCCGAGCATGAAGTCCGAGCGGGCAGCGACTGCCGAGCCGAAGAATTCGAAGCCGAACCGTCGAGGGTGGGTCTGGTCGTTGGGGGTCGTTGGGTTGGTTGTAGCCGTAGTAATCGCCAGTATTGCTCTCACCTGGAACGACTCCACTCCGGCCGATACCTCACCGACTTCTATCACGCAGCCCTCCGACACGACTCGCACTGCGGACATCGATCCGACGGCCGGTTGGAGTGTGGAGAGCATACCGGAGGGAGCCACCTTGTTCGCCCCCGGACCACTCTCAAGGCGGACGCTCGACATGGGCCAGGACACCGGGGTGCGACATGTGGTCTCGGAGGGGGGAGCAACTGTCGCCGTTTTCGTCTTCGACCTGAAGAACGATCGCCGTGCTGATCGCGATCAGTTCCTTGCACCCTTCCTTGGAGTGTCGGCCGATCGCCTCACGCGCCGTGGAGTACGCCCCATCTTCGGTGGCGACGCCACCGAGTATGCGGCCAAGGTCGGTGGCTACGATCACGCGGTTCTGGTCATCGGTCGTCAGGGGCTTTGGTTCGTGTTCCACCTGAAGCAGAAGCCGGAGGACGATCCCAGAGACGCCCGCCGCAGTGCATTTCTGACCAAGGCCGGGGTGTCGTGGGTGCGGGCCGGTCAGCGGCTCGACCCGATCTCCTCGGAGCCAGCCAAGGTCAAACCGACCCCCAATCGGTGACCTCCCCGACACTCTTTCTCGCGCTGACACGGGGAAGGCACATTCCCTGGTCGGTCAGTTCTCACCTCGTCTCCTCACCGAGGCGGGTATAATTTCGCCCTCATGGTCGGCATTTGCGAACCGATCGGGGGGCTTTTCGATGGGCATCAAACTGACCTGTCCCGGGTGCCACGACGTACTCGAAGCGGTCGAGGCCGAACGCGGCAAGACGATCAAGTGCAACACTTGCTGGTCGGACGTCGCCGTGCCGCCGCCCACGGCGCCCATCGTGAAGGCCGCACCATTGCCGACCGCCAAGCCGTTGCCCGCTCCCGGTGTTCCGACTGCGAAGCCAGTGGCGGAAACCAGTACGACTGGCCCGAAGCGAGCGATCCCCTTGCCTGCTGCTGTACCTCCCACCGCCAGGCCCGCGGAACCCGCCCAGGCGAAACGACACGATGGCGGGAAAGACAGAAAGAAGCCGCGGTTCAAGGAGCGGGATCGACGGTACGACGACGACGACGGCCCGCGGCGAAACGAGAAGAAACCGAGCGGTGCCGGTCTGCTCATCGCCTTTCTGGCCCTCGGGGCGGTGATCTTCCTCGGTATGGTCGGAGCGATCGTTGTCCTGGTGGTGAACACCCAGGAGTCGGCCCAATCCACGGATCTCACCGACCCGACGTCCGCAACCGTTTCTGCCCCAGCTGGCACACCGTTCCCAATTCCGCCGCGGAACCCCGGTGACTTCGACCCAGGACCACCGAACAGCCCGAACCCTAATCTGAACCCGAATCCCATCCCACAACCTCCACCTCCGCCGCCGCTCGGCGGCAATCCGTTTGGCCATGCTGAGCCAAAAGAAGCTCGACCCATCACCCAGCCGTGGAAGCCGTTGGACAACCAAGACGGGCTGTCGGTGGACATGCCGCCGGGAGCCAAGAAGGAGCGACACCTCCTCGAACTTGAACGCAACACCGGGCTTGTGAGTGGCAAGAAGTGGGTGACGGATGACGGCGACGTGCTGTACCACGTCTACATCCACGACCTGACTACCGATCAATCGGAGATGGACCTGAAGTTAGTCGCCGCGCCGCTGGTCCGGACGGTCCACGCCTACGAATTAAACGGCCATGAGGTCACGAAAGTAGACGGCAAGCCGGCCGTGCGCTGGGAACTACGGCACATTCACGGCGGACTCACCCACGGCGTGAGCGCACGGGTGGGGTCTCGGGTGTTTACCCTCTTCTGCACTAGCAAACGCGGACTCTTCCCGGCGGCCGATGCCACCCTGATCGAGCGGGAAGAGAAGTTCCTCGGATCCATCAAGATCTCGTTCGACCCCAAAACGCACGATCTCTACGCCGATGAACCGGCGTGGGTGCCGATGGCCAAGACCATCGGTTTCACCGCCCTCATTCCGCGGCAGTCGATCACTCCGGCGGTCGAGTTCAATCCGTTTTTCGGGTTCGACGTGCCAGTCGGCAAGGAGTGGAAGGCGGAGGTGGATGGCATCACCTACCAGATGTTTGCCATCGACTTCGCCAAGCAGAAGCGGTCCAACTTCAACACGGTGCTGAAGACGCCAGCCGACCTGGTGAAGTGGTTCACCGATCGGGAGAAGGTCGTCGAGGGACCAGATGCCAAAGCCCGCCTCGGCACACTTCAAGCGGAAGGGTACGTACTGAAAATGTTCTTCGAGCCGCAGAAGTCCCATGTGCGGTTCCTCTCCTCCGGCACGATGCTCTATGTCGCCAAGACCGGCCGGTATGAGCAGTTCGGCAAGGGGTGCGGCGACCGTGAGTTCCTCGATAAGACGGCCCGCTTCTTCGCCAGCTTTCGCCTGGGCGAGGGGGTGATCGCCCCCGGTCCCGGCGGACCAGTTGAACCGTTCGTCGGCACTACCGGCGAGTTCGCCAGAGTAGCCGATGCTCGTGTGCTCCCCTTCTGGACCGGTTGCTTCCTCTCCCAGAAGAAAGAGTTCATTACATTCGGGGTGAAAGATCCGAACGCCCGGCCCGCAGTGAAGGGCGTGGTACGGCGGTATTCGGTGCCCGAATTCAAGCTGAAAGCGACCCACGAAACCGCCAGCCCGATCAACCGGGTGGCAGTAGACGAAACGCATGGCCGGTTGTTCGCGGTCACCGTTCGTGATGCCGAAGCGGCAATGAACCCCGAGAGGGACATGCTCATCACCAGTGGGGAGGTGCAGCAATACGATCTGGCCAAGTTGACCGACGGTAGCACTGGCGAGGGCGAACTGTTGCGGCCGGTCCAGGTGCTGAACGGCTACTCGACTACCTTCAAAGTGTCGGGGCTTGAGGTGACGGCCGACGGGTCGGCCGTGTATGTCAGCGGTGTCGTGATCGGGGGGACGAAGGCGAAGCCGACCTACCGCGGGGGCAGGCTGATGAAGTGGGACGTGGCATCCGGCAACTTCGCCACCGACATCTCAACCGACCAGCCCGCCTGGGCGCTGGCAGTATCGGCCGATGGGAAGAAGGTCGTCGCGCTGGAGAAGTCCCTCGACCCCGCCCGACCGGGCGGTGGGCTGGTGATACTCGATGGGCCGGGATGGAAACGTACCGGGAGCGTTCCTCTGACGGTCACTCCGAACGATCTGTCGGTGCGAAACGACCGCGCGGCAGTGGTGGCCAACGTCGCGCCGGGTGTCGGCAAGGTGCTCGTTGGTCCTCTCGATCGCGACCTCGCTGAGACAGACGCCGGCATGGAGGTGAGCTACCTGCGGTTCACGCCCGGCGGCACCAAGTTGCTCGTGGCGGCTGGCGGACAGCAGATCGGGCTGACTCTCTACAACGTGACAGCTGGTCCGTCGCCCCGGCTCACCAAAACGGCCTTCTCAGGAGAACTCGGCGGGTTGTTCGTACTCGCTCCGGACGGCCGATTTGCGGTGATGAACGTCGGAGCGGTCTTGGATCTGGAGAACAGCAAGGCGAAGTGACTGACCTCGTGGCGGCGACCGGGAGAAGAATGCGTTTTGTGCCAACTTCTCCCGGTCGCGGTTCGACCGTGGGCGAATCTCCGTCACCCGCCGTACTCATCTTTCCACTCTTCGTACCAGGCCATCTGAATCGCCTCCAGTTGTTTCTCGTTGCTCTCCCCCGGTTTGCCGACGAAATCCTCCAGGTCGAGCACCCACTTGTGCATGTCCGTGAACCTCACGGTGAGCGGGTTGAGGGTGTCGTACTTGTCGAAGAGCAACTCGCCGATGGCACGGGAGTCAGTCCAGGTCAGGGGCACAGGGGGTGTCCTCGAGGGGTGGGGTACGGTGGAAGTGTAGTCGCCCCGCCGCCACGTTAGCACTTGTATCTCTTCAGGGCGTCCGGCCGCAGCTCGACCAGGTCGGTCACCGCGTTCACGTCCACTGGCTTGGTCAGGTGGGCATCGAATCCCGCCTCCCGGCTCCGACGCCGGTCGTCGTCCGTTCCCCATCCGGTGAGTGCAACGAGCACGGCCGCCCGTGTGGCCGGGTCGTCCCGCAGTCGACAAGCCAGTTCGTGTCCACTCATGCCCGGCAGGCCGATGTCGAGGAAAGCCATATCCGGGGTGAATTCGCGGGCGGCAGCCAGGCCTGATGGCCCATCCCCGGCAGTGCGTGTGGTGTGGCCCATCAACTGGAGCATCAGGGCCAGGCTCTCGGCTGCATCGGCGTTGTCGTCCACTATCAGGACCTTCTTTCCAATGGTCGCCGCTGGCTCTTGTGCCGCGGTCGCCGGGCGACATTGGCCCGACTGTTCGGTCAGGGGGAGCCTCACCGTGAATGTACTCCCGCGGCTGGGGCCAGGGCTGTGGACTGTCACTGTCCCGTTGTGCATCTCGACCAATCGCTTCACGAGGGAAAGACCGATACCCAATCCGCCCTGCGCCAACGGCTGGTGGTCTGGTACCTGGACGAACAAGTCGAATACACGCGGGAGCATTTCTGCCGGGATGCCGATGCCGTTGTCGGTGACTGTCAGCACCACCTGAACACCCTCCCGCCAGGCGTTTACGGAAACTCGGCCTCCGGTCGGGGTATACTTGCTGGCATTTGTGAGCAGGTTGACCAGCACCTGCACCAACCGAATGCGATCGCCGAAGAGCGGCAGAGCACCATCCGTCACGATCACCTCAATGGCATGTTGGCCGGCGTCGAGGTGAGGACGGCACGCTTCCACTGCGGCTTCGATCACCTCTCGGACGTCCACTGGGCTAGGTTGAAGCACCACTTTGCCGGTGGTCAACCGTGATACGTCGAGCAGGTCGTCGATTAACCGTATGATGTGGGCGAGTTGCCGATCCATCATGTCCAGAAGTGGTTCCAGCCGCAGGTCTCCGCTGCGCGCGTTGCTCACCCGCAGTACGGCAAGCCCGTTACGGATAGGGGCAAGTGGGTTCCGCAGTTCGTGTGCGAGGATTGCCAGGAATTCATCTTTTCGCCGGTCGGCCTCGAGCAGAGCGGCTGTCCGCTCGGCGACTTTCTGTTCCAGCGCCGCTTCGGAGGCCTGCTGACGGAGGGCGTAGCGGATGGCCCGTTCCAGCAATACCGGCTCAAGCCTTGCCTTCTCCAGATAGTCGGCTGCTCCCGCCTCCTCCGCCGCACGATCGACCTCCGGCTGGCTCACACCGGTGAGGAGGATTATCGGTTCATGGCATCCGCGTTCTTGCACTGCCCGGAGCAGGTCTAACCCGGTCCGTGCTCCCAGGCGGAAGTCGATCAGGTAGACGTCGTAGGCCGCCGCGCAGATGAGATCGTTGGCGGAGTCGAAGTCTGACTCCCAGTCGAGAGTGTAACCACCACCAGGAATCTCGGCGACCACCTCACGGGTGAGGTGGTAATCGTCCTCATCGTCGTCAACCAGAAGGATGCGGACGGGTGGGCGAAGCGTGGGGGGGGCTGGTGTCACGGTCATTCGAGCAGCTCAACGGTCTCCATCCAGTACTGGCCGATCACGCAGACCACTTCCATGAGGGTCTCGAGCGTCACCGGCTTGGGGATGTACGAGGGGGCCGAGTCATCGTCGGCCGGAGCCTGAGTTTGGCGACCGCCGGGGAAGCGAGTGCCACCATCCGGATTTGCTACAGTCTCAGGTTCTGTATCCACCATGCGAGAGTTTCTCGCTCATGCCGCTTGATCGTGTCTGGTTCGGGCTGAATCCACCCTGAACGTACCGTCGATCGCTTACCAGGCGGGCTGTCTCGAGCACTTGGTGAGTCATGTTTTCGTCGCCCTTGGCGACTCACTGGTTCTCTTCCGTAAGCGAGGTCGGTCCATTCAATGAACAGAGGGACGACACGGGCCAGTCGATGACGAACTCCGCCCCTTCACCAGGATGGCCGATCGCGTGGATGGATGCCCCGTGGCGGTGAACAATTTTTCGCGCGATGGCCAGGCCTAGCCCGGTACCTTCATATTCGTCTCGCCCGTGCAACCGCTGGAACAGTTCAAAGATCCGGTCGGCGTACTGGGCCTCAAACCCAATCCCGTTATCGGAGACGATCAGTCGCCATCCGTCGCCGTCGGGCGGAAACGGTTCGGCCGTCACTCGGACAACGGGCGGTCGGCCTGGGCGCGAGAATTTGAGGGCATTGGCGATCAGGTTAAGGAATACCTGGCGCAACTGGCTTTGGTCTCCCAGAACGGTGGGCAGGGGAGCAACTTCCACCCGCCCGCCGGTGCGGTGCAACCCATCTTCGAGGTCGTTGAGCACATCCCGGAACACTGCGTTTAGATCAACCGGAGTGAACGCTGCCTCTTTGTTGGTCACACGGGAGAACGAGAGGAGATCGTCGATGAGGCGACGCATTCGCGTTGCGGAATCCAGCATCCGATCGACGTAATCCTGACCCGTGTCTCCGAGTTGCGGTCGACATTTTGTTGCAAGGCGGGTGCCAAAAGCCTGGATTTTGCGCAGCGGTTCCTGCAAGTCGTGGGAGGCGATGTAGGCGAAGTTCTCCAATTCCTGGTTGCTCTCCCTCAGGGCGGCTGTTCGCTCCTCGACCAGAGCTTCGAGCACCTCGGCCTGCCGGACCCGGTCTTCAACGTCGGTACACGATCCGTACCACCGAGCGACCTGCCCGGTCTGATCCCGCACAGGGATGCCGCGGACTGCGAACCAGCGGTAGACCCCATCGTGGCGGCGGATACGGAATTCGATGTCGTATTGGGCCAGGCCTTCGACCGCCGCCTGCCACGCTGTCCAGGTGCGCGGGCGGTCGTCTGGATGGAGAGTGTCGAGCCATCCGTAATTCAGTTGGCTCTCCGCCGGTTGGCCAGTGTATTCGAGCCACTGGCGGCTCACATACTCGCATTCCCCCGTCGACCGACAGGCCCAAGCAAGCAGCGGTAGGCCATCAACAAGTTGCACCAACTCGGATGCCTGATCCCGCACACGCCGCTCGGCCTGCACGCGAGCGGTGATGTCATCGTGCAGGATCACGAGCCGCACCGGCCCGTCACCGCGGAAGCGGCTCACCCGGAGCGCATAATGGCGTTCATCATCCCCTTCTGGGCAGGGGTACTCGAGGTCGAACGTCTCCGCGGTGCCGTTCGCCACGGCCCGAATGCCCTCAGCGGCTTTTCGTCCGAACTCCGTCCCGTCGTCACAAGCGGCGAAGTAGTTTTGCTGTGTCCAGTCGTACTGGGGATGTATGCCGTTCGACTCGCCAAACCGCCGCCACGATTCGTTGACCCCCAGGATACGCCCATCGACATCGAGTACGACCAAATGCCCTGGGAGGGAATGCAGTACCGATTCACTGAACCGCCGAGCATCGTTTAGGGCGGCAGTCATCTCTCGCTCAGTGGTGACATCGGTGTTGGTGCCGAACCACAACATGACTGCTCCGTCCTCATCTCGGTGCGGCACGGCTCGCGTCAGGTGCCAGCGCATCTGTCCGTCATACCGGCGGAGTGGGAAGGTCGCTTCGAATGGCTCCGTGGTCTCCAGTGCTCTCTGCCAGGCCGCCTTGACCCTTGGTAACTCGGCCGGATCGTGTAACTGCTCCCACCCCCACCCCTCCATCACGGTGGGGTTCAGACCGGTGTAGTCGAGCCAGCGGCGGTTGTACCAGAAGATGTGCCCATCGGGCCGGGCCATCCATGCCAACTGCGGGATTCCGTCGGCCATCGCCCGGAACCTCTCTTCTCCCTCCCGGAGGCGTTCGGCCGCTGCTGCCACGGCTTGCACCTTCTGCCCGAGCCGTTGCCGCGTGATCCGTTGCACCTCGCCTAGCACCAGCACCCCCAGCCCAACGAACAAGTACAGCCCCAGGCCGATCTGGTGGTCTAGCCCGGCCACCACCACGGAGAGCCGCGGAGGAATGAAAAAGTACACCGTGAGAGCAGCCGAGACGAACAAAGTGATCAACCCAGCGGCGTATCCGCCGTACCACGCCATGAAGGTGATGGCCAGAACGCCCAGCCCGTAGGTGTTCACATCTCCCAGCACCGGGTGCAGCACCGCGCGAACAGCGATCGACAGAATTGCCACCACTATGGCGAACACGAACACCCAGGCCCGCGAGCGGCGATCGCCGTCGGCCATGAGTGGTGCGGGTTCGGTGGTGAATTGGTCGAGGATCGGCACTGCATTTCTGACCTGCGGCACCAGAGCGAAGACTGTCGCCCACGACACCACGGCAGTGATCCCTTTCACCACTCCCGAGAGTCGGTACAGCGGGTGAATAAAGATGATCGCTTCCATGAGGTGGCTGGTGCCACAAGCCAAGATGAACGCGGCAAACAACCAGATGAGAGGCCGCACCGGGCGAAGCGCGGGATGGCGGGCAACCGCCAGCAGCACCACAGGGATTGACAGGTAGGCCATCCAAATGAACACGTCCGAACCGGAATGCAGGGCAATCCAGTCGGGAGTCCACACGCCGCATTCGGCGCGGGGAACAAAGCCGGTAGAGTCGAATAAGGACACGAGCCAGTCGGCCATGCAACACGCACCAGACGGAGAGAACCCTCATTCAGTGGTCGCCCAGCGGGCAAACCTGCAGCGCAACGAATTTACTTGCGGTCGGGTGGGAGGAAAAAACTAGGCAAGTGGCGTGCCTTTGGTTCGATTCCCGAGGCTTTCTCGCACCGAAGATGACACCCACCGCCACGGAGCTTCGGGGTCACTCGCCAATTGAAGGGGAGGGCGAACGCGGAACGACGGTGAGGGCAGTTGAATGCCGTTGCATCACCGAGACCGGGAGCGGCGTCTTTCCCCGCCCGGTGGGGTTCTGGTATGCTGTCCGCATCCTTCTCCGCATTTCCCCCGTACAGTCATGCCCGAACCCGCCGACGCCAACGAACTGGTTCAACTCGCTGTCCGATGTGGGTTGATCGAGGAGGCAACCGCCCGAGAGTTGCTCTACGAGTTGGACGACCCAAAAGGGCCGGCCACCGACATGGCCCGGCTCATGGAGCGAAAACGCCTGCTCACGCCGCTTCAGTCGGGCAAACTCCTCAAGGGGGAATCTGACGGCTACTTTCTCGGGGGGTACCGGCTGCTCTACAAGATTGCCTCCGGTAGCTTCGGTCGGGTGTATCGAGGCGACGATCCGCGAAGCGGTCGAGTGGTCGCCGTCAAGGTGCTTCGCAAACGCTGGCTCGACACCCCCAAGCGGGTCGAATCGTTCGAGCGCGAGGGCCGCCTGGGCATGACCCTCGACCACCCGAACATCGTGCGAATCTTGAACGTCGGCAAGGATTCCGCCACCGGTCAGCACTTCATCATCATGGACTTCGTGGAGGGGGGAAACCTCAAGGACATCCTCAATATCCGCAAGACGGTCGGCATCGATGAAGCCCTGCGGATCATGGAAGAATCGGTGAACGGGTTGGCGTACTCCTACTCGCGCGGTCTGACTCACCGCGACATCAAGGCATCGAACATCCTGCTCGGCACCGACAAAGTCGCCAAGTTGGTCGACTTCGGGTTGGCCGAGACGACCGACGTTCAACAGGAGATCCTGTTCGTCGGGGTGAAGACAGAAAAAGACGAACGCCCCGAGAGAACGGTGGATTACGCAGGTCTGGAGAAGGCCACCGGCGTGTCTAGCGGCGACGTGCGATCCGATATCTACTTCCTCGGCCATGTATTGTTCGAGATGGTGGCCGGTAAACCGCTTCTGCCCCCCACCAAGAACCCACACACCCGGATGTCTCGTCGGCGCTTTGAGGAAGTCGAGCCGACCCTCGAACGGGAAGCCCGTGCCCTCAGCCTTCCGCCGGCCTTCGTGCGGCTCATCGCCAAAGCCGTCGCCCTCGAACCCAGCCAGCGATTCCAGACGCCCGTCGCCTTCCTCGACGCCATCAAGAGGTGCCGGGTCGAGGTGAGCGGTGCCGCCGCTGGCACCCTGAACAGCCGGCGGGCCGAGGGGCCGCTGACCATCTTCGTGGCGGAGCCGAACCCGAAACTGCAGGCCGTCTTCCGTGAAAAGCTCAAAGAGTATGGCTTTAACCGGGTGCTGATCTCGATCGACCCAGATCAGGTTGTCAAGCGCTACCAACAACAGCCTTACCACGCCTGCCTGATCGACGCCGGGGCACTCGGCCGCGAGGGGCTGAACGCCTTCAAGCGTGTGGTTCGACAGGCCGATGCCGACCAGCGCGACCTGGCCGCCGTGGTCATCCTCAACGACGATCAGCGAGACTGGGTCGACGATGCCATGTCGGCCGGTGGCGGGGAAGTGATGCTCCGCCCGGTGACGATGGCCGTGCTCCACGAAGTACTCGCCGAACATCTGCCAGAACTGAAAAAGTCGGCCGACATCGGCAGCGACGAAACCGAGTCGTGATGGAACCCCCAATGTGGCTGATCGAAATGGATTGATGATCGCAATATGGTTTCTCCTGGTTCGGTTTCACCAGTCTGGTGCAAACTCCTGGGTCGAGGATCGATACGCCCTAACGCCTTATGATTGAATTAGATCCGTCAATTTCTTGACCAGCCTGTTCCCGTCGATCGCATTGGTCTGCTGGTTCCACTCCCTGCCATCAGGGCCGATCTGCGATTTGGGGGCACTTTTCCTCTTGCTGAATCATGATTTGCCCGATAATCTTTGTGGAAATTAATCAGCACTAAGCCAGTCGTGAAAGATATGAAAAAGCTGCAACCCCTCCTTCTGGCTCTCGTTCCCCTGATGCTGCTCGGCTGTGAAGGCGGTGAGAAGCGAACGCCGACATTCGAAGTTCGTGGCAAGTTGACCGACGGCGTCAAACCGCTCGCGGATGTCCAGGTGGTGTTTCATCCCGTGAACGCGGGCCCAGACACTCCCAAACCTCGGGGCAAAACCAACACCAGCGGTGAGTTCAAGCTCACGACCTACGACGCCAATGACGGTGCGCCGGCCGGCCAGTACAAGGTGTCGGTTGAACTGTGGAAGACCGTCAACGCCGACTCCGGGCCTGTGAATCAACTGCCGGCCAAGTTCGCTGACCCGGAGAAGTCCGGCCTGACAGCCACCGTCAACGCTGGCCCGACCGAACTGCAACCCTTCGTGCTCAAGAAATAACCCGTAGTGGCGAGCCGGGGGCATCAGCCTCTGGGACCATCGCCACCTCACCGCCACCAGCCCAAACACACGGTCCATTCACTACAAGTCACGGAGTCCTTCCCATGCTTCGCCGTTCCGCGTTCACGCTCATTGAGCTACTGGTGGTGATCGCCATCATCGCCATCCTGATCGGCCTCCTTCTGCCAGCCGTGCAGAAGGTCCGCGAGGCCGCCGCCCGTATGCAGTGCTCGAACAACCTGAAGCAGATTGGCCTCGGGCTGCACAACTTCCACGGGGCGAACGAACACTTCCCGAGCAACATCCGCCCGGACACCTTGAGCACCGTCCGCGTGCGGTGGGCCACCTACCTGCTGCCCTACGTCGAACAAGACAACCTGTTTCGGCAGGTGAACCTCGCTCAGAACTGGCACCTTCAGCCGGCCGTCTTCGGCACCCGGATCAAGATCTACGAGTGCCCTTCCGCCCCGAACGGCACCGTGATCGACGGTGCCCCGGACACAGCCTGGACGAACATCGTGGCGAACGGCGACTATGCTGGCTTCTACGGCATCTCTCCGGAACTCGCGACCCTCGGTCTGGTGCCGGCTGCCACCGCCCGCGTGGACAACGGGGCGCTTAGCAAGACCGCCCGGCTGAACCTCAACAGCTTCACCGATGGTACCAGCAACACCCTACACATCACCGAGAGCGCCGGCCGGCCGAACGTGTTTCGCAATGGGCGCCTCGTCGTTCAGGCGAGCGGGAACAACCGTGTGAACGGCGGCGGGTGGTGCCGCCCAGCGAGCGAGTTGAACGTGCTGCGGGGGGCGAGCGCCGACGGGGTGACCGCCCCCGGCCCGAACGCGATCAACGCCACCAACGGGATCGTACTGAACGGCTATCCCGACCCGTTCTACAACGTGGACGGCACCGGCCAGATCTACAGCTTTCACACGGGCGGAGCGAACGCGCTGTTCGCCGACGGCAGCGTGCGGTTCCTCAAGCAGAGCATGACGATCCTGGTGCTGGCGGCCGCGATCACCCGCAACGGCGGGGAGGTCGGGCCGAGTCTGGATTGAAAGGGCATTGTCCCACTCGCCGCACCCCTCTTCACCGACGTGAGAGAGGGAGGGGTGCGGATGGAGTCCATATCCTGACCGAATCGACCAGTAGGAGTCTATCCCATGCCCCGCGGCAAAACTTTCAACTCCGTGACCAGCACCATCGGCGATACACCAATGGTGCGGATCAACAAACTCATCCCGGCCGATCAAGCCGTTGTCTTCGCCAAGTGCGAGTTCTTCCAGCCGCTCAATAGCGTGAAGGACCGCATCGGTGTGGCGATGATTGAAGCCGGCGAGCGGGATGGGAAGGTCAACCGCGACACGCACATCATCGAGCCGACGAGTGGGAACACCGGCATCGCGCTTGCGTTCGTGTGTGCGGCGAAGGGGTACAAACTCACCCTGACGATGCCCGAGAGTATGTCACTTGAACGCCGGGCGCTCCTGCGCGGGATGGGCGCTCATCTCGTGCTGACGCCGGCGGCCGAGGGCATGCGGGGCGCAGTGGCGAAGGCCCAGGAGATGGTGGCGGCCGAGCGGAACGCCTGGATGCCGGGGCAATTTGAAAACCCCGCCAACCCGGCTGTTCATGAAGCCACCACCGGGCCGGAAATCTGGACCGACAGCGGAAACGACATTGATGCCATCGTGGCGGGCGTGGGCACCGGTGGGACGATCACCGGCGTGACGCGGTTCATCCGCAAGCACAACCCAGACTTCAAGGCGTTCGCGGTCGAGCCGGTGCATTCGCCGGTCATTAGCGGGGGCAAGCCGGGGCCGCACAAGATTCAGGGCATCGGGGCCGGCTTCGTGCCGAAGAACCTCGATACCAGCCTGGTCACGGAAGTGATTCAGGTCAGCAACGACGAGGCCTTCGACTGGGCAAGGCGACTGGCCAAAGAAGAAGGGCTGATGGTGGGCATCAGCAGCGGGGCGAATCTGTGTGCTGCCGCGAAGGTGGCCGCCCGCCTGGAGATGAAGGGCAAGCGGATCGTCACGATCCTGTGCAGCCTCGGCGAACGCTACCTGAGCACGCCACTGTTTGAAGGGCTGACGGGTTGACGGGAAGTACCGGGTACCGGGTTCCGAGTTGAAAACCGACGGTCTTCAACTCGGAACCCGAAACGATCTCACGCCGCCACCAATTCCTTCGCCTTCTCCTCGGCGTTCAACTCCTCGATCAGCGGCCAGAGTTCATCCACGCTGTCATGGAACAGGTTGCCGATCAGCACGTCGGTGATCAACCCTTTCTTGTCCGGGTTGCGGCGGACGAGTTTGCCGAAGTTCAGCCCGTCGTAGAAGGCGCACACCAACTTCCGCATGCGGTCCATGCCGGTGGTGAACTCTTTCTCCCACGCCCGTAGCATCCGCTCGCTCGTGTCGTTCGCCTTGAGGGCCGCGTCGATCGCCCCGGACGCCATGTCGGCACTCTTGAGCGCCAGTAGTACGCCCGACGAGTACAGCGGGTCGAGGAAGCCGAAGGCATCGCCGACCAGGCACCAACCGTTGCCGGCCGCCTGCTTGGCTCGGTAGCTGTACTCCTTCTGTGCCCGGAAGATGTCGCAGCGGGTAGCGTTTTCGAGCCGGGGCTGCAGGCCGGGGCAGCGGTTCACTTCTTCGAAGTACACCGTTTCCAGATCCTTGCTCTCGCGGTCCTGGAACAGGTATTGGTGGTCGGCGACCACGCCCACGCTCACGATGTCGTCGTGCAGCGGGATGTACCAGAACCACCCCTTTCGTTCCTTGAGCGACATCACTAGCGTTGCCCCACCGTTCTTCCCTTCATCGCGGTACGCCCCTTTCCAGTACGTCCAGCAGGCCGCTTTCTTCAACTGCGGATCCCACTCGCGGAGGTTCAGCCGGTCGATGATGAGCGACGACTGCCCGCTGGCATCGACCACCACCTTCGACCGAACGATCCGCTCGGGCTGGCCCTCTGGCTTGATCCGCACTCCGACCGCCTTGTCGCCCTCGAACAGCACTTCGAGTACCCGCACTCCTTCCTGCACGTCCACGCCGTGCTTGCGGGCGTTGTTGATGAGCACATGGTCGAACTCGCTACGGCGGACTTGCCAGGTCTGGCTCCGTTCGTGTGAGTCGTGCTGGTCGAAGTAGAACGGCTCGCTCAGCTTGCCGTTCTCGTTGATGAACTGAACGCTGTACTTCTCGGTGAAGTGGCTCTCCTTCATGAACGGCAGCAGGTTCAGCTTCTGGATGACGTGGTACGTGTACGGGATGAGGCTCTCGCCGATGTGGAACCGCGGGAAGTGATCCCGCTCGAACAATTGCACCTTGTGCCCCTGCTGGGCGAGCAGGGTCGAGGTAGCGGAGCCAGACGGCCCACCGCCGATTACGATGACGTCGGTCGTGGTTTCGGTCATGGGATCACCTCGTAGGGTGGGTCGGTGCGAACCGTCCGGTTCGGCGCGACCCACGGGTCTGTTCAATCGTGGGTCGGTGCGAACCGTCCGGTTCGGCGCGACCCACACAATTACTTCCACTCACTTCCTGCGTCTTCGTGTGGCTCTCGTGCCCGGTTCAAAAGCGTGATCAGCGTATCGAGTTCCGGCCCGCTCAGGTGGCCGAGTTGTGTCTCATGGCACTCTTGCAGTGGCTCGGCGATCTCGTCGAGCAGGGTAAGCCCGCCGTCGGTGATGCTGATGAGCACCGCCCGGCGGTCGGCCGTGCCGCGGGTGCGGGTGATCAGTCCACGGGCTTCGAGTTTGTCGAGCAGGCGGGTGATATCCGGAGCACGGCTGACCAGTTTGGCCACTAGCCCGAGGGTCGGCACCGGCTCCGGGTGGGCGGCCCGTAACAACCGCAACACGTTGTACTGCTGGGCGGTGAGGTCCCACCTTTCAAAGAAATGGGCCTCGATCTCCCGTAGGCGGTCGTAGGTCCGCCACAACGCGAGATAGGCCTCCTGCTCGGGGCTATCGAACCGGCGAACAGTCTCTCGATGTCGGGTGGAACTCGCCATAC
>JALOQR010000328.1 GCA_025459365.1 Fimbriiglobus sp.
GCCCGCCCCTTCTTCACGTTGACGTGGTCCCACGGCAGCCGCTCACCCATCGGCCGCTCGCGGTGGCTATAGAACCCGACATCGATCCGCAGGTCTTCGAAAACCTTCCACCACAACTGCGGGTTGAAGCACTCTTTCCAGCCGTCCATGCGGGCGCCCCGCTTCCACGCCTCGTAGAGCGCCGGCGACACCCGCCGGTCGCCGCGAGTGAGGATGCCTTCAAGCAGGCTCGTCTCGATGTCGTGCTGCTTGATTTTCACCACGCCTCGCATCGTTTTCTGGCGGTGCAGGTAGTCGCCGGCCCAGCGGAAGTACTCGCGGCTCTGCATCCCGTTCCACTGGTACGGCGTGTGCGGCTTCGGCACAAAGTTGGACACGCTCGCGGTCACGTCCTTGAACCGGCCGGTTACCTCGCGGCTGATGATGGCAATCCGCTCGGCCATCTCGACGATGCCGTCGAGGTCGACGCTCCGCTCGCCCGGCAGGCCGCACAGGAAATACAACTTCACCTTCTGCCACCCGTGCTTGAACGCCTCGCGGCAGCCCTCGTACAGGTCGTCGTTCTTGATCCGCTTGCGGATCTGCTCCCGCATGTCGTCGCGGGCCACCTCCGGGGCAAGCGTCAGGCCGGCCTTGCGCACCCCCTGCACCAGGCTCGGCAGCGAGCGGAGTTGGTGGTTGATCCGCAGGCTCGGCAGGCTCACGTTCACCCCGAGCGGGCTGAACACCTCGTGCATCCGCTTCACCAGTTGCTCGAAGTGCGGGTAGTCGCTGGTGCTGAGCGAGAGCAGGCTGATCTCGTTGGTGCCGGTGTTGCGGTAGCTTTCCAGGGCGGCGTTCACGATGCAATCCACGCTGCGGAACCGCAGGGGCCGCTTGATGGTGGTGCTCTGGCAGAACCGGCACTGGTGCGGGCAGCCCCGCATGATCTCGATGGCGATGCGGTCGTGCGGGGTCTGCACGAACGGTACGACCGGTTTGGTCGGGAGCGGGATGGCGTCGAAGTCGCAGTCGATGGTGCAACTGATGATCTCGGCCGGCACATCGGAGCGGGTGCGGGTGACGCTGGCGATGGTGCCATCGGGCATGTAGTCGAAGGTGTAGAACGCCGGGGCGTAGGCCCAGGTCACTCCGCCGACCACCTCGGCGAGCATCTCCAGCCGCCGGCGGTGGGTGTTGTCGCCGTCCCGCAATGCCTTCTCTTTCAGTTCGATCCACTTGTTCATCACGTAAGGCAGGCTCTGCTCGCCGTCGCCGATGACGAACAGGTCGATGAACGGGGCGAGCAGTTCCGGGTTCTGTGCCCCCGGCCCGCCGGCGATGACGAGCGGGTCGGTCACAAGCCGTTCGTCGGAGAAGTGCGGGATGCCGCCGAGGTCAAGCATGTTCAGCACGTTGGTGTAGCACACCTCGTACTGCAAACTGAACCCGACCACGTCGAACTGGTGCAGCGGTGTGAACGTCTCCAACCCGTACAGCGGCAATTTGTGCCCCCGCATCACCGCTTCCCAGTCGAGCCAAGGGGCAAAGGCACGCTCACAGGCCCACTGCGGGTCGCGGTTCATGATCGTGTACAGCACCTGCAACCCGTGGTGGCTCATGCCGATGCTGTAGGCGTCCGGGAAGCACAGGCAGAGCTTACCGCGAACCTGCGAGTGATCCTTCACCACACTGTTGACCTCCCCGCCGGTGTACTGAGCGGGCGTCTTCACGCGTGGGAGCAGCCGCAGGGCTTCGTTTTTCAGGGCGGTATTGGTCATGGCAGTTCGGCTCAATGGGTCTGACACAGTGATTATCGCAGGTGATGGGTTTTCTGACGAGTCGCATCCAAACGGTGACGAAAAACGCCAGTTCCGAGTAAGCCGAGGTGTAGACTGCGATGAAGACTCGAGGATACACCATGTCCGTCACGTTCCGTTGTAAGTGCGGGCGGTGGGTTCGCCTCGACGCAGACGCTCTGGCCCGGTGCCCGCAGTGCCTGCGGGTCGTGCGGTCTGTGAGCCGCGGGCTCCTGTACTGGGCGTTTGGCACACTGGTGGCGGTGCTCGCGGTCGTGATGCTGGCGGTTTCGATCTGGCCACGGTCGGCACCGGCCCATGTGCAGGTCGAAGACACCTCGTTGAGGCCGGTTGCACCAACCCGACCCAAGCCGGCGGTTCATACACCAACCACGACTCCAGCAGCACCTGTCCCACGGCCTTCGGAGCAGAAGCCCGCCCCGCCCATCGCCACTCCCGCCCTGCCGCCGGTCGTAGCATCCCCTGCGGTAGCGATTCCCGACCCTCCGCGGGTGGGGAAACTCGTGGTCGAACCGGCGGGAAAGTACAAGGAGGGCGACACGTTCGTGCAGACCGTGACGCTCACCCGCTCGTCGGCCTTCGGCATCCTCGGCGTCGTCACCAAGCAAGCCGCCGAGTACACACTCAATTCCAAGCTGGAAGTGACGAAGGTACACGCCGACGGGTCGATCGCCGTCACCCAGACCGTGCAGGCCGCGAAACTGCTCGACGCTACTGCCGACCTGAAAGAACCACTCGCCGACACGCTGAAAAGGGCTGTCGGAGCGAAGTTCGACATGGTGATCGGGCCGACGGGTAAGGTGACGTCGCTGAAGGGACTTAACGACCCGCTGAACGTGAAACTCGGTCGTCCCGCAGAGCAGCAGACACTCCGCCTGTGGTCGGTGCTCGACGCCGACGCCTGGAAGGAACTCGCCGGCCAGACTTTCTTCCAGCCCGACAGGCCCGGCCTTGACGAGAAGTGGGCCCGCGACTTCTCGCATGACTGGGGGCCGCTTGGGAGTTGGCTCGGCCGCACCGATTTCACCACCGCCAAACAACCCGAGAAGAATAGCCGACACCGAATCGACTATGCCCACGCTATCTCGCACCGACCGGCGAAGGCCGCAGCCGACTTGCCGTTCACCATCCGGGAGAGTTCGTTCCCAACGGTGAAGGCGGGCGGCACGATCCGCTACGACGCGGGTACGAATCGTGTGGCGACGGCGGAGGAGTTGTTCCACGTCCGCGGGGGGGTTCGGGTTTCGTTCGGCGGGGCGGACACGGTAGTGGAGGTCGAGGAGGTTCAGAAATTTCGGTTGACCGCTTCAGAGGTGATGCCGCGCGAGTTGATGGCACGGCCGCCCGGCAAATAACCCCCTCACCCGACCATCCGCGTGTGCCGCAACCACCGACCGACAAGCCCGCAAAGCAACGCCCACGACAGCCCGAGTGCCCACCCCGCCATCACGTCCGTCGGGTAGTGAACTCCGAGGTACATGCGGCTGAAGCCGACCAACCCGGTGAGCAGCAACGCCCAGCCGAGCAGATACGCCCGCACCACCGGCCGGCGAACGGTGCGGGCGAGCACTACCGCCAGCGCCAGGTACACCGCCGCCGATCCCGACGCATGGCCACTCGGGAAACTGGCGGTACTCACTTCATCGAGGTGCGGCACCACCGCTGGCCGGGCACGGTCGAACATCCCCTTCAGCCCGTCGCAGATGATTGCCCCGCCGGCCGCGGCGGCCACCACGACGATCGCCGGTCTCCATCGCCGGCGGAGCGTCAGGTATCCCGCCACTCCAAGCGTAATCAGGGTCAGCACCGTATACCCACCGAGAGCGGTGATGTCTCGCACCGCCTTCGCCACCCACGTAGGGCCAATCGGCACCGCCGGGTCGTCCGGGGTTCGCAATCCGCGGAGGAGTTGCTCATCGAAGCTCGCACCGCCGCCGTTCACCACCGCTGCCAGCACCGAGAAGGCGAGTAGCCCGACCACCACGAGCAGTGCCCCGAACAGCGTCAGCAGATCGTGGCGGCCGACCCAGCGAAGCAGGCGGCGGAGTGGCCGCTCGGCTGGGAATTCCTCGGTGCCAGTACTAGCCGGTTGTGGCAGTTCGCCCCCGGCGGCCGGTACGAACACCTCGACCGCCCGCGGTACCACCTCAAACGTCGCCGGTGTGTGCGTGGTCAGTTCACCATCGGTATTCACCCGCTTTGGACGGCGGGTTGTCACCTCCACCCTGTGCCCATGAAACACCCGCACCCGTGGCGAGCCAGCCAGGGTGCCGTTCAGCAATCCCGGCAACAGAGGAAGGAGTTGCCACCACCCGCGGACTTCGAGCGAGTACACATCGAGCCGTTGGTCGTCGATCGCGGCATCGGCCGAGACGGTCAGCCCACCGCCATAGTGCCGCCCGTTGCCCACGCTGACTTGCACGCTCCGCCCACGATGGGTGACGCCATCCACGGTAATATCGACATCGAACGGCCGCCAGCGCCACACCGCCTCCACCGCGGACAGGAAGTAGGCGAACACCCCGAAGCGGGCCTTCCGTTCCTTCGACAACCCATCCGTGACGGACACGCTCAGGCCGACGCTGGCGACGTTGAAGAACGGCTTGCCGTTCACCCGCCCGAGGTCGATACGACGGGTGTGACTGGCCGCGATCACCCGACAGGCGGCCGGGATGTCGGCGGGCAAACCGAGGGTACGGGCGAGGTCGTTGGCGGTGCCGAGTGGGAGAATGGCGAGCGGTTTGCCGGCAGCAATGACCGCATCGGCTGTTGCGTTCAGAGTACCATCGCCTCCACCGACGACGATGAAGTCAACCCCGCCGGCCAGTTCGCGGATGCGGTCGACCGGACGGTGGTCTGGGTGGCAGCAACCATCGACCACCTCGAACCCGAGGGCTTGCAATTCACTCACCGCCTGGGCATGGGTCGCCTCGCCCTGCCGAGCCTTTCGGTTGACCACCAGCAATACCCGCCGGCTCATGCAGCACTCCAGGCGGGGATCGACCGCGCCTTCTCCTGGGTCGAGGGCTGGCTGTTCGCCGAGGCCACCCCGTTTCGAGCGAACGCCGTGCCGGCGACGCGGCCGCCCTCTTGTTCAGAGTAGCCACCGCGTCACCGAAACGAGCACCGGGAGGGGATATCCCCCTCCCGGCACAAGCCA
>JALOQR010000329.1 GCA_025459365.1 Fimbriiglobus sp.
TACATCCACTACCTGGCCGGCCAGAAGTTGAGTGGGGCAGGGGTCACGGCCGTCTGTAGCCGCGACCCGGTCAAGCTCGCCGGCGACTGGCGGAGCATCCGCGGCAACTTCGGCCCGCCCGGTCAGGTGATGGACCTGTCGGCGGTGAAGAAGTACGCCTCACTCGATCAACTCCTCGCCGATCCCGACATCGACCTGATCGATATCTGCAATCCCACCGCCCAACACCCAGACACCGCCATCCGTGCCCTGCGGGCCGGCAAACACGTCCTCGTCGAAAAGGCCATCGCCCTCACCACTACCGACGCCGACGCGATGGTCGCCGAGGCGAAGAAGGCGAACCGGTTGCTCATGGTCGCCCACGTCCTGCCGTTCTTCCCCGAATTCGCCTTCGCCTACCAGGCTGTGACCGGCGGGCAGTACGGCAAACTCCTCGGCGGGCACCTCACCCGCGTCATCGCCAAGCCCGACTGGAGCGCCGCCATCGGCGACGCCGACGCCACCGGCGGCCCGGCGGTGGACCTGCACATTCACGACACACACTTCCTCGGGCTGATCGCCGGCGTACCGAAGGCGGTGAGCAGCACGGGTGTCGTCCACGGCACCAGCGTGGATTACCTGACTACGAACTACCTGTATGGTGACGGCGGGCCGGCGCTGTCGTGCAGCAGCGGGGCGGTGGCGACCAAGAGCCGGCAGTTCGTCCACGGCTTCGAGTTGTATCTGGAGAACGCGACTCTGGCGTACAACAGCGGCGGCACCCCGCTGACGGTCTTCCACGCCGACGGCACGAGCGAACAACCGACACTGGGCGACGGCGACCCGATCGCGGCGTTCACCACCGAGATTCAGACTGCCGTCGATGCGGTGAAGTCGGGCGAGATGCCAGCGTTGCTCTCGGGCCAGTTGGCCCGCGACGCTCTTGTGCTCTGCCACAAGGAGTGTGAGTCGGTGAAGACGGGGAAGGTGGTCGCGGTGTGACTCTGTCTTGCCCATTTTTCCAAATCGTTACACTCGGCAGAATTGCTCGACCTGGAAGAATAGGTTTACTCGATTCGACCAGGTAGGTTGGCCGATCTTCACTGGTAGACGAAACCCCGTCGGCCAGGGAGATCGGGCATGTTGGCGAAGAAGTTCCTGTTGCTGTCCGGGGTGGCGGCCGCGCTTGGCACCGTTGGGTGCGTGCGGAATTGCCACACCCACCCCTACCAGTGCCTGCGGCCGATCGAGGAGGTCGCGGTGATCGCCCCGGCCCGGGCGAAGGTGTACGTCTTTCTGATGAACGGGGCGGATGTGTTCGACGTGGGCACGCTCAAGGAACTGGAGTGCAGCATCGTTTCGGCCGGGTTCCCAAAGGTGTACTACGCCCAGCGGTTGGACCAGGAGTGGTACTACCGGGAACTGCACCGCCTACGGCGAGACGACCCCGACAACCGCTTCGTGCTGGTCGGGCAAGGGACGGCCGCCGATCAGTTGCAACAACTCGCCTGCCGGGTGACGGCTGACGGCATCCCGCTCGACGCAGTGGTGTTCCTCGACCCAGTGGGGGCGAAGGCGAACCTGACCGACGACTCCGCCTACCCGGTGACGGTGCTTCGGTCGCGGCTGTGGCCGGCCTCGCGGGCACTGTCAACCGTTTCTACCGTCAAAATCCCGGAAGTCGGCCACGCTCATCTGCCGACCCACCCGGCCACGGTGAGTGAGTTGATCAGCCTCCTCACGGAGTCGGCCCGCCGAGTGCCGATCATCCGTAAACCTATTGATTGCATACCTTTAACCGACGAACCGAAGCCGATTCCCCGTCCGAATGAGCCAAAAGAGATCCCGCCCATCCCCCCAGAATGGCAGGGGTTGTGTCCGGAATCTCGCCAGTCATGAGAGCGGACTCATCAATTCTGGCCGCCGGTTTGTTGTGTGTGATACAGCACGCGGTTATGATTCACTCAGCGAGGGTGGAAACACCAGTCGCTGCCGAGAGCGTAGCGATGTCGGGGCTGAGTGGGCGACAGCACCCGGCACTACGCTCTCGGCTTTTTCATGCGCCGTGTGGGGCCGGGAAGTTCACCGGTCGGGCAGCAACTGCCACACCCGCACTCCAGCGAACGTGACCGGCTTCCCCCACCTCCACCCCGTCGGTAGCGGATCGGGCGGCACCTCCGGCAACTTCTCCATCGTCGTGCCAGACTGATAAACGTACCAGTGTCGTGGGACAGCAGCCCACTGCTTCGTCCAGTCGGCCCAGGTCACCTTCTGCTGGCTCGCCTCGGCCTTGTGTTCCACGCGGAGTTGCTGCGTTTCCACTTTCCGGAAGTGATATTCGTACTCCCAGTGGTTGGCGGTGATTGGCTCACCGGGTTGGCGGTGGGCGAGCAAGTAGGCCGCGGCGCGGTCGGTTTCGGCTCGCTCCCACGGGTCGAACACCCGCCGCACCGTGTACCCCGCCGGCGTGAGCAATACCGGCACCCACAGCAGCACGAACGCCCATCGCCACCACGCCTTCCCTGCTCGCCAACCCCAGAACCTGCGTAGCCCTTCGCCGGCCATGAGCGCCAGCCCAGGCGTCAGGAACGCTACCGTGCGAGCGGCGGAATAGGGGTACTTGCCCAGGCACGCCGCCACGAGCACCAGGGCCATCGGCAGCAGGCCGACGCACACGATCGGCCATCCGCCGGGCTTCCGGAGCAGCGACCATACCCCCGCCACCGCCGGCACCAGGAGCGGCCAGCCGAACGGGTGGAAGGCGTACCGCACCACGTCGAACGTGTTCGTCAGTGCCCACAGCGGAACGCGAGCCGGTGCGGACCAGTCGGCGAAGTCTTCACCCACCTTCCAGCAGGCGTTCATTTCCGGGGTCCGCTGGGCCTTCGCCGGGCCGAGGGCGAGCAGGCCGAACGAGATGACCACCGCCAGGGCGAACAGGGCGTAGACCGTTCGCTGCGACCAGGTCGCCCGCCACGCTGCCGGTAGTAGGGCCGTCAGCACCCCACCGAACACGAAGCACGCCGGGAACGACAGCCAGACACACACCGGGGCGACGACCGCGCCGAGCACACACCGCTTCCATAACGGCCAGCGGTCGGTGGCGATCACCGCCCAGATGGCACCGGCCGCCACGCCCACATCGAGCGAGTACCACTTCGCTTCACATGTGTGAAAGAGCAGTCGGTCCGAGACGGCCACCAGCCCGACAGCCACCGCCGCCCACAACGGGGAGAGCAACCGCCGGGCGGCGAGTGCGGTGAACACCACCGACAGACACCCCGCCACGAACGCCGGCAACCGCAGGGCGTACTCGCCATCACCGAGTACCGCCGCCACCGCTTTTTCGAGCAACAGGAAGAGCGGCGGGGATGCTTCGTCGTGTAGTAGCGGGCCGAGCCAGCCCGATACCGGCAGGTGCAGCACGTTCACCAACATGGCGGCTTCGTCGTGCCAGACCGCCGGGTTGCGAGCATAGTGGTACGCCCGCAGCAGCAACCCGAGAGCCGCCACTGCCCAGATCAACCAACTTCCCCGGATTCGTTCCATGCGGGCGGTATTATCAATCCGTGGAGGCCGGAACAAGGCGAGCGGCCCACGCGAGTGGGCTGGTATCGACCTGACCATCCCGCTCGCCGGCAACACAGAGACACATGAAACTCAAGCAGACCCCGGCCGACTTCCGGGTAGAAGAACTGACCAACGCCCGCCCAGACGGTGACGGACCGTTCGCCTTCTACCGACTGCACAAGGTCGGGTGGACCACCCCGGACGCCCTTCAGGCCATCGCCCGCCGGTGGGATTTGCACTTCAACCAGTTCGGCTATGGAGGGCTGAAGGACCGGCACGCCGACACCACGCAGTACCTCACCATCCTGCACGGCCCACCGAAGAACCTGAGTCACCAGCGGATCGAACTGGAGTTCCTCGGCCGGCGGTACGAGCCGTACTCCTCGCGGGACATCACGGCCAACCGCTTCGCCGTCACCCTGCGGGCGCTGAGCGGGGCCGATGAATCCCGCCTGACGGCGATGTCGGCCGAGGTGGCGGCGTGCGGGGTGCCGAACTACTTCGACGACCAGCGGTTCGGCTCCGTGACGGCCGATGGGCGGTTCGTGGCGAAGGAAATGGTGGGCGGGCGGTTCGAGGAGGCGCTCAAGTTGGCTCTGGTGTCGGAGTACGAGTTCGATCGGGCCGACCAGAAGGAGGAAAAGCAGATCCTCCGCGAGCACTGGAACGACTGGCCGGCGTGTAAGGCGAAACTCCCGAAGGGGCACGCCCGGAGCCTCGTGACGTACCTGTGCGACCACCCCACCAACTTCAAGGGGGCCGTGTCGCGGTTGCGGCCGGAGTTGCAGGGGTTGTACCTGTCGGCGTATCAGAGCGAGTTGTGGAACCGCGTGCTGGCGAAGTGGCTGACCGCCACTTTCCCCGCCGACATGCTCGGGGCGATCCACCAACACCGCGGGCCGCTGCCGGTGCCGACCCGCGTGCGGCCAGAGTTGGCCGAACGGTGGAACCGGTTGCTCATCGGCCTGCCGTCGCCGCGGCTCAAGCCCGACCCGGCCGCCGACTGGCTGCCGCACCTCGACGCAGTGCTCGCCGAGGAAGGGCTGACGCTCAAGGGGCTGAAGGTGCCGGGGCTGGACAAACCGTTCTTCTCGAAGGGGGAGCGGTTCGCCTGCCTGCGGCCGACCGGGATGACCGCCGAGCCGGGGGCCGACGAGTTGAACCGCGGGCAGCGAAAAGTAACGCTCCGCTTCGACCTGCCCCGCGGGGCCTACGCCACGATGGTCGTGAAGCGGCTGACAGGGTGAACCGACGCCGACGGCCAGCGGGGGGCGTAAGCCCCCTGGTTCTGTGGCGGTGACACACCAGCCCGCTCACGCGGGCCGCTCGCCGGGCACTGGGCTGCCCCGCGGGGCCTACGCCACGATGGTGGTAAAGCGGCTGACGGCGAGCGGGGG
>JALOQR010000066.1 GCA_025459365.1 Fimbriiglobus sp.
ACCACAATCTCCCCCCGCTCGGCCGGCGAGATGAGCAACGTCTCCATCGTGCCCCGCTCCTTCTCTCCGGCGGTCAAGTCCACCGCCGGTTGAATGGAGCCGGCGACCAGCCACATGACCAGCATGAGCGGGAACACGCGGGCGAAGGAGTCTCGTAGCTCCTTCGCGGCCAGTTCCTTTTTTGGCTTCTTGCTGGGGTCGTCCACCGTGATGAGCTTGTCGTAGTCGGCTGGCTTACCGTCGCGCTTGTACCGCACTTGCCGGGCCTTCTCTTCCCAACGCTCGATGGCAGCGCTCAGAACTCGCAGCGCCACCTTCGATTTCTCGTTCCCTTCCTGTTCGACCAACTTCAATTGTGGGCGCTTGCCGGTTTCCAGGTCGGTGGCGAAGTTCGGCGGGATGACCAGCACACTCTGCACGAGCTTCGACTTCAGCGCCTCCTCCGGGTCGGCGTCGGGGGGGAGTTTCACTAACTTCGGTTGCCGCTCTTCGCCGGAGGTGATCAGCCCATCGGCGAACTTGTCGGCGGCGTCGTTGAAGAGCGGGGGGAAGGGGATGTCGGCCTTCGGCATGATGGCGGCGTCGGCGTTGATCACCCCGACGACCGGCGGCTTACCGACCAACTCCGAGGCGAACACCCACGCCGTCAGGCCGAACAGCGGGTAGAGGAGCAGCGGGGCCAGGAAGATCACGGCGACGGTGCGGCGATCCCGCAGCAGATCGCGGCTTTCTTTGCGAGTGATGAGACCGACGACGGACAGACGCATGAGAGCCACCGAGCAGCGGAGTGGTGGCGATAATGTACGGCGGGCGTGCGGCGTCTCACAGACACCGACACGCCCGGTCGGGGCCGCCGACACCCGGTCGTGTCGTGGCGGTCATTCGTCGAATGGGCTGGAAGCAGTTAGCGCTTCGGGTAGATCGGCATGGCCGGCTGAATGGGCGAGCGGTAGTAGGTCGATGGGTACAGCTTGGGATCGGGCAGCGGGCTGAGGCCACCCTGGATGGGGGCCGCCTTCGGCTGGTTGCCGAACAGGTTGTTGACCGTCCGGATGATGGCGTTGTTGTCGATCATCCCCGAGACGACCCGGCTGACGTATTGCGCCGACTGGGCGAAAATGTTGGTGCTGGTCGTCACCGGTTTGACCACCAGATTACTGGTGTCGATCACCTTGCCGACGGGCTGCTGGGCGTGGGCTGTTCCAGTTCCGACGAGCAACGCGACTGCTACCGCCACAGTCCCGCCCGTGATTCCGTAACGCATGACATCCCCCTCCGGTTCGTGGGTGCGTACCCCCGCACGCAACCGGGGGGAATACCCGAGCCGGGGGTGGTGTCAAGCGAATTCCCCGCCTGGTTGCACGGATTCCAGTGCGGTGTTCGTGTCCTTCACACGGAAGAGGAGCAGGTTGCGGCTGTACTCCCGCACGTCCCAGGCGGGTGGATCGGGCAGGCGGTCGGTGGGGAAGCCAAGTTCGGCCTGAACGGTGAGCACGCTACCGGGCGGCATCTTGGCGTCCAAGGTGATTACCAGTCGGAGGAACT
This sequence comes from Fimbriiglobus sp., assembly GCA_025459365.1. Lineage (GTDB taxonomy): Bacteria > Planctomycetota > Planctomycetia > Gemmatales > Gemmataceae > JALHQU01. The sequence continues at coordinate 1,546 of JALOQR010000066.1, forward strand.
CATCGAGCTTCGGCCCCGAGAGATCGGGGAAGGGGGGGCTGAGAAACAAGTTCACCGGCTCGGCGGTGGGTGCCCATCGCTCGGCCCAGCGGTAGACGTCGGCCCGGAGTACCTGGGCTTTGTCTCGCACTCTGAACTGGTCGATGGCCTTCTGGATCTCGCCGGCCTGCTTGGCATCGCGTTCGATGAGCCTCGCCCCACTCGCCCCGCGGCTGACCGCTTCCAGCCCGATCACGCCGGTGCCGGCGAACAGGTCGTAGAACACGCGGTCGGGCACGGCGTCGCCGAGGATGCTGAACAGGGCTTGCCGCACCAGTTGCGGCGTCGGTCGTAGGCCCGGGTGAACGGTCGCAAGGACCTTTCGCCCACGGAGGGTGCCTGCCACAATCCGCAGTTCCGTCTTGTCCATGAAGTCATCCCGGTGAGCGACCGCGAACCGACACCTCCGGCGGCTGGTCGGTTCGCCCTACCCCGCCGCCCGCCACCCGGCATAATAGCGACTAGTCCCCGTTTGGTTCCGCGAGGCCACCCATCCGTTTCCCCGTCGTCGCTCTTGTCTTCCTTCTGGTGTTGCTCACCGCGCTGGCCGCGTCCGTGGCGCTCGGGTCGGCCCGGCTGTCGCTCAGCGAAGTGTGGGACGCCCTCACCCATGCAGACGCCGATCCGACCACGCGGGCGATCGTGACTCAGATCCGCCTGCCACGATCCCTTCTGGCAGCGATCGTCGGGGTCGGGCTGGGAGCGGCGGGGGCGGCCTACCAGGCGGTGTTTCGCAACCCGCTGGCCGATCCGTTCGTCATTGGTTCAGCGAGCGGCGGGGCAGCCGGGGCGGTGGCCGTGATCGTGAGCGGCTGGGCGGGGGTGAGCGAAGCGATCGGGGCGACGGCGACCGGGGCGTTTGCGGGGTCGGTGTTCGCGGTACTGCTCGTGTACCTCATCGCCGGGGCGGGTCGCGGGCCGGCCGAGTCGCTGTTGCTCGCCGGGGCGACAGTGAGCACCCTGCTCGGAGCGGTGGTGTGGTTGCTGCTGGCATTCGCCCGCGATCGCCTGCCGTCGGTCATGTGGTGGGTGATGGGCGGGCTGAACCTGAGCCGCGATACATGGGCGGCGGTCGCGGTCGCCGGGCCACTCGTGGCGGGTGGGGTCGCGGTGCTCTGTTCACTCGGCCGACCGCTCGACGCCCTCCGTGCCGGCGACGACACTGCCCGTGCGCTCGGCCTTCCCGTGCGGTGGGTGGTCCTGGTGGTGCTGGTGGCGGCGAGCGTGGCAGTGGCCGCGACGGTGGCCGTCGGCGGGGTGATCGGGTTCGTCGGGCTGGTCGCACCGCACCTCGCCCGGCCGCTCGTCGGGGCGTCGGCGGGCCGGCTGGTGCCAACGGCCGGGCTGGTTGGGGCGGTGCTCTTGGTGCTGGCCGACCTCGCGGCCCGCAGCCTGCACCCCTCGCAAGAACTCCCCCTGGGAGCAATCACCGCGCTCGCCGGTGGCCCGGTGTTCCTGGTGGTGCTGCGAACCAATTCGCAACGGAGGGCGGCCGTGTGACCACCTTCACTGCGAATGGGCTGAGCTGCGGGTACGGCCGCCGGGCCGTGCTGAACTCCGTGTCCTTCACGCTGCACGCCGGCGCACTCACGGCGATCCTCGGCCCGAACGGGTGCGGCAAAACCACCCTGTTGAAGACCCTCGCCCGCCTCCTCCCCCCACTCGGCGGGTCGGTGACAATCGACCGTCAGTCGATCTCCACACTCCGCCGGCGGGAAGTGGCTCGCCGGATTGCCTTCGCCCCGCAGGTGCTTGCCCCGGACTGGCCGTTCACGGTGAGCGAATACGTCGCCCTCGGCCGTAGCCCGCACGCCGGGTGGTGGAAGCCGCTGACCGCGAACGACCGAACCGTGATCGCGTCGAGCCTTCACCGATTCGGGCTGACGCCCTTCGCCAAGACGCCTGTTACGGAACTGTCCGGTGGGGAGTGGCAGCGGGTGCGGCTGGCGAAGGCACTCGCCCAGGAGCCGCGGATCCTACTGCTCGACGAGCCGACCGCCCACCTCGACCCGCGGTTTCAGTTCGAGTTACTGAGCCAGGTGCGGGAGTTGATCGCCGAGCGCAGCCTGACGGCTGTCGTCACACTCCACGACTTGAACCTCGTCGGCCCGTGGGCGGATCGCGTGATCCTGCTGGCGAACGGCGGGGTGATCGCCGATGGCCCGCCGGCCGAGGTGCTGACGACGGCGAAACTGGGTGAGGCGTACGCGGCGACGTTCGCCGTCGCCCCGCACCCCGTCACCGGGTCGCCGGCGGTGGTGGTGCCGAGACCGGACCCTCAGGTGCAACCATGAAGCGCGGCCTCCCACTCTTGCTCCTCATCACGATTGGCTGTCAACCATCGGGGTGCTCCCGCCCCACCCCCACGCCAACCGCACTGCCGACCATCACCGACGACCTGGGCCGATCGGTGTCGCTCCCGAAGTCGCCCGAGCGGATCGTCTCTCTCTCCCCGGCGGCCACCGAAATCCTGTTCGCCATCGGTGCGGGGCCGAAGGTAGTGGCAGGCACCGATTTCGACACGTACCCCGAGGAAGCGAAGCAACTTCCCCGCGTCGGCGGGTTCACCCCGCAGAGCATCAACGCCGAGGCCATCCTCGCCCACAAGCCCGATCTGGTGGTCGCTGCCCCCCAGAAGGACGTGATTGCGGCACTGGAGAAGTTCAATATCCCCGTCGTCGCCCTCGACCCGAAGACTATCGACGACGTATGGAACAACATCCGGCTTCTCGGTCGGCTCACCGACAGTCAGTCGAAGGCATCGGAGGTGGCCACCCGCGCGCGGGGGATCTTCCTCGCTCGAAACGTCGCCGCTGGCAACACGAATCGGCCTCGCGTTCTTTTCGTGCTGGCCGACGAGCCGCTCATCACCGCTGGCCAAGGCACGTTTATCGACGAGATCATTACCACTGCGGGTGGGGAGAGCGTGTTCGCCGACGTGGCCGACTCGTGGCCGAAGATCAGCGACGAGCAGGTACTGGCCCGGGGGGTGGACGTGATTCTGTGTGTCGAACACGTCGGCGGGGATGGCTCGATCGTGCCGGGGCGTTTGAAAAAGCGGCCAGGGTGGGACAAGTTGAAGGCGGTGCGGGACGGCAAGGTGTATGTTGTCGATGCCGACCTCGTTGTCCGCCCTGGCCCGCGGCTGGTGGACGGCCTGGAAGCCGTACGGAAGCTGTTGAAGTAACACCGACCCGGTTCGCCCGTGACCGACTTCGTGCTCAAGGCGTTCGAAGCCCTCCGCCCAGACCTGGACGGCATTTTCACTGCCGCCGCCGGCCAGACGCTTGGCGGGTGGAAAGGGAAACAACAAGCACTCGTCACAGCCAGCGGGGCAGGGGCGGCGGCCGTGCCGGGGTTGCACCTCGCGGGCATGGCCGCCGATGTCCTCTTCCTGATGAACCGCATGTCGGTGTGCAGCTACGGCATCGGGGCGATTCTTGGCACCGAAGCCCGGCTCGGGAACGTGCTGGAACCGGAAGACTTTGCCGCAGTACTGGCCGTGTGGGCCAACGCCGACGGCGCGAAGGAACTGCTCGCTGGCCGTTCGGCGATGAGCGGTGGCAAAGTGCTCGGTCAATCGGTCTACCGCATTCTGGCCAAAACGGTGTGTGACAAGGCTGGCTGGTTGATCGAAGGCAAACTGAGCGGTCCGCTGACAAGGGCGGTCGCCGCTCGGTTCGCCGGGAAGCTGGGCGGCAAGGCGGCGACGGGGTTCCTGCCGGTGGTCGGCCCGTTTGTCGGCGGCGGGGTGAACCTGTGGTTCCTCTCGGGCGTCGCCACTGCTGCCGAGACGTGGTTTCGGTTCAAGGTGTCGGCCTGAGTTCGGCGTGGCTCACCTGACCGGTGGAGCGGATGGGCCGGGGCGGTTGGCCGCTTCGGTACCGGGGGCCGGGGCGGGTTGCCCGCTCATCCGCGGGCGGACGGTCAGGTTCACCCCCGTCCGTGTTCCTTGCTTCTCTCCGCTTTTCAGCCCTGGCGGCACGTCGCGCCACGCCGGCCCATCGCGGGTAAGTTCCTCTCCTTCTGCCCCTGGCACCGGCAGGTCGCCTTTCTGCCCGGCCCGGAACCCTGCGGTGAACAGAGCGGACATCTCCTCCGGATTGAATTCGGTGGCCGATTCCGGCGATGGCAGGTTGTCCGGGATGGCCGACACACGCAGGTTCATACCTGTTAGTAGGCAGTAGGTGTACATGCGGTAGAGATCACCGCGGGTTTGGGAGTACAGCACGGTTGAGCTGGCATCGAGTGCGATCGGCAGAGTCCGGAGACGGACAGGTGAAGGCGTGGGGTTGATCTTGCCGGCCACGAGCACGTACAGGTTCGACCCGGACAGGCTGGCGGGGTCGAACTGCTCGCGGGTCTGGCCGGTGTAAGGCGGGCGGAAGAAGAGCGACCGCGACACCGACCCATCCACATGCAACTCCTCGTAAGGCCGCCCGTTGATGGTCACGTTGATTCGCACCGGTGGGAAAAATGCGGGGATGCTGGCCGAGGCGATGAGCACGTCGCGGATGAGCTGGCGGGCCGGTTCGCCCCCCTTCGTGGCGATGCCGCCGATGTCCCACAGCACGATCCGCTTGGTGTCGGCGTTGGTGGTACCGATGAACAACCGACGCCCCTTGGCATGCTCGACGGCCAGTTCCTGCACCACGCCTGAGGTAACCGCTGCATTCACCCGCTGGCGGAACGGGGTGTTGTCGGCAAAGCTCTCGGCGATGACGTTCCTCAGCCGCCGCTGGCGGATGTAGATGTCCTCGGTGGTGGTGGTGGTGTACTCGGTGCGGAGGAAGTCGTCGTACTTCGGGCCGAGGAAGGCGAACGGGGCGATGAGTGCCCCGGTACTGATACCAGTGACCACATCAAACTCAGGCCGCCCGCCTGCTCCCGGCGGCAATCCGCTCTGCGTCCACCCGCAGAGTACCCCGGCCGAGTATGCTCCGTACACCGCTCCGCCGCTCAACGCCAGGATGTTGAACTTCCGCCCGGTGGCACGGCTGGCGAACTTTTGTTGCTGCGCCGCGAGGATTTCCCGCCCCAGGTCGGCCAGGTCGTCCGGGTCGAGCGGGGTGACCGAACCGAGCGGATCGTCGGCGTCAATCACCTGCTCCGGGGCCACGTCGGGCGGGAGCGGTAGTTCGCGTTCGGGTCCGTTGACGAGCCGGCACCCGCAGAGCACCGCAGCCAGTAGTACCAGCCCTACCGCCCCCCGGTGGCCGGCAACTCCCCGTCGGTTCATGGTGTGTCCCCCGCCGGCATATCGGCAGATGAAACACTGATGCATCAGCCGGTTGCTCGTTCTCCTCCTCAACTCGGTAACTTCAGCACAGGTCGTTGTCTCACTGGGGCGAAGTTGCGAAGCGAGCTGCGCACTCTTGCGACCTCGACTGCTCAAGTGGTCGTCGAGTGGCACACCCATCACGTCGGTCGGGATGAAAATCGGCCCCGTGAAGACGGTCAATGAGGGCCGCGAGGTGTCCTCGATCGACGTGACAGCCCGGCCGCTGTGGCCTCCTAAGAATCGCCCTCGGCGGCGTCGGGCAGTCCGCACCGGGCGGCCCCGCCGGCCCATGACCAGCAGATCTTTCTCCACGATTCGCCGCACGAGCGGGTCGGTGTCGAGCAACTTGGTCGGCTGGCAGATGGGGCGGACGCCCGCTTTCAGCGTCGACTTCTCCTCCGCCTTGGTCAGCTTACCCCCACCTCGAACGTGAGGGTGACGCTGCTTGTCGTCGCCCGCGACAGCGAGTGGGGCGAGCAGCAGAGTGAGTGCGAACACTCAAATGGAATGGAACGGAACGACTTGGCGGCATCTCCGGGAATCGGGTCGTTCAGCCTCAACCCAATGACGAGCACGCCGCCCCGAGAGTTGCTGGTATCGGCCGGATGTTACACACCGCCGGTGAGCAACTCCCCCGCTTCGTCGCAAAGCCGCCTCGCCTGCTCTTCGGTCGGGGCTTCGGCGATGATCCGCACCACCGGTTCGGTGTTGCTGGCTCGGGCGTGCAGCCACCAGTCCGGGCCGTCGAGCCGCAGGCCGTCCACCGTGTTGGCGGTGGCATCACTCCACTTTGCTCGCATCGCATCGAGCGCCGGGAGCAACTTCTCCCTCGGCACCGTGAACTTCGTCTTCAGCATCGCGTACTGCGGCAGTTCGGCCACCAGTTGCGACACCGGCTTGCGCTCCTCGGCCATCAGGCTCAGGATGAGGGGCATACCGATGAACGGGTCCCGCACCCAGCCGATCCGCGGATCGATCACCCCGCCGTTGCCCTCCCCGCCGATCACCGCCTTCACCTCCCGCATCTTCGCCACCACGTTCGCCTCGCCGACCGCACTCCGGGTGAACGTACACCCGGCCGCTGTCGCCAGGTCCTCGATCACCCGGCTGGTGCTCATGTTCACCACCACCGGGCCAGTGGCGTGCCGCAGGCGGTACTTCACGGCCAACGCCAGCGTCAGTTCCTCGCTCACGCACGTGCCGGTTTCGTCGATGAGGGCGAGCCGGTCGGCGTCGGGGTCGAGCACGAACCCGACGGCCGATGCGGTCTGCTTCACCCACGGGGCGACGTCCACCAGGTGAGCGGGGGTCGGCTCGGCCTCGTGGGCGAAGAGGCCGTTGCTCTCGCAATTGTGCTGAATCACCTGGCAGCCGAGTTCGCCCAGCAGCATGGCCGCGAGCGGGCCACCGGAGCCGCCGTTGCCGTCCAGGAACACGCGAATGCCGCGGCTGGCGATGGTGGAAACGCTCACGTTCTCCTGCACCAGCCGGGCGTGGTCGGCGAGCACGTCCGGCGGGACGTGGACCGCCCCGATGCCGTCCCACTTCGCCAGCTTGAACGGCCCGCGCTCGAACAGCAGTTTCACCCGCTGGCCCTGCTCGGCGGGCAGTACGGCGCCGTCCGGGCCGAACATTTTCAGGCCGTTCCACGGGGCGGGGTTGTGCGAGGCGGTGATCTGGATGGCGCCCGCGGCCGAGAGTGTGCGAACCGCGATGCCGACGGTGGGGGTGGGGGCGATGCCGATATCGTCGGCGGTGCAGCCGGTGGCCATCAGCCCAGCGAACACGGCGTGCCTGAGGGCGTCGCCGCTCGGCCGGCCGTCGCGGGACACCACCACCCGCCCGCCGCCCAGGTGGGTGCCGAGCGCCATGGCGAACCGGCAGGCGGCGTCCGGGGTGAGCGAGTCACCGATGACCCCGCGGATGCCGGACACGGACACGATCAGTTCGGACATGCTGAGCCTCTGGGCGAACGGCGCGACGTGAGTCCGCCGGTTATCTATAGCACCGGCCGATTCACGTCGCGTCGTTCGCCCCGAGGAATTGACGCGGAAGAGATGAAGCCGGCAAGGCGGTCCAACTGATACCACCTCGCCCGTGAGCCGTCGGGAAGGCGGTGTGGATGGGCTCACTTTTTCGCGGGCAGAAGCTTCGCCACAGTCCGCTCCTTCAGTCGCCACCGCATCAACTGTCCGCGACCGCCCGTCAGGGCGGATTTCCCATCCTCGCTCAACGCGAACGTTGAACCACGATCGTGTTCGTCGGCGAAGTTGAGGACCTGCGTTCCATCCTCAACGCTTCACGCGCCGACGTGGCCTTCGAACTTGCCGGTGAAGAAGACCGATTTGCCGTCGCGGGCGAAGGTCGCGGAGAGACCAGGGGACTTCTCCATCAGAACCTTGCCGGTTGGGGAAGTCATCGGTTCCTCCCCTTTGGAAGGTGGTTGCCCGCACCCGAGGAGTGTGGGCCAAGTCGTGAGAGCGGTCAGGAGAAGAAGTGAAAGGGGTCGCATGGATGGTGTCCTGTCGGACCAAGGGAACCGTCGTCACTTTTTCGGCGGGTCGAAACGAATCCAGTGGCTCACACCGTTGTTACAGTAGTTGACGCTCTTCGTGTTTCCGATCACCGACCGTCCAAGCAGTTCCGCTAGCCGGCTATCGAAAAGGGTGTGATTGCCCGGCGGCAGCAGGGTGTCAACGCCGGTGGCCGGAGGGGAGAATAGATCGCAGGATGATCATAGTGATAGTGTTGAGGACAACGGCGGCTGACTTGCCCTTCCCACCGCGTCCCCCCCTCTGGTAAAAATTACAACTACTCCACCCTGGGCCACGGACGGACCCATGCACTTCCTGCTCGTCGGCTACATGTTCCTGTTCATCGACCGCCCCTTCGAGGTGTGGCCGTGGCTCGGCGACCTGCGGTTCGAGCGGGTCTACATGCTCGTGACGATGGGGGTGTGGCTCCTCTACCCCGGCAAGAAGTGGCTGCCCAATCCCCAACACTGGGCGTACGCGGCGTTCGCGGCGGCGGTCCTCGGGGCGTGGGGCATGAGCCGCTGGATGGACCAAACTCAGCCGAAGGTGGAGGATTGGTTCAAGATCGTCGTGTTTTACATCCTGCTCGTCACCACGGTGAACGACGAAAAAGGCCTGAAGCGGATGGTGGTCGGGTTTCTCGGGGTGATGGCCCTGTACCTCCTCCACTCGTTCCGCGAGTACCTCGGTGGGAAGTTCACGTACCGCATGGGCATCAGCCGCATGGTGGGCGTGGACACGACGCTTGGCGACCCGAACAGCTTCGGGGCGAGCATCATCTTTGCCCTGCCGATCGTGGTGGCCATCTGGAAGAGCGGCCTCGGCGGGAAGCTGGCGAAGTGGCTGCTGGCCGGGTACGTCGGGCTGTCGGCGCTATGCATCCTGCTGACCGGCTCGCGGGGGTCGCTCATCGGGCTGTGCGTGTGGGGGTTCATCGTGATGATGAGCCACCGCAAGCGGTGGCTGTGGCTGGCGCTGTGTGCGATGGCGGCGCCGGTCGCCTTCGTGGCCCTGCCGGCCGAGTTGCAGAACCGGTTCGAGACGATCATCAACCCGGACGTAGGCCCGGAGAACGCCAAGGTGTCTGGCGAAGGGCGGTGGCATGGGTTCGTGATGGGGATGGAACTGTGGGCGGCCAACCCGCTGGCCGGCGTCGGGCCGGGGGCGTGGCGGCAGGCGACCGGGCAGGAGATCGAGTCGCACAACCTGATGGGCCAACTCGCTGGCGAACTCGGCACCGCCGGGGTGGTGACGTTCCTCGGCATCCTCGGTTGCTTCGCCTGGAATTACTTTGGCTGTCGGAAGGTGCTCAAGGAACACCCGCCCGGCGAGCGGGACCTCACCGCCTATGTGCCCGGTGCGGTGGCGATGGCGGTGTTCCTGCTCCTGTTCATGGGGTTGTTCGGGCACAACCTGTTCCGCTTCACTTGGCTCTGGTTCGGTGGGTTTCTCATCATCGCCCGGTACTGCCTGCTGGAGCGTGTGCGAGAGGCCGAGGAAAATCCGCCTGCGGTGGCGGAGGAAGAGGAGTTCGAGGAGGCTCCCGCCGATGATGCCGCCCTGCCAGTTGGGTGGACGTGGCACACCGGGCATCGGTAACTGCTTGCTTCTCCGCCAATCCGCCGCGACAATACCCTCGTCTCAGTTCTGCAGGGGGAGTGGCGGTGCGACTGTCGCTTGTCATCGTCGCTGCGTGCGTGATCGCGGGCCCGGCGTTTTCCGCCGACCCCCTCCCCACCGACGTTCTCGTCCGTCGGCTGATCGACGGGTTGAAAGACCCCGACCCGGACGTGCGGCTCAATTTGGCCGTCGCACTGGCCAAGGTTGGTCCGGTGGCTGTTGAACCGCTGACGGCAGCCCTCGACGACAGCCTGGCCGAACGCCGGGCTGGTGCCGCCTACGCCCTCGGGCAGATGGGAGTCGTCGCACGGCCGGCCCTGCCGAAACTGCTCGATGCCCTCGACGACAAAGACCTCGATGTGCGGCGCCAGGCCTCGTACTCGCTCAGCCGATTGGTGCCTAGCGGCCCGGTCAAGCCGACCGCCGGAGGGAAGTAGATGATCCGCTTCGCGTTCCGGTGGGCGTGCCTGTTGGCCTTGGTGGTCGCCCCGCTTGCCGTTGCACAGAAGTCCGCCATTCCGATCGATGAGCCGCCCGACGCCGAGACCCTTCGTCGCCTCGCTCAGCAACTCTCGGCCGGTGCCGCTCCGAAAGTGCCCGACCTCGACCCAGCCCTCCTCCAACTGGCCGCCAAGTACCTGGAGAAGAACCCGGACGTTCTCAAGGATCCGAACTTCCAGAAGCAGGTCCAGCAATGGCAGGAGCAGGCGAAGAACGATCCCAACGCGTTCGCCCAGCAACTGCAAAAGCAGAACCCTGGAATCACTCCACAACAGATCGAGAACCTCAAGCAGCAGTTCCAACAGGCCAACCCGAACCCAAGTGGTGGGCCATTCGCACCGCCGCCCGGTTTCACGCCACCGCCGCCCCCTGCACTCCCGCCGGGTGCGACCCCACCACTGCCACCACAGCCCACCACTTCTACGCCGCCGAGGTTGCCCCCATCTGGCGCGATTCCTCCCAGCGGTGGGTCGATGCCTGGCCCGTTGCCGGCTAGCTCCCGGCCGTCGGCGGCGGAGAAAGCCCAGGCCAAGCCCGAGTTCCAGCAAGTGGTCGGGCTGTGGGAAAACAACTTCGGGTCGATCGAAAAGACGCCCGAGTTGAAACAGTCGCTCATCGACATGTTCAGTGGGGAGGGTAAACCCCCGTGGGACGGTACGAACAGCGACATCTTGGGCGGGGCTAACGGTCAGGCGGGGCAGGGGAACCCGTGGAACTCGAACGGTGCGAACGGCCCACCGCAAAACCAGTTCATGCTGTGGTTGAAAAACAGTACCTCCAACGGCCTGCCAAACTGGTGGCGAAACCTGAGCAAGGGTAACCAGACCTTCGGAGGGGGTGGCTTGAAATGGTCCGGGGGCGGGTCGAACTGGAATCCGCCAAGTATCAGCGGTGGGAGCCGGTTCACCGGGGGTAGCGTCGAGTCTGCGGTCGCGCCCGCAGTGATGTTTCTTCTGGTGCTGGCCGTTCTCGTCGGCGGGTTTGTTCTGTGGCGATACTGGCCGAAGATCGTGGCTCTGCGAAACGGGCCGAAGCCGATCGCCGGCCTCGGGCCGTGGACCATCGACCCCCGAGAGGTGACCGACCGCGACACCCTGGTGCGGGCCTTCGACTACCTCTCGGTGGTCATCTGTGGCGACAGTGCCCGTGTGTGGAATCATCAGACCATCGCCGACGCCTTCCGTGCCAGTGTGCCCGCCGCCGCCCCCTTCGCCGATCCGCTCGCCCGGCTGTACGCCCTCGCACGGTACTCGCCGGCCCATGAGCCGATCGCCCAGGCCGACATCGCCGAGGCCCGCGGATACCTGTGCCGGCTCGCGGAGGTGCAGGGGTGAGGCAAATTCTTCTCGTGGCCTTCTTGCTGTTCGGTGGTCCGGCTCTCGCCCAGGTGCCTCGTCAGTCTGGCCCGCCGGCTCCCCCCCCTGCCAACAACTTGACCACGCTGTTCCGGGGGTTGTTCCACTTTCACGGTGTCCAGCCAGAGGTGATCAAAAACCTCGGCCGGAGTTACGACTACGCAAATTTGATTGTGGTGGTCCACGGCGATCCGGATCTCCAGACGCAGAGAGTGAAAGAGGTCTGCCGGGCGACGCTCTCGGCGGGTGGGGCGGTGCTTCTAGCTGCCGACACACCACTGGATGCCGGGGGGTATCTTCCTGGTGTCGCTGAAGTGCGAATCACTGGCGGAGTTGTGAGCCATTGGGACGAGGAGGTACTCGACAACAGCCAGCGCAATCGCCCGATCGTGCTGCCCGTTCCTGGCAATGTCGGGGTGTCGCCGTTCACCGGGGTGAGTCGGGTGGCGACGTTCGAGCCGTCGTGCCTCGTCGTCGGTCGGTCTCCCCGCGATCTGCCACTCCGGCAGGTCGCCGTGTTCCCCCCAAACGCCACACTGGTGCAGAACGGCCGGAAGGTGGATGGTTTGGCCGTTGTCACTCTGCCGTTCGCCGTCGCCACCACCGACGAGCGGCTCGACGCACATTGCATGATCGTCGCCGACCCGGATGTCTTTTCGAATCGCCTCATCTACACCTCCGGTCGGGCCGACAACCCAACCGACAATCTCAAACTGGCCAACAACACTGTGCAATGGCTCAAGGGGGCCAACCGCTCCCGCTGCCTCTTCGTGGAAAACGGGCAGGTGAGAGACCGCTTCGATGAGTTCGAGTTCGCCGCCATTCCCACTGGCCCACCGCTTCCGCCGGTGCCGCCCATCACTCCCCCCGATCTATTCGATCCGGAGTTGCAGCAAGCCATCGCCGGGTTTGTCAACAAAGAGGTCGACAAAGCCCAGACCGGCAACGCGTGGAATCGAGGGCTGCTGTCTCTCGTGGGTGGCCGGAAAGAGATCTTGCTCGCGACCCTGGCGACGATCGTACTACTCGTGATCTACGCCCTGACTCGCACGCGGGCTGTCCGTGGATGGTACCGAAAAACGTTCCGCCCGCTCCCACGAGATCCGGCCATGCTCGGACCCGACGTGGCGGTGGGAAGCCTTGGCCACCGTCGGCTCGAACTGCTCCGGACGACCGATTACGGTCCAGTCGTTCGCCCACTGGTGCGGCGGTTGTTTCAGGAGCGCGGGCTGCCAGCCGAATACGCAGCGGATACACTGCCGCCGTTGGACATCGCCGTCCCGCGCCCAAAGTTCCTTCAAGACGCCATTCGTACCCTGTGGGCGGAATCGCGGGCGACAGCCCCGATTGGGTATGGGCGATGGCGGATGCTCGAACCACTCCTGGCAGCAGTGCGGGCCGCTGCCGATGACGACCGCTGGCGGTTCGTCGGCCCCACGTCACGAGACGCCGCAACATGACGAATGACCGACCGCCGATGGCCTCTCGCCCCACCGCCCAACCCGGCCCCGACACCCCCGACACCGCTCCGGCCCGCGAACTCGCCGCCACCGCCGCTGAACTGTATCAGCAGGTGTCGCGGCAGGTGGCGACGGTGGTGGTGGGGGTGGAAGCGGTCACCGAGCAACTGCTCATCGCACTGCTGGCGTCTGGGCATGTGCTACTGGAGGGCGTCCCGGGGGTAGCCAAGACGACCCTCTCGAAGGTGTTCGCCAAGTTGCTCGGGTGCGATTTCCAGCGGGTGCAGTTTACCCCGGATCTGCTGCCGTCGGACGTGACGGGCACATCGATCCTCGACCGGCAGAAGAGTGAGTTCGTGCTCCGTAAGGGGCCGATCTTCTGCCAGGTGCTTCTCGCCGACGAAATCAACCGCGCACCGGCCAAGACCCAGGCCGCGCTCCTGGAGGCGATGCAAGAATATCAGGTGACGGTCGATGGCGACACCATCCCGCTCCCGCGGCCGTTCATGGTGCTGGCCACGCAGAACCCGGTGGAACAGGAGGGGGTCTATCGCCTGCCCGAGGCCCAACTCGACCGCTTCCTACTGCGGGTGGAGATGGGGTATCCCGGCTTTGAGAACGAAGTGAACATGCTGAAACTGCATGGCCGGCCGACCGCCGACCCGCCTGCCATGTTCACCGCCGACACGATTCTCGGGTTGCAGGCGAAGTTGCAGTACGTGTACGGCAAGGACTCCCTCTACCGATACATCATCGAACTCGCCGAGGCGACGCGGGACCACCCGGATGTGGCACTCGGGGCCAGCCCGCGGGCTGCGCTCAGCCTGCTGCGGTGCGCCCGCGCCCGGGCGGCGCTCAAAGGCCGGCACTATGTCACGCATGAAGATGTTCAGAAGGTGGCGTTTGGCGTCCTCGGCCATCGCGTCATTCTGCGGCCGGAGGCCGCCATCGAAGGCCGCGAGGTGGCCGATGTGGTGAAGGATGTGCTCCAGCAAGTGAAAGTGCTGGAGACTCAATAACGGTCGGCCACCGAACCACGCCCCAGTCGGTCGTGGCCAACCGAGACCGGGACCCCAATGCTCACTGCCCGCGGCGTCTGGTTGCTGATCCTCGTCGGGCTGGCCGCTTTCTGGTCGGTGTGGTTCGCCTTTTATGGGGCGTTTGCAGCCATCTTTTCCCTCACTGTTCTGCTGTGGTTCATCGGCGAGTGGGCATGGTTCATTGCTCGCACCACCGCCGCCGCCGGCCGAGTGAGAGTCGAGCGGCATCTGGTCCAGAACGACCGCGAGCAACCGAACCTCTGGGCGAAGGTGGAGGCGACCATCCGCGTGCGGCTGGCCCTTTCGCCCGGTGGGCTGAGCCTGCCGTTCGTTGCCGCGGCAGACAAACTGCCTTTCGGTATGGGGGTGGTTGGCGGCGATCGACGGATGGTTGGCCGGCTCGCGGTCGGTGAACCGCTCGACATTGTGTATCGGCTCTACCCACTGGCTCCTGGTCTGGTCAAATTCGAGGGGGTGGAACTGCGGTTCGCCGACTACTGCGGATTCTTCTACCAGCGGGTGTTCCTCCGAGTTCCGACGGAATATCTGGTGCTTCCCACGCTGGCCGATGAAGAAGGCGGGCAACGGGCGACCAAGCGGCTAAACAGCCTGCCGCCGCCGGGGATTCACCGTTTGCGAAGGCCAGGCGGCGGGAGCGAGTTGCTTGACCTCCGCGAGTACCGCCCCGGTGATCCGCCCAAGATGATCGCCTGGAAGGCGACGGCCCGGCGAGATCAACTCATCACCAAGGAGTTCGAGAACGACGTGCCAGTGCGGTGCGTGCTATTCCTGGATGCATCGAACGGCATGCGGCTCGGGGAACCGGGAAACACTCCACTCGCCCGTGCGGCGGGTGTTGGGGCGGCGGTGGCGCAGGCCGCGAGTGCCAACCGCGATATCGTTGGGCTGGCAGTGTTCGACGAGAACCACACCCAACTGATGAAACCGGCTCGCACGCAAGCTCATCAGATGCAAATGCTCCGCCACTTCGCCGAGGCGGCGGCTCGCTTGCCCGATTTGGCTACCGCCGATCTGCCCACCCTCAGCAAGTTTGCCTACTCGTTGGCTGTCGAGATGTATCCCGATCTCCTCGACAAGCGGGTGAACTCCCGCCCGTTCGGGTTGTTCTGGAGGCCGCTCTTCGACTCGCGGGCCCGGTTCGTACTTCTGCTCCCGGTTCTCTGGTCCGCCTACGTGTTCATTGGCGGCGGGTTCGAAACGGTGGTGCGTTGGACGCGGAATGTGGTCCGCCCGCAAAGCCTCAACGATCTGCCGTGGTTCGTGGCGTTTGGGTTGGTCTTCCTGCTCTGGCCGATCCCACTCACCGGGCTTTACTGGCTGGTGTTTGGCCTTAGTGGGTTCTTCCCCGCGTGGGCCAACGAGTTGACCCGGCGGAAGCAACTGGCCGCCCTGTTCGCCTCGCTCGACGGCGACACACCGGCGGCCATCGAACGGTACATCCACGACGATGAAGCCTTCGCCGCTCGTGCCGACCGTTTCCTCCTCGCTCATCGTGTTCAGCCGACTCCGCAATTACACGACGCTCACGGAAACTATCGCTTTCTTGGAGCGGGGAAAGTCGCGGTGCTGGCCGACGCCATCGTGCGGAGTGTGGGTACCGCCCGCGACAACGAACTGTACGTCGTGCTGGCCGATCTCGTCGAACTGCACGGGCAACTCGACCGCCTCCTGGCCGCGGTGCGGGCGGCGCGGGCACGGCATCATCAGGTGTTGGTCTTGTTGCCCTGGCCGGCGGATGTGCCTTCTCCGCATGAACCTCGGCCCAAACGCAACCGTGGGGCACGGCAGACCCTCAATACGCTCGTTGAGGAATCGCTGATCGATGGTTACCTGACGAAGTTTGATGCCGTTCGGGCGGCACTCGTGAAGGCCGGGGCGAGTGTATCCCGATTCGACGAAGACGACCCTGTGCGGCTCATTCTGCAACGGCTGGAACAGATCCGCGGAGCGAGGATTCGCAAATGAGCGACCCCGCCACGCCGGCCGAGAATCCATTCGTCGAG
>JALOQR010000330.1 GCA_025459365.1 Fimbriiglobus sp.
TGACGTTCGTTTTCCCATTCGGAGCCGCAGGTAGCGCAGCCGGATCGGTTGCTGGCACCACGGTGTTCGCCTGAGCCATCACGTTGTTTCCGCCGACCAGCATGACTACCACTGCCGTCGCCGTCCAGAGCAGGTTGCGCATCGTCGTTCCTCTCGGTGTCGTTCGGCCAGTTGGAAATTGAGCAATGGCGAGGATCATACAGGGGGGGGGGGCATGACCTGTCAACTAGAACTGCCAAGCGACCGCGCGAAAGTTTTGTGAAGGTGGTGGCTCGGTTCGCTCCCTCTGTTTCGGCCTACAACACCTCCCCCGGCACGCTGCCGGAGTTCACTCGCCGGAGTTGACCAATGCTACACCGCCGCTGGGCCGCTCTTGCCGCCCTGCTCGTACCGCTCGTCGCGTCTGCTCAGGAGAAGCCGTTGACGTACCCGAAGACGAAGAAAGTCGATGTCGTCGACACCTACCACGGCACCAAGGTCGAAGACCCGTACCGCTGGCTCGAAGACGACGTCCGCAAGTCAACCGCGGTCGCCGACTGGGTAGCCGAGCAGAACAAGATCACCGACGCCTACCTCGCCGCCATCCCCGAACGCGACGCCATCAAGAAACGCATCACCGAACTGTACGACTTCGAGAAGTTCACCGCCCCGAGCAAGAAGGGCGGGAAGTACTTCTACTCCCGCAACTCGGGCCTGCAAAACCAGTTCGTGCTGTACGTGCAGGACACCCCCGATGCCGAACCGCGAGTGCTCCTCGACCCGAACGCGTGGAGCAAGGACGGCACCGTGGCGTTGAGCGGGTTGGCCGCGTCGGACGACGCCCGGTACCTCGCCTACGGCCGATCCGAGAGCGGGTCGGACTGGCAGACGTGGGGCGTGCTCGACATCGCCACCGGCAAGCCCCTCGCCGACGAACTCAAGTGGGTGAAGTTCAGCAACGCGAGCTGGACGCCCGACGGCCGCGGGTTCTTCTACAGCCGCTTCCCCGAACCGACCGGCGACGCCAAGTTTCAGGCGACCAACGAAAACATGACGCTGTACTACCACCGCATCGGCACCCCGCAGACCGACGATGTGCTGGTGTACCGTCGGCCGGACCATCCGAAGTGGACGATCGGCGGGGGTGTGACCGAAGACGGCCGCTACCTGATCATCACCATCGGCGACGGCACCACCGGCGATAACACGATGGTGACCTACCGCGACCTGCTCGAACCGCTCGCCGCCCCGGTCGACCTGATCGACAAGCACGAGCGGAAGTACGACTTCATCGGCAACGATGGCCCGGTGTTCTACTTCGACACCGACGACGGTGCCCCGAAGGGGAAGGTCATCGCCATCGACATCCGCAAGCCGGAGAAGAAGAACTGGAAGACGGTCGTTCCCGAGGCGAAGGACAAGCTGAGCGGGGTGAGCTACGTCGGCGGGCAGTTCGTGTGCAACTACCTGCAAGACGTGAAGACCGTGGTGAAGTGCTACACCACCGATGGAGCCTTCGTGCGGGACGTGAGCCTGCCGGGCATCGGCACCGCGAGCGGGTTCGGTGGGAAGACCACCGACACCGAGACGTTCTACACGTTCACCAGTTTCAACCGCGCCGGCGAGATCTACAAGTACGACCTGCTCACCGGCAAGAGCACGCTGTTCCGCCAGCCGAAGGTGAAGTTCACCCCGGACGACTACGAGGTGAAGCAGGTGAAGTACAAGAGCAAGGACGGCACCGAGGTGCCGATGTTCCTCTGCTACAAGAAGGGGATCAAGCTGGATGGCACGAACCCGACGCTGCTGTACGGGTACGGCGGGTTCAACATCTCGCTCACCCCGAGCTTTAGCGTCAGCCGGTTGCAGTGGATGGAGATGGGCGGGGTGCTGGCGGTGGCCAACCTGCGGGGCGGTGGGGAGTACGGCGAGGAGTGGCACCGGGCCGGGACGAAGACGAAGAAGCAGAACGTGTTCGACGACTTCATCGCCGCGGGCGAGTACCTGATCGCCCAGAAGTACACCAGCCCGGCGAAACTCGGCATCCAGGGCGGGAGCAACGGCGGGTTGCTGGTGGGGGCGGTCCTCATCCAGCGGCCCGACCTGTTCGGGGCGTGCCTGCCGGCGGTGGGCGTGATGGACATGCTGCGGTTCCAGAAGTTCACCGCCGGCCGCTACTGGGTGGACGACTACGGCAGCTCCGACAATAAGGACGAGTTCGAAGCGCTGCTCAAGTACAGCCCGTACCACGCCCTGAAGACCGGCGTGAAGTACCCGCCGACGCTCGTGACCACCGCCGACACCGACGACCGCGTGGTGCCGGGGCACAGCTTCAAGTTCACAGCGCGGATTCAGGAGTGCCAGGCAGGTGCTGCCCCGGTGCTCGCCCGCATCGAGACGAAAGCCGGCCACGGGGCCGGCAAGCCGACCGCCAAAGTGATCGAGGAGACGGCCGATATGTGGGCCTTCCTGGTGAAGAACCTCGGCATGAAGCCGACGCTGCCGAAGTGACGCACCCGGTTTGCGGCGAACCGCAGGGGAGCGCGACGGTCGTGCTCCCCTGTGGATCGCGGTAAACGATCGTCGTGTACAATCCCGTCACGGAGGGCTTCGCCATGCCGATGCACGACTGGTCACGGGTGAGGTCGGGGACGTACCACAACTTCCATTACCGCTGGATCGCGGCGATGATGGACCTGCTCAACGCCGGCATGATGCCGCCCGAGTTTTTTGCAATGGCGGAGCAGAAGACCAGTGGCGTCGAGCCGGACGTGGTGACCCTCTCCGCCAGTGACGTTGACGCGAAATCCATCGGCGGCGGTGTCGCCCTTGTCCCGCCAAAGGCGAGTGTGGTCGAGAAAGCAGACAAGATTCACTACGCCCGCAAGACGGATCGCGTTGCCATTCACCACGACACTGGCAAAATCGTCGCCATCATCGAACTGGTGTCACCCGGCAACAAGGACACACGGCACGCTCTGCGGTCTTTCTCACGGAAGGCCGCGGCCTTCATCCGTAACGGTGTTCACGTTCTCGTCGTCGATCCGTTCCCACCCGGCCGGTACGACCCGAATGGCATTCACCCGGCGGTGTGGGAGAACATCGCCAGCACGGAATATCAGCAGCCTGTGGATCAACGTCTCACGGCCGTCTCGTATCAGGCTGGCAGCGAGCCGACGGCTTACGTCGAGCCGTTCGCCGTCGGCGGGCCGATCCCCGATATGCCGCTGTTTCTGGTCGAGGACTTCTATATCACCGTGCCGTTGGAAGAGACCTACCAGACGACGTGGAATGTGTCGCCGCAGCAGATCCGAAAGTTGGTAGAGGGGTAATTGCGCAAGCTCTGCATGCCCTCGCGTTTGTCCGGTGTGCCGCGACCTCCGGACGCGGTCCCCCTCACAGCCGGCCGCAAGCCGTTCGACATATACTGACCCGGTTCGCAGGGCACGACGCCCGGCGGGCCGGGTTCAGTCAGTTCTTGGGTTCACCATGATCGGCAAGCAGAACAAGAAGCCGGCCAACCGGCTGGCAGCGGCGTGGCGGGGCGGAGTGCCGGATCACGCCATCGCCCTGGGTTGGTCGCCGTTCGGCAAACAACTCGCCGTCGCTGCCGTGAGCGGGCCGGTCGTGGTGTTTGATGCCACCACCGGGAAGGAACTGTTCACCCTTCCCGGCCACGGATTCGGCACCACCGCGGTCGCGTACCACCCGTCCGACGACGACACCCTCGCCACCGCCGGGCAAGACGGCAAGGCCCGCATCTGGTCCACCCTGATGGGCGACGTGCGGCACACCTTCGAAGGCGGCTCGGCGTGGGTCGAACGGCTGGCATGGAGCCGCGACGGTAGCATCCTCGCCACCGCCGCGGGCAAGAAGGTTCGCCTGTGGAACACGAAGACCGGCGAGCAACTCCGCGAGTACGCCGATCACGGCGGCACGGTCGCTGATCTGGCGTGGCGGCCGGGCACGAACCTGCTGGCGGTCGCGGCTTACGGGGCGGTGAGCATCTACGACCCGGCCGAACCGGCCGCCGTGCGGAAGTACGAGTGGAAGGGGTCGGCCCTCAAGCTCGCATGGGCACCGAACGGAGCCATGCTTGCCCACGGCAACCAGGATTCCAGCGTGCATTTCTGGTACGCCGACAGCGGACAAGAATTGCACATGAGCGGCTACCCGTCGAAGGTGACGGCGGTGGACTGGGACTTCACGAGCCGGTTCCTGGCCACGGGCGGCGGCGACGCGGTGTGCGTGTGGGATTGTGCGGGGAAGGGGCCAGCCGGTAGCCAGCCGAACATGCTCACCGGGCACAGCACCGTGACGGCGGTGGGCTGGCAGCGGCGGGGGTTCCTGCTAGCCAGCGGCGACGACGGCGGGCGGCTGATGCTCTGGCAACCGGCGAACCGCACCCCGCTCATCGGCGGGGCGACGTTCGAGGGAACGGAGATCACGGCGGTGGCGTGGAGTCCGGACGACAAACTGTTGGCGGCCGGAAGCGGGGCCGGGGCGGTCGGGGTGTTCAAACTCACCTGACCACTGCCCCTACCCGTGGTCACTTCTTCGCAGCGGCGGGGGTGGCCGTCAGCCACAGGTCGGCTGTGGTCGTTTCGAAGTCGGGCAGGGCGGCGGTGGCGGTTCGCCGGAATGTGTTGTCGCCCTTCTTCCGTACCCCGATGCGGATCGGTCCGCCCGCCGGTTTGGTGGCAGTCAGTTTCAACACTACCGTGCTGCCGTCCGGCTTTGCTGGCGTGCCGACGCTTGCCGTCACCCCGTCGGGTAATCCTTCGGCGAACGGCTCCAGTTCGCCGGTGAAACCGTGCTTCTTCCCCACCGTGATCGGCACGTCGAGCGGTGTTCCCACTGCGATTGTGTAGCGGTCTGCTGCAATCGTGGCTGTCACATCTGGGATTGCGGGTGTCACCTTCAGCATGAAGACGTGCCGCGGGCCAGCCGAGCCGAACAG
>JALOQR010000331.1 GCA_025459365.1 Fimbriiglobus sp.
CCTGAAGCGCCGGAAAGCCCGCAAGACTGGACCGCCAATGTCATCCTACGGGAACTGGGAACACTGTGACCGGGTGCGTGATGTCACGCGGTCACAGTGTTCCCGGTTCGCTTACCCCTTCACCAACTGCACCTTCCCCGTCATGTCCCAGGCCATCGCCCAGGCGGCGCGATGGGCCGACTTTCCGTCGGCCGGGTTGACCGGCACTTTCTTCTCCTCGGACTTGTCACTGTTCCCACCACCGAAGATGCCATCGCGGAATGCCACCCCCGGCAGGTAGGAGAGCAGCATGGTCATCATGAACAGGCTGAACACCAGCAAGCCCATGAACACCCCTACCCCGAAGTGCAGGAGGAACCCGCCGATCACCATGTAGGGCCGTAGCCGTGTCCACACCAGGAACGGCAGGCCGATCTCGACAAACAGCGTGAACAACACCATGCCGGCGGCTGCTGCCGAATAGAGCGGGCGGGAAGAGAACACTCCGCGGAGGAGTTGGGCGTACCAGTCAAAGTGGATGAGGGTAAACTCGGGATTGATCAAGGTGAGCCAGGTGGCGTCAGCGCTCCACCACGTTCCCCCCTTGAGCTTGCTCAACCCGGCGGCCATGTAGATGAAACAGAAGTGAACCTGCAACAGCCGCTGAGCAAACCCGCTGGAGACCGATGGTGGTGGGGCGTTCAGGAATGCGGCGCAAGTGGCGTCGATCCCACCGCTGCGGGCGAGGCTGGCCCGCACCGCCCGGTAGCGGGCGATCACCCGATCGAGCGACAGGGCAGCACCGCTGTTCGCAATCATGCAGTAGATGAGCAGGATGTTCATCATCGTGTCCTGCCCGAACAACACCTGCGGGTTGCGGTGCAGGTAGCCCACCGCCGCCACCCAGGTGAGTACAGCGGTCACGCGAGTGAACAGACCGAGGGTGAACATCACCATGACCACGAGCACAGCAGCATGGACGGCCACCATCTCCCCTGGCTCGGTGATGTGGAACCAGATGGAGAAAACGGCGTGGCCGGTGCGGTCGAGGAACCGCTCCTCATACCCCCACCGTTCCAGGTAGGCGATCCGCCGTTCCCGCTCGAACGCCGGCACGCGGTCGGCAGTGGTATCACGGAGGAAGGCGAGCAGGTTGTCCCGAAGGGTCGGGCCAAGGAACCGCAGGTAGGTGATGACGATGGTGCGGTCGCGGTCGGTGGTGGCCGGGTCGTGCGGCGGAAGGGTGGCAGCGAAGGCGTCGAGGTCGCGGGCGAACGCCGGCAGCACGTCGTCGGTCAGCCCTTGCAACTGCGGGGGAAGCAACTCCCGCTTGGGTGGAGTGAGGGTGAACGGGCGGAGCGACGCATTCCGTTCGTCGGCCGTGTTCGCCAGGTTGAAAGCGTAATCATAGGCTCGGCTCGCGAACCCCTGTGGGTCGTAGGGGTAGCGGGGCGAGTTGCCGGGGTTGAGAATCCCGTTCTCGTCGATCAAGCGCAGAGCGCGGGCAAGTTCTTTCGAGTCGGTCGGGAGGTTGCGGACCCAGGCGAAGACTGCCCGACGCGGGCCTTCCGTGTCTGGGAACATGGCCGAGTAGGTCAACTCAGTGTGCTCCCAATCGGTGGTCGGGAAGCGGGTCGGTTCCTGCCACCGCTGGGCGTTGGCCGCGTCGAGGTGATACCACCCAGTGCGGCTAAAAAAGGCGGTCAGATCCAGTGAGTAGACCAGGTGAACGTATACGGCCAGGCAGCCGGTCACGATCCGGATAAAGGCCATCGTGCTCGGATCGGCCGACGTGAACCAGAAGCCGAGAAACCGGCCCCAGGCGGTCGGCGAGGTGGAGGTCTTCATTCCTTGCCCTCCCACGGGAACACATGCCCGGCGTACTTGGACATCCAGTCGATGAAGTCTGGCTCGCCCTTGGGCGGGTTGGCCCGCGGGGTGACGGGGGTAAGCCAGTACAAGAGCGGATCGTTCGGGTTGCGGAGGGTGCCGTCTGGGGCGAAGTCGCCGAGGTAGTACGGGAAGTAGCTCGCCGGGTGGTACGGGCTATGTCCGCCGCGGCGGATCGATTCGGACTTGTCGGCCGCTGGGTTCCGCTCCCGCCGCCGCAACTCTTCAGCATCGGAGAATTCAAGGAACTGGTTCGGATCGACGATGCGATGCTCCACCCGGAACATCTTCACCCCGGTGACGGTGTATTCCAGTACTCGCTCCGTGCGCCGACCGTCTGCTCCTACCTGCACTTCCGTTCTCGGCCCACTGTATTCGACGGCCACATGCCGGGCATACGACGGGTGAACGCCGCGGCGGGTCGGGCCGTGCGGCTGACGGTACTGGCTCAGGTCCATTTCCC
Organism: Fimbriiglobus sp.; assembly: GCA_025459365.1. Lineage (GTDB taxonomy): Bacteria > Planctomycetota > Planctomycetia > Gemmatales > Gemmataceae > JALHQU01. The sequence continues at coordinate 2,333 of JALOQR010000331.1, forward strand.
CGAACCGCGAGGCGTCGGGCACCGACACCTGCTTGCGGGTGGTGTCAAATTCGTTCATCTGCCGCCGTTTCATAATGTCCGCCTTTTCCCAGCTCGGTGGTAGGGCGGTGCCAGGGGTGCTGTACGACGCCAATTCGGTGAGCGACAACCGGCGATAATAGGTCAGCCCGAGTGGGTCGCGGTAGTTCACTCGCCGCTTGGGAATGTCCACCCACTCGGCGGTTGTGCGTTTGCCTCCGGGAGCGTCCGGGTCGGCGATTTCATAGTCGATGAGCAGGAAGAACTTGCTCGCCGCACCGGGGTCGGGGGAGTAGAAGTGGTAGGCGTTGCCGAGGTACATGAATTTGAAATAGGGCTGGTAGAACCGCAAACCGAGCTGGTTGGTCATCCACGGGGTACGGCCCATCGTTTCGGGCCAGGTAGTGGCCACCAGAATGCCAGTGAAATGCACCAGGGCGGCGATCGACAGGATCGAGTATCGCCACCGCGGCGGTAAAGCGGCCAGTACGCTCCCAGCTACCGCCACTGCACCGGCCACACCGAGGAGCAACTGCATCGAGTCCCAATGCAACGGTAGACCAAAGACGCCGAACCATGCCGCCCCGGCCGTCGCCAACCAAGCCGACCAGTGCCCCCGACGCAGCCAAAGCCCCACCCCCGCCGCCATCACACCGACGCCGACCAACCCAATTCGAGCAGTGGTGAGCGGACCTGCTCCGGCCTTGCCAATTTCGGCCCGCAACCGACGCAGTTCACCTGGCGAACCAGCATGACCCTCCGCCCGCGGATCTCGCTTCTCCCCGCTCGCCCACTTCAGCCGCTCGGCCATCTCTTCTGGTTGACCGGCGACGGCCGCCGCATCGACCCCGAACCCGAGCAACCCCACCACCACGCACAGCCCGACCCCCGCAAGGAGCACTCCCCACCCCACCTTCGGCGGAAGCGGGGGAACCGCCTCCAGGAGCGGCGACGACGACGATGCGACGTTCAAGGTGTATCCCTCCCCTCGATGCTGTGCCGGCTGCGGTTCAGAGTATGCATCGGCCGACAGGCCGTGGGAGTCAACGAATCCCTACGGGAAATGTTGGATATTGAAGTCCAGAATTGTGGGCCGGATGTTGGTCGGGTGGTATGGGTGGTGCGGGTGAGTGTGATTCGCGTCTTCCGGATGTCAGAACGGCTTTCGGCATCCGAACTGCCGGCAAAATCAAAAGAGACCAGGGAAATCACTCAGTCCACCCAGATTACTATTGACGCTGTTCGAGGGCAGATCTAGTATCCCAAAGCTAGCCGACCTGGATCCGCTAGTTTTCGCAAAGCCCCAGCATTTACCCTCTGCCGGTGACGGACCGCCGTTCACGGAACTGTTCTCAACAGTGACCGACGGTCCCCTTTTTTCTATCAACCGGACCCACAACACGGAATGGGAGGACGGTGACGATGTACACGATGGTTCTCATGATGGCGGCGACGACAGGCGGCGACGTGGCAGCGTTTGGCCGGGGTGGTGGCTGCACCGGCGGGAGCGGCTGCACCGGCGCGGTCGTGGTCGCGGCCCCTGTGTCGGCGGGTTGCACTGGGTCGGTCGCGGCGAGCTGCCACGGCGCGACCGCCAGCTGCCACGGCGCGACCGCCAGCTGCCACGGCGGCGGCGGGTTCCTCGGCCTCCGCGGCAAACTGTTCGGCGGTCGCGGTTGCACTGGCAGCAGCTGCCACGGTGCGACCGTCTCCCGGAGCTGCCACGGCAGCGCCCCGGTCGTTAGCTCCAGCTGCTTCGGCAGCGCCCCAGTGATGGCGGCTCCGTCGATGGGTGGCAGCTGCTTCGGCAGCGCCCCGGTCATGGGTGCCCCGGTCATGGGTGCCCCGATGATGAGTGGTTGCGTGCCGACTCTTGGCACCGTTGGTGGGCCGGTCATGACCGCGCCGGTCGGCATGCCGGTCGTCGGCGAGCCGAAGAAGGAAGAGCCCAAGAAGGAAGAACCGAAGAAGGAAGAACCGAAGAAGGAAGAGAAGAAGTAAGTTCCGACACAGCCGGTCGCAAGATGGCGGGCGAGTTCTACGGAACCCGTCCGCCATTCGCGTTTCCCTGCCTACCATACCGGCATGACCCGTTTTCAAGTTGGCCTGGGCGTCACCGCCGTCCTGCTCACCATTAGTTTTGTCGTGATCGCCTGGGTGCTCAAACGCCCCGGTGGGGCCGACGCTCCCAAGCTCCCCGAGCCGGTGAGTTACGCCAAGCCGTCGCCCGACGGCCGCCGAATCTTCGTCGCTCACGGCTCGATCGAGTACGAAACCTCGCTCAAGGACGCTGCCACCCGCCGGTTTGCCGCCGGTGTTCGGCAGACCTACCCGAAGCCAGGCCTGTATACAGCCGGCGACCCGCCCACCCGGATCACCCCCACCACCTACCCTCTGCCGCTCGCCGCTGCTACCGGAGTGGCCTGCACCGCCGCCGATCTCGCCTGGTGGTGGGAACGCTACACTCCTGACGACAACGTCTACCTGACCGACGACGCGGGCACAGTGGTTCGGATCGAGGGGAACTGGTGGAAGACGAGAGCCTACCCCGCCGGCAAACGATTGCCACCGGATGT
>JALOQR010000332.1 GCA_025459365.1 Fimbriiglobus sp.
TATACGTCGGGGCGTCGAAGCTTACCTCTCTTTCTTCGGCCGTACCCTGGCGTCGAACGCTTCCGCCTCCTCGGGGGTGATGATGCCGTCTCCGTTCGCATCGATGCCGTTGAACTGCTCGCGGCTGCCGAGGAACTCGACCCGCGACACGTCCCCGTCGCCGTTGCGGTCCATCTTGCGGAACCACACCGGCCCGGCTGCCACCGCCCGCACCCGCCCGGTGGCCGGGTCGGCCGACACGGCGTAGACGGCCATGTCCGCCGCTCCGTGGATCGTTGAACCGAGCCGCACCGCCAGCGACGGCTGGAGGATGGCCCGGGTGATCTCCTTGCCGCCGTCCGGTTGAAGCGGGGCGAGGCGGGCGTAGGCGGTGCGAAGTTCCTTCACGCTCAGCCGGCCGTCGCCGTTGGAGTCGAGCAACTGGAACAGGTTCGGCACCTGCACCGCATGGGTGAGCGTCAGCCCGAGCTGGCTGGTGCTCTGTTGCAGGGCGAAGTAACGATCGAACTCGCCGCGAGTGAGCCGCCCGTCGCCGTCGAAGTCAGCTGGCTCGAACGCCACCCGTAGGAACTGGTACTGCGGGCCGACGAGATCCTGCTCGGTCAGGTACTTCTTGTCGGTCGGGAAGAGGTAGCCGTAGGGGTTGGTACTGGTGCGGGCGTACTCGGGGACGGGCACGGCGGCGAAGTCGAGCGTCTGCGCGCCGACCCGCAGCACCACCCGGTCGGACACCCCTTGTTGCGGCACGGTCAACCCACTCCCCTTACCCACCACTCTCGCCTCGGCCTTACACCTTTCCACCTTCGGCCCGATGGTGAGGGTCACCACGGCGTCGGGTTCGCCCGTCCGCCACGCGTCCAGTTCGGTTGCCGAGAGTTTGTCGTTCTTGTCGACGTCGAGCCGGTCGAACGTCGCCTCGTCGAACCCGACTTCGTGCTCCGAAAGTTCGAAGTCCGAGTTTGCGTCGTACCGCTTGAGGACGGCCTGCACGACGGTACCGGGGAGCGGGCCGAGGTGGGCGAGTACGTCTTGGGTCTGTTTCCGTGGGTCGTCGTCGTCTTTTCCGCTGCCCATCATGCCGTTCATGGCCATACCATCGCCGGCCCCACCGAGTCGGGCCGGGCGGGCAGAGGTGGCAAGCAGTTCCGCCCCGCTCACCGTCTCGTCTTCGTCAGCATCGAGCGGGGTGAGGATCTTCTCCGCCTCCTTCAGTTCGTCGGCGGTCAGTTTGCCGTCGCGGTTTTTGTCGAGGCGGGCGAACAGTTCCGGGGTGTACTGGTCGCCATCGGGGAGGCGGGCGTAGCTCGGGCGGGCGGCGGTCAACTTGGCCAGTTCCGGGGTGTAGTACTCAGCGAGTTCGTCGAAGCTCACCCGGCCGTCGTCGTCCCTGTCCAGCGCATCCAGGGTGGGGAGTTCGCCCGACTGCCCGCGGAAGGCAAACCCGCCGGCGAGCATGGAGCGGAACTCCCCCTTCGAGAAGATGAGGTCGCACTCATAGCGGTTGAGCGTGCCGTCGCCGTCGCGGTCGAAGGCGGTGAATAGGTCTCGCAGGTGGGCCTCGCACCGCTCGCCGAGCGACCGGCCAGCGAGGTGGGCCACAACACGGACGCGAACGGGGTGGGTGCGGGCGAGGAACACCAACTCGAAGGTGTCGACCACCCGGTCGGCCGCCCGGCGGCGAAACGGTGGGATCGGCCGGCCGGCTGGTTGCAGTGAGTGTGGGCGTGAACCGGGAACGAAGGCATCCACCTTCGGGCCGAACTGCGGGCGGCACAGGCTGGCCGGCGGTGGTGTGGCGGGGGTGGCCTGTAGAACAGCCGCGACGAGGACGGGGAGCATGGGGAGAACTCGGAGCGGGCCGCGATCGAACGGGTGCGGGGAACGACGAACACCGCTCTTTCGCGGTCGTGGCTCGTCGGGGTCGGTTACGCCACCACTTCCTTCACCACCTGGGCGCCCTTCTCGGCGAGGGGGATCGGCCGGCCGACGTTCGACAGGTTCTGCTTGGTGTAGTCCAACCCGAGGGCCGCACACGCCGTTGCCAGTAGGTCGGCCGTACTGGTGGGGCGATCTTCCACCGTCGTGCCGTCCTTGCTCGTTTTGCCGACCGCCTGCCCGCCCTGGATGCCGCCGCCGGCCAACACGGTCGCCCACGCCGCCGGGAAGTGGTCGCGCCCCTTGCCGGCGTTGATCTTTGGCGTGCGGCCGAACTCCCCCATCCACACGATGAGGGTGCTGTCGAGTAGCCCGCGGTCCTTCAGGTCGGCCATGAGGGCGGCCCAGGCTTTGTCCAGGGTGCCGCACAGCCGCATGACGTTGGTGAAGTTCTCGTTGTGCGTGTCCCAGTTGCCGAGGTTCACCTCGACGAACGCGACCCCTTTTTCGATCAAACGGCGGGCGAGCAGGCACCCCTGGCCGAACAGGTTTCTCCCGTATTTGTCCCGTACCGCGTCCTTCTCCTGGCTCAGGTCGAACACCTTGCCGGCGTCGGATGTCATCAGCCGGGTCGCGCGATCGTAGGCGGCCGAGTGGGCAGTAGAGATGCTACCGGGCCGGCCGGCGGTGAAGTCGGCCTGCATATGGCGGAGCAGTTCCAGGCGGGCGTCGGCGTGTTCCTTGCTCACGTCGGCCGGTCGGTCGAGGTTTTGCACCTTGAGCGACTTCTCCACGTCCACCGTCTGGCCTTCGTTCTGGAAGATGTTGTCGGCCACCATGAGGGGGGCGTGGTTCGGGCCGAGGAAGCCGGGGCCGAAGGCGTCGTTGTTGAAGAACCGCTGCGGGGCGATGCTGACGGCGTTCGGCAGTTCGGCCTTCGGGTCGCCGAGTTCCTTCGACAGAAGCCCGCCGAGGCTCGGGAACTGGATGCCGCCGACGGGCAGGCTGCCGGTTCGCATCAGGTAAGTCGCCCGGCTGTGGTCGCCTTCCTTTGTCGACATGCCCCGCAGCACGGCCAGCCGGTCTCCGAACTTGGCGACTTCTGGCAGGTGTTCGCCGATCATCAGGCCGGGGGAATTGGTTTTGATCGGCTTGAACGGCCCGCCGTTGTCGTGGTCGGGCTTGAGGTCCCACAGGTCGATCGTGCTCGGCCCGCCGTTCATCCACAGCAGGATGCACTGGCGTTTCCGCTTCGGACTGTCGGCGGCACGCACGAGGGTGTTGAACCAACCGGACACGCCCAGGCCGAGGCCGACGGCGCCGGCGCGGAGCAGGTGGCGACGGTGCAGGGACATGATCGGAACCTCGGGTGGTGTCGGGGGTGGACAGACTTCACACCCGGCCCCTTCTCCATTCGCGGAGAGGGACGCTGGGGGGGGGTGAGGTCACCGCTCAGTGGTTGAACAAAAACTCCGTGCTGTTCAGCAGCACCCAGAACACATCGGCCAGGGCCTTGCTCTTGTCCCCGCTCGGCCCGCCGCGCTCGACGTAGCTGGTGAACTTCTCTCGCTCGTCAGTTGTCGGCTTGCGGGTGAGAGCGGCATAGAACAGCGCCTCCACCTTGCCGGCGGTGTCGAGGAACGGGGCGTCGGCGATTGCCCCGAGTATCTCGCCGTTGGCCACGCTCGTCTGGTCGACCACCAACTTGCCGTTCATCACGGTGAGGGCTTGCAGAATGCTCGTCTGCGTGTCGATCGGCTTCTGCGGGATGGGGAACAGGGTGCGGAAGGCGAACTTGCTCACCCCCCCGTTGCCGGGGTCGTAGTACGCCTGCTCCACCCCTGGCGAGTTCCGTAGGCCAGTGGCGACGACGAAGCTGTCGTAGATCTGGCCGCCGCTCAGCCCCTTCAAGTTCATGCGGGCGAACCGCCGCGGGTCGGCCTGAGACTCGTGCGTCTGCCGGCTGGTGAGCTGATAGGCCCGGCTGGCGGTCAGCCCTCGGATCAAGCTCTTCAAGTCGTACCCGCTGTCGGCGAAGGCGGCGGCCAGGTCGTCGAGCAGCGTCGGGTGGCTGGGAGGGTTGGCGTCGCCCGGTTCGTCGATCGGGTCGAGCAGGCCGACGCCGAAGTACGCCTGCCACACGCGGTTGACCATGTTCCGGGCGAATGCCGGGTTGTTGCGGTCGAGGATCCAGTCGGCCAGTTCCTGACGCGGGGTGCGGGTATCGGCCCACTTCGGGGAGGTGCCGTCGGTGAACCGGGCGCTCACCTGCCTGTTCTGGCCGGGGATGGCGAGGCGGTTCTTGTCGTGCTGGGCTTCGAGCGGGCCAACGAAGCTCGGGCCGGTGGGGGGCAGCGGGGTGAACTCGGCGAAGAAGGCGGCAAACTGCCAAAACTGGGTGCGGGTATACGGAGCGAACGGGTGGTCGTGGCACTGGGCGCACTCCAGCTTGAACCCGAGGAACGCCCGCGAGGTGGTTGCCCCCAGGTTCTCCGGTTTGGCTTCCAGCGCCTGGTAGAAGTTCTGGACGGCGAGCAGGTCGGGGTCTTGCGGCTGGTTGTTGGCGAACGCCGTCCGTCCGCGGGCGCCGGCGGCCACTTCGGCGGTGAGCGTCTGCCGGACGATCCGGTCAAGCGGCTCGTTCGTTCGCAGCTTCCGCTTCAGGTACTCCTCGTACTGGTTGCCGAGGAAGACTTTGAACTGATCCGAAACCGTCTCGGGGAGCCACGCCGCCCGCAGGTGGGCAGCCATGTTGGCCGCGTAGCCGGGCTTGCTCAGCAGAGTGTCGACCAGTTTCGCCCGCTTGTCGGCGGCGGGGTCGTCGGCGAACCCGCGGACCTCCGCCACCTTCGGGATGCGGCCGAGCACGTCGAGGTAGACCCTCCGGCAGAACTCCTCGTCGTCGGCGCGGGGGGCAGGCGTGATCTTCCGGGCCTGCCAGTCGGCGGCGAGGTGCGTGTCGATGGCAGCAGTGACCGCCGTTGCCGGGTCGGCGGCCCACGCCGGCACGACCGCTAGCCCCGCCACGATGGCCCAAA
>JALOQR010000067.1 GCA_025459365.1 Fimbriiglobus sp.
GATCCGAAGAAGAACACTATCGACAAGACGCTGACAGTCGACGCTTTCGTCACATGGCGTGTGCCGGATGCCGCCGCTGCAGACCAGTTCGTGAAAGCGACCGGCAGCCCAGAGCAAGTGAAGAAACTGCTCGCTCCGCAGATCAGCGGGCGGCTGGCCACGGTGGTCGGCGGTATGTCGCTCGAAGAGTTGGTGTCGGTGCCGGCGGGCAATACCCCCGAGGAGCGTCAGACGCTCGCCGATCGTCGGGCCGAGGCCTTTGAGCGGAAATTGCTGGCCGACGGGTTCGTCGAGAAAGTACGAGAACAGTACGGCGTCGAGGTGGTTACACTGCGGCTACGGCGGCTGACGTTCCCCGAGGCGGTGCGAGGGAGCATCTATGAACGAATCCGGGCCGAGCGGACAATCAAAGTGGCCGAGTACGAGAACGAAGGCCGCCGCGAAGCGGCCCGCATCTCTGCCGAGGCCGAGCAGAAGCGGCGGGAGATTGAGGCCAGCGCCCGCGCCGACAAGCAACGTATCGAGGGCGAGGCGGACGTGAAAGCCGATCAGTTGCGGAATGAAGCTCACGCCAAAGACCCCGATTTCTATGCCTTCCTCCAACGGCTGAAAGCCATGCAGGCGGTACTCGCCGACTCACGAGACGTGCTGCTGTTGTCGCTCAACCACGAATTGTTCCGGTTGTTGAAAGAGCCGCCGAAGCAGCCCGAAAAGGGGAAGTGATGCTCCGCCGCTTCCGTTATATGGTGCCGATCGTGCTCGTCGCCTACCTGCTCACCGGCGTCTCCCAGGTGGAACCGGATGAGCGGGCGGTGGTACGCCGCTTCGGCCAGGTTATCGATCGCCCCGGCCCTGGCCTTCGCATCGGCCTACCGTGGGGCATCGACCGCGTCGACAAGTTCAAGGTGCGGACAGTCCAACTGACGGTCGGTTACAACCCGGACGAGACGGCCGACAGCCCTGGTATCCCCGCCGGTCAGTTCGTCACCGGCGACCAGAACTTGATCAACCTCCGAATGGTGGTCGCCTACGAAATCGACACCCGCGACGGCGAACTGGAGAACTACGCCGCCCACCGTGACCGCGTTGATGCCGTGCTCGCCCGCGAATCCGAAGCGGTGGCGAGCGAATGGACAGCCGCCTGCACCGTGGACGAGGTGCTCTCTGGGCGGGCGATGATCGCCCGGAGGGTGACTGAGAGGTTGCCCCAGCGCATCGCCCCGCATCGGCTCGGGGTAGTCGTGCAGCGAGTGAGCGTCGAACACCTGGCCGCCCCGGACGAGGTCAAGGACTCGTTCGACGCCGTCAACCAGGCCCAGACCGGCATCCGCACTCGCGTGAACACGGCCGAGCAAGATGCCCAGCGGCGGGTGAGCGAGGCCGACGCCCTAAGGCAAAAATTGCAATCGGAGGCGAGCGCCTACGCCAATGAACGCGAGACACTCGCCCGGGCCGACGCCGCCGCCTTCACCGCCCGATTGAACACGTACCGGACGCTCAAGGCGACCAACCCTGATGTGCTCTCCGCCCTGTGGCGAGAGGAAGTGAGCAGGATCCTGGTCGGGGTGAAAGAACGCGGTCGGGTCGAGGTGCTGGACGACGTACTCGGGCCAAACGGCCTGGAATTGAACCAATTTCTGCCGACGCGTAAATAGGTCGTGGTCGAGTCCCCCGAAGGGAATCTGGCCCGATGGCCTATCCCGTTCCTGGTTGGAGGTGCACAGTCGAGCCTCGCGGTCCGTACCAAACTTACTCGACCGCGACCTACAATATCGCCAGTACCGAGGTCAGGCTTCCGCTGTGCCACAACTCGTCGTCATTGCCGGCCCCGACACCGGCCGCGTGTTCCCCCTCACCACCGATGCTGTTGTCGGCCGACTCTCGACCAACCCTGTCTGCCTGTCCGACCCTCGCACCTCCCGCCGGCACTGCGAAATCCGGTTGCATCCCTCTGGCGCTGAGTTATTCGACCTCGGCAGTGGCAACGGAACCAAGTTGAACGGGGTGATGGTGCAGTCGGCCGAACTTCGGCACGCCGACCTTATCTTCGTCGGCGACACTACCCTCCGATTCGACAGCGAGGCGGCGAATGCCGATCTCACACGCATCGTGGTGCGATCTCAGCCTGAACTCCCCTCCGCGGTGGTCGGCCGTCTCTCGGCTGAGGCCGGCAGTCAGATCCTCGCTCGCCCCGACCTCGCTGCCACTACCGACTGGTTGCGGACCCGCCTTGCCAATCTCGCCGTTCTTTACGAAACCACTGCGGCCGTGAGCAGCATCGTCGATGTGGACGAACTCCTCGGGCGGATCGTTGAGTTGGTCGTCCGCACCGTCGACGCCGATCACGGCTGCGCCGTGCTGCTCGACCCAGACACAAAAGCGATGATGCCGAAGGCCGCACGATCGCGGGCCGGCGGTGGTGAATTGGTTGTCAGCCGTACCGTCGTCGATCATGTGCTCCAGGCGAATGTGGGGGTACTCATCGCCGATGCCGGAGCCGACGAACGGTTTCGTGACGGGGCGAGCGTGATGCGGTATCATCTCCGCGAGGTCGTTTGCGTTCCCCTGAAGGGTCGGCACGAGACGGTCGGCGTACTGTTCCTCGACACCTTCGGCGACGGTGAACAGGTCGCCCCGCGGTTTACAGAAGACCATCTCAAGCTGGCCGCGGCCGTGGCCCACCAGGCGGCCATCGCCATCGAAGAAACAAAGTACTATCGCGGGCTGATCCAGGCAGAGCGGCTGGCCGCCGTCGGCCAGACTATTGCCGATCTGTCGCACCACATCAAAAACATCATGCAGGGGGTGCGGTTCGGGTCGGATATGGTGCGAACCGGGCTGGACGCCGACGACAAAGAACTGCTCGCTCGCGGCTGGAAACTGGTGGAAAAGAACCAGCGGCGGATCGATGAGCTGATCCTCGATATGCTCAGCTACTCGAAGGACCGCGAACCGATCCTCGAACCGGCCGACCTACGCTCGCTCGCTGCTGACGTGGTGGAAGTGGTCCTGGGGCGGGTCGGTGACAGCCGTGTATCACTACAAGTGACAGGGGAAGCCCCGCCGGTGCCATGCGACGCCGACGCGATCCATCGTGCACTGCTGAACGTGGTGGGCAACGCGGTGGAAGCGGTGGCCGACTTGCCGAACCCGTGGGTGTTGGTTGCTCTCGCCGTGCGAGACAACTTTGCCGAGGTCCGGGTGAGCGACAACGGACCCGGTGTGCCGGCCGACAAGCGGGAGGAAATCTTCAAGCCGTTCGTGAGCACGAAGGGGAGCCGCGGTACCGGGCTGGGCCTACCGAGCGCCCGCAAGACCCTCCGCGAGCATGGCGGCGACCTGTTCCTCGACCCCGACACCGAACACGGGGCCGCATTCGTGTTCCACCTCCCGTTGAGTGTTGTAAAACCTGGAACGCAGTGACCGGATGAGGACGATGTGGACTCTGGAGTGACTGACGAAGGCCAACTAAACTGATGTCATGTCGCTCCCACCGCTCGCCCCATTCGATTCTTCCCTCCCACTGGACCGGGCACACACCCTGCCCGCGAACTGGTACACCGACCCGGCCGTGCTGGAGGCTGAGCGGAGGCAAATCTTCGCCCGGAGTTGGCAGTGCATTGGGCGGGCCGAGCAGGTGGCGAAGCCCGGCGAATACCTGACGGCCGATATCGCCGGAGAGCCGGTGCTGGTGGTCCGGGGGGACGACGGCACGCTGCGGGGTTTCTTCAACGTCTGTCGGCACCGGGCGGCACCGATCCTGAACGACGACGCCGGGTGCGTGGGCAAACTCCGCTGCCGCTACCACGGCTGGACCTACGACCTAGCCGGTCGGCTGAAGGGGACGCCCGAGTGGGACGGGGTCTGCGATTTCGAGAAGAACGCCAACGGATTGCTGCCGGTCGGCGGGGTGGAGGTACTCGGGCAATGGGTGTGGGTGAGTGTGGAGAAACCAGTCCGCGGGGTGGTGGAAGAGTTCTCGCGGTTCGCAGATGAGCTCGGCGTCGCCTCGGCGCTCCAATTCCACGCTCGCCGTACCTACGACCTCGCCTGCAACTGGAAGGTCTACATTGATAACTACCTCGACGGCGGTTACCACGTCCACACCGTTCACCCCGCCCTCGCCGGGGCGATCGACTACCAGCATTACCGCACGCATGTGTTCGATCGCTACTCCCTGCAGACTAGCCCGCTCGGCGGTGGATCGGGCGATGTGGCCGCCACCCGAACCGGTACCGCCGCCTACTGGTGGCTCTGGCCGAACTTCATGGTGAACATCTCCGATGGAGTGATGGACACCAACCTCGTGCTGCCGCTCGGCGTGGATCGCTGTCGAGTGATTTTCGACTTCTACTTCGCCCCGGACGTCACCGCCGAGTTCCAGCGGCAAAGCGTGGCAGTGGCCGATCAGGTGCAGGCGGAGGACGTGCTGATCTGCGAGCAGGTGCAATGCGGATTGGGCAGCCGCAGCTACCGCACCGGGCGGTTCAGCGTGAAGCGGGAGGCGGCGGGCTATGCCTTCCAATGCATGGTGGCAGCTTCTCTGGAACCGGGAACGGAGTGATCGGGTGAGCGATCACTCACCCGATCACTCCGTTCCCGGTTCCAGAGGCCCGCTCCCAGCGAGAGCGAGCCTCTCTGTCACTCCTGATACCGCCGGCCGCCGCCGTTGCCGTGCCCGCCGTGGTGACCGCTACCACCACCCGACGGCGGGGCAAACCGCCCACCCCGGCTCGCAATCCCCTGATTCAGTCGTACTTCGACCCCGTTCGAGTCGATGCACCTCAGCTCGCAGAGGTCGGGCGACACGCCGAACTTGCCGTCGATGGTCACCTCCATGTTCGCCCGCTGCTCTAGAGCGGTGATCTCTTTGCGTTTGCGGTTGAGAAGGTAGAAGGCCACCTCGGAACTCACCGTGACCGTTACTGTGCTACCGCCGGGAGTGCGGTGGGCGGCGAGTTGCAACGCCCGCATCACCTCGATGCCCATCGTCTCGTTCGTCTTTACGTAGCCGCTTCCCGTGCAGTGTGGGCAGTCGTTGTAAATCCGCTTCTTGAGTGAGGGCTGCATCCGCTGGCGGGTCATCTCGATGATGCCGAACTCGCTCACGCGGAGCGTCTTGGTGCGGGCCTTATCTCTTCGCAGAGCGTTCTTGAGTGTCTCTTCCACTTGCCGGCGATGGTTCTCGGCCCGCATGTCGATGAAGTCGTTGACGATCACCCCGCCGAGGTCGCGAAGCCGCAATTGACGGGCGATCTCCTTGGCCGCCTTCAGGTTCATCTGGTATGCCGTTTCTTCGGCGTTCCCCTCCGCCCGGAAGTTGCCGCTGTTCACGTCGATGCTCACCAGTGCTTCCGTCTGCTCGATGATGAGCGACCCGCCTCCGGGCATCTCGACCCTTTTCTGGTTGAGCTTGTTGATTTCGTCGTCGATGCGGAAACGGTGGAAGAGCGGCTCCGTCTCGCCGTGGTAGCGGATGCGACCGGCATACTTGGGCATGACGATCTGGAGGAACTCACTGGCGTGGGCGAACGCCTTTTCTTCGTCCACCCAGATGGTGTCGATGTCGGCGGTGAAGATGTCGCGGATGGTGCGGGTAATCATGTCCGACTCCCGATACACCTCCACCGGCCCCGGCCGTTTGATCCGCCGAACCACCACCTGCCAGAGCCGCAGAAGGTAGACCAGGTCGTTCCGCAGTTCCGTTTCATCGCGGTCGACCGCCGCCGTGCGGACGATGAACCCGACCCCTTCCGGCGGGTTCAAGTTGTCCATGATGTCCCGCAGGCGCCGGCGGGTATCGCGGTCCTCGATCTTCTTCGATACACCCACTCGCGTCAGGCTCGGCATCAGCACGAGGTAGCGGCCGGCAATGCTGATGAAGGTGCTGAGGGTCGGCCCTTTAGTACCAATTCCCTCCTTGATGACCTGAACGATCACCTCCTGCCCGCGCTTGAAAATCTCCTGGATCGGCGGGATCGGCAGCCCCTTGTGACGCGTGTGAGCCTTGCCAGGCATCGGCCCCCGCGGGCCGCCTCCGCTGCCTCCGCCGCTATAGCCGGTGCCGCTGCGTGGGCCGCGGTCACGGTCGCCGCGGTCACCTCGCGGCCCACGGTCCCCACGGTCGCGGTCGCCACGACTGCCTCGTCCACCACGGTCACCACCCCGTCCGCGTCCGCCGCGTTCGCCGCCCCGCTCATTCTCCTGAAACCGCCGTTCGGTTGCGGCGTCGAGTTCTGCGAAGTCGGCATCGGAGAAACCACCACGAGCCGGGGCAGCGGTGCCTTCAACCTCCTCGGTGTCGGCGGTGGCAAAGCTGTCACCGTCACTTTCATCGTCGTCGGCTGGTGATTGGCCAGCGAAGCGATCGTTCGGGGCATCCACGTCGAACCCGCCCGACTCGTCCTCGAAGAACGGGCGAATCTCCGGTTCATCGTCGTCGGTCCGTCGTTCGGCGGAGTCCATTGGTCGCGACTTCGGGCCATCGCCGTCGTCCTTTTTCTTGGGCTTTTTCGGCTTGGCACCTTTCTTGTCGTCGGCCTTGCCCTTGGACGTCTTCTTTCCGGTGCTGGTCTTCCGGGTGCCGGTGCGGGGTTTCTTCTTGGGGGCGTCGCCCTCGGCAGGCGTTTCGGCTTCTGGTTCATCGCCTTCGTTTTCGTCTTCCCCTTGGGCCTCGGCCTCGGCTGGTTCGTCTTCGATTTCCTGGGTTGGTTCGGGATCGGGCTTGCGACGGGGGGCGGCGGCTGGCGTTGGTTCGAAGTCGAGGCCTGCGCCGAAGCCTTCTTCCTCGTCGTCGGTCGACGGCGTGGGGAGCGGCGGCGGGGCATTGGGGCGTTCGGCCTGTGGTGGTCGCGGGGGTGCGGGCGGTGCGATGTTCGTGACCTGCACCGGCATGCGGCGGACGGGCGGCGGGGCGGGGGCATCGTCCTCGTCGTCCAACCCCGAAACGAATCCACCGGCCTCTTCCAACTCACCCGAGATATCGTCACTGAAGCCGTTTTCGATGGTTGCCCCTTGGGGCAGCGGTTCGGGCGGGAGGAACGAGGTCATCTCTCGCGGGCTATCTTCGGTCGGTCGAACGCGGTGCCCGCGGCGTGGGCCACGGTCGCGTCGCCCACCGCTCCTCGGGCGATCGTTCTCCTGGTCATCGAGTTCGTCGAGCATCTCCTTCGGGAGCAGGTGCTTGTAGTACACTGGATCGACGTCGGTGACGTGCAGGAACCCGTTGCGGCCGATCCCGAAATCGACAAACGCTGCCTGGATGCCCATCTCGATGTTAACGATCTTGCCCTTGTAGATGTTGCCGACGTAGCTCTCCTGGCTAGCCCGCTCGACATACAGCTCCTCCAGTTGCCCGTCTTCGACGATGGCAATCCGGCATTCCTCCGGTTGGAGGACGTTGATGAGCATTTCCTTCTTCATGGTGAACCCTTGCGTTGTCGTGGCGGCTACCCTCGTCGAGAGCGGGCCGCTCGGGGGGTGTTTCACTCGACGACCGGGCCGTTCGGGGACAAGCCCCATTCAGGCGGAGCCGGTGCGTCGTCCCCGGCGTCGGCCGGGGCGTGATCCAGTGGTGCCGTTTCCGGCGGGCCGTCCGGCGGGCCATCGGGCGCGTCGGATGGTGTTTCGTCTCTCAGGGTCAGTTCGCTGCGAGCGAGGACGAACCCCGCATCAAGCAAGTCGAACAGATCGAGCAGCTTGAGCAGTTCATCGGCCCGGGCGGTGCCGGTTTGCGTCACCCAGAGGTCCATCACCAGCTGTGACTGTGAGCCTGGGGGCGATTCCGATCCCTGGCAGTCGTGGGTCGCCAGATCGATTCTCCGCAGGTAGGGCCGGATGTTCAGCCGTCGCGGGCGGGGCTTGTAGCGATCGACCCACAGCTTTTCGGCAGTCAGCAAGCGTTCGGCGATACTGCGGGCCGCTTCCACCCGTTCGCCCGGCACACCGAGGGTGTAGACGACACTACGAGGCACGGCACTCGCCCTGAGCGGGATTTCCTTCGCTGACAGGAACTCCAAACCACCCGGTGCCTGACGGTTCAGCCGCTCTCGCACCTCTTCGGCGTCGAGTGGAGTGGTGAGTTCGATCTCCAATACTTCGTTCAGCCCATCTGCCCCCAGAGGGAGGGAGAGAGCGAAGATCATGCGGGGGGTGGGGTGAAAACCGGCAGTGGAACGGAACGGGAGATCGGCCCGGCGGAGCATACGTTCGACGCCCCGAACCATGTCGAGGTGACTGAGCAACCGGAGTACGCCGGTCTTGCGGAAACGGAGTCGGATTTTGTCGCCGGCCATTGGCGGGGAGCTTCGCGTGGGTTCCCACGGCGGGCGGCAGTTTCCCGGGCGGCCGGCAGTGCCGGACCGTTCACCAGGGTTTCGACCGACTTCCGCACGTTCTGCCTGAATTCCGGGGCCACAGGCCCCGGTTTCAGGTCAGTCGTCCGCATCCGGTAGGACGCGGCGCAGGTGATCTCGCAGGTAGCGAGTGACCTCGCTGGCCGTCTCCAACTCCAGGCACTCGGCTGCCAATTTTTGGCAGTCGGGCAGAGCGACGGCGCGTACCACTCGCTTAATGTCGGGTATCTTTCGCGGGGTGGCGCTCAATTGCCGGACTCCGAGGCCCAGCAGGAGCGGGGCGAACATTGGCTCGCCACTCATCTCCCCACACACATTCACCGCGACGCCGGCTGCAGCGGCCGACTTGGTCACCCGGTCGATCAGCCGCAAGATAGACGGATCCGCGGCGCTATACAGGTCGGCTACCGACTCATTGTTGCGGTCGGCGGCCAGGGTGTATTGCACCAGGTCGTTCGTCCCGATGCTGAAGAAATTCACCTGCTTGGCCAGCAGATCCGCAATGAGCGCCGCCGACGGGACTTCGATCATGGTACCGACGGGCACGTCCGGTTTGAAGGGGATTCTCGCCTCCTCCAGGTCTTCCTGGACTTCCCGCAGAATGCCCTTGCACTGCCGCAGTTCCATCACTGTCGAGATCATTGGGAACATGACCCGCACGTCGCCGTGGACGCTGGCCCGCAGGATGGCCCGGAGTTGAGTCTTGAAGAGAGGTAGGTTTCTCAGGCAGAGCCGCACGCTCCGCAGGCCGAGGAACGGGTTCTTCTCCTGGGTGTTGTATCCGGCTGCCGAGTGAGTGAACTTGTCGCCGCCCAGGTCGAGGGTGCGGATCACCACCGGTCGATCAGGACCGAGTTCGGTGAGCACCGCCTTGTACGCCTGGTAGTGCTCTTCCTCGCTTGGATCATGACCTTTGTGGATGTACAGGAACTCGGTGCGATAAAGGCCCACCCCCTCGGCCCCGCGGTCGAGACAAGGGCGGGTTTCCGATGGAAACTCGATGTTTCCGAGCAGCGTAATCCGCACGCCATCGCGAGTCACCGCCGGTACATTCCGGGATTGCACCCGGTGCTCGCCACTTCTGCTTCGCTCCAGTCGCCGGGCTTTCTCGTACCGCTCAACGGTGGCGTCGTCCGGGTCGAGAATGACCAGTCCGTTGTTCCCATCGATGATGACCCGATCGCCCCCAGACACGTCGGTCAGGAACCGCCCAACGCCGACCACTGCCGGAATTTCCAGCGCCCCCGCGAGGATGGCCGTGTGGCTCGTCGATCCGCCGCTCTCGGTAGCCAGGGCAAAGACTAACTTCGGGTCGAGTTCGGCTGTCTCGCTCGGAGTGAGGTCGTTGGCCAGTATCACCACGGCTTCGTCCAACTCGGCGAGCGGTTCCCGCCGCCCACCGCGCAAGATCTCCAGAAGTTGTCGCTCGAAATCGACGTAATCGCCGCGGAGTCGGGCCGCCTGGGGGACGTGGGCGGCGGCGTCGAGTTGTTTCAGGATGCCGCGGACATGACGGCTCACGGCGTATTCGGCCGAATAGTCGTGAGCCCGGATCAGCCCTTCAATTCCCCCAATGAGCTTGCCATCCTCGAATAGCCCGCTCTTGGCCTCGAAAATTTCGCCGACGACTCGCCCGTGCTTGCGGGTGAGTTCCCGTTGCCGCTCGGCCGATTGCCGGAGGGCTTCGTCCACTGCCTGGCGGAGGCGTATCCCTTCGGCCATCACCTGTTCGTGGGGCACCACCTGCGATGGTATGCGGACGCCTTCGGTGTCGAGCACCAGGGCGGGACCGATAGCGATCCCAGGGCAGACGGCGATTCCGCGGCGTACGTGCATGAACCGGGGCCGGACTATCGGACCGGGAGTGAGAGAGTCAAGTTAAGGTATGAAACAGGCGTGGGAATGGTAGGGGGATCGGGAGCGTCAGTCCTCGCCCACAAGAATGGCTACCAGGGGTTCGGCAGCGATGTCGGCGTCGTCACCATCGAGAATCAGTTCCAGTTCGCTCCCGGGTAGTGCGATGAGCATGAGCAGATCGGTCGGGCTACGGCCGTCGGCGGTCTTGTCGCCATGACGGACGGAGACGGCACAGCGAAAGCCGCGGGCAAGCTTGGCGAACGCCATGGCCGGCCGCATGTGCAGTCCGTCCGGGGCGTTCCCCATGATCACCGTTCGGCGGACGTTCGTGCCGCTCACCACTATCGCCCCCATTTCGCCCCCGGTCGGGAATTCGTTCAGCGGTTGGATAAGACCGCCCAAAGTTCGTCGGCCGTCTGACAGGCCCGCAGCCGGGGAAGCAGGGTGTCGTCGCGGAAAGCGGTCACCACGCTGTCCAGGGCTCGCAGGTGCGGGCCGGGTTGGTCTTGCGGGGAGACGATCAAGACGATCGCATAGACCGGCTCCCCGTCGTGGGAGCTGAAATCGACCCCAGCCGGGTGTCGGACCACTGCCAGAGTACCGACGAGTCGATCAACGGATGGGTGACGGGAGTGGGGGATGGCCAGGCCGTTACCAATACCAGTTGTGCCCAACTGCTCGCGACGAAAGATGGCCGCGACGATGTCGTCGGCGTTCGAAGCCTCAACCGCTCCGGACGCGGCCAACGATGCCACCATCTCCCGGATGGCGTCGTCGCGGTTGCCGGCGGCAAGCGTCGGCAGTAGCGCCGTTCGCACCAGGAATCGGTTCATCTCCATCCGCCTTCTCCGGGGTCATCAGATCCTCAAGTCGTCAGGTCTTCCAGTCTCGTCCTCTGCTCCTCGACCAGAGATCGGGACGAGCCGTCGGCCCGACTTGACGACCGCCGACTACGGTTTTTTCCCCTCCGGGCCGCCGTGCGACGGATTGGCCCGGTGATCCTGCACTTTGTCTTTGTAATGCCGTACCTGTTGCTCCATCTTCTTGACACACGCGGTTACGGCCGCCATCAAGTCGGGGTCAGCAGCGGTTGCCACGAAGTCGTGCTTGTGTTCGGCGTCCACCCGGATTTCAACCGCTTTCGGGTGACCGGTTCCGTTGGCCGCCAAATCGACGGTGACCTCGATCATGGTCAGTCGCTCAAAATAGTGGAGCAACTTCTCCGCCTTGGCGGTGATCTCGGCCTGATGTTCTTCGCTCAGGTGCCCGTGGCGGGCTGACACTTTGATTTGCACGGCGATCCTCATGCAATGCGGCCGGGGCAGGCCGCGGGCGTCTGCAATTGTAGCTCACCCTGCGGGATGGGCAACAACGACTGCGAACCGAAGACCGAAGGTCCATCGCTAAGCCATCTCCCACGCAGAGGGATGCACCGGTCGAGGGGTATTCGTCCTTCGGTCTTTCGGTGACTCCGGGCTACTTCTTCTCAGCTGCTACCACGAGTTCTTCAATGAGTTTGTCGAATTTGTCCAGGTCTGCGCCGCCGAGTTGGATGTGCTTGATCACACCTTTGTGGTCGATGACGTAGATGGTTGGCCACCCGCCGATATCCCACGTCTCGGCGATCGGTGGGGTGTCCTTCTGCTCGTTCTTGAACGACCGCCACGTAATTTTCTTGTCGGCGATGATTTGACGCACGTCGTCGGTCAGTTCGGGATCGCCGTTGACCCCGATCAACTCGAACGGGCGGCCCTTCATCTTTTCGACCAGATCCCGCTCGTGCGGCACCATCCGCATACATGGCCCGCACCACGTCGCCCAGAACGACAACATCACCACCTTGCCCTTGCAATCGCTCAGCTTGAACGTCTTCCCGTCGATCCCTTCGCCGACGATGTCCGGCACAGGTTTGCCAACTTCGAGGCTGTCGGCCACCTTGATGGCAGCCAATCGGCCGGCAGCCAGTTTGCCGATGGTGCTCTCCTGGTACTTCACATCGGCGAACTTTTCCTTCGCCTTCGTTAGCCATTCGGTCGCCTTGGTGAGTTTTTCCTTCTTATCCTGGCCGTTAGTCAACTTGGCCTGTGCTTGAGCCATCACGCCAATCAGTAGCGTGGCGACCGCCTGGCATTCCTTGTCCACGTTCTTCTCGGCCACCTTCTTCAGGTGCGTCTCGGCGCTGTCGTCGCCAGCCTGGGCGAGGAGCGGCAGGGCTTTCTTGATGTGTGGCTTGGTGAGATGATGCGTGAGTAGCAGGGTTCGGGCCTTCTTCGACTTTTCCTTGTCCACCACTCGTTGCTGCATGGCCAGGAAGATCTCGAAGGCGTCGGCCGACTCGGCTTCCTTTTCGGCCAACTCGAACAGGTTGTCCGTCTCGATGGCGATGTACTCTTTCAGTTCGTCGGACAACTCCTTCTTGAACATGGCCGGCGCCTTGGCGATCTCGACCTCTTTTTCCTTGACGGCAGCATCGAATTTGGCCTTGGCCTCCTTCAATTCCCCCGCCTGCACACCGCTTGCGAGTAGCCCCAGCCCGACCAGGACCAGTAACACGGTTCGCATTGCACCCCCCTTCGTAGCAGACCGGCGACCAGTGCACCGGTTGCTTCCAAGATAGGGGCGAATGATCCGCCGACAGCGGGAATGTTACGCGCAGTGGAACCAAGAAGCAGAGAACAGGTGGACTGATGCCGACCCGGTTACTGCTTTCCCAGTTTCAGGATTACCCTCCCAATACCTTACTGTTCTCCTCCATCGACTCGCGGCGACGAGGCGGGGCCGGCACTGTCACCGGGACAGGTAAATCGATCGGTGTGCGGAACATCAGGGCGAATGCCGTCGCCGCCAGGCCACAGCCGATGAGCGGCCAGAGCCAGAACGTCGTCCAGTCCAGGCCCGTGGGGGTTCGGCACTGGTCCATCACTTCGGCGGCCAGGTAGTTCCCCAGCAACGGCCCGACCCCACCCCCGACGAATGCGGCAATAGCCTGGGCGCTGGCCCGCAGGTGTGGTGGCGCGAGACGATCGACGAACGTCGTGGCCGTGATGAAAAACAGGGCGAATTGCCACCCATGCATCGGCACCCCAATGGCCATCACCACCCAAGGGCCCCCCCAGGCCAGCGCGATCCCCCGTACCATCCCGCCGATTGCTCCGGTGAGCATCAACCACTTCATTCTTCGCTTCGGGTCGAGCAGAGGGATGCCAAACATACAGACCACTTCCACCACCTGCCCAATCACCATCCACTGCTCGGCCCCTTGCCACCCGGTGGCAGTCAGGTACGAGTGCCCGTGGACGGCATAGAACTGGTTCATCACCGACAGAGCCAGACCGACAAGGATGTACACGGCGAAGGAGCGATGGCGGAACAGGCTCAGGGCGGGCAGGCCAAACGCCTCACCGAGTGTTTTGCCCTGCCCGCGGGGTGGGGTGGGCGGGAGCGTGAGGGCGTATCCGCCAACGGCGAACGCCAACACCGCGGCCATCAGAAACGGTTGGCTCGACACCGGGGCCACCACGAACCCCATCAGCAGGCCAACCAGCACCCATCCGACAGTTCCCCAGAGGCGGGTGCGGCTGAACTGGGTGGTCGGGTCGGGTAGGTTCCGCAGGCTGATAACCGAAACCAGCGGCATAGCGACCTGCAGGCAGAGTGAGTACGCCATCATGACGGCAAACAGGCCGGCGAACGTCACGTCCACGACAGGCTTGAGTTCGTCGGGGTTTGTGGCCAGTTGGATTGGTTCGCGGACCTCGCACCACCACCACGCCCCGACGAGGAATAACCCGCACACCGTACACATCGCCGCGAGAAGCCGCTCGGCCCGGAAAAGGCGGTCGGCCAGCAGTCCGACGAGTGGGTTGGCCAGCACCCCACCGAGGGCGAAGGTAGAAAAGATCCACCCCGTCTGATGACTATCGAAGTTCAGCCCGCCGTCGCCTGCTGGCTTCTTCAGGTAGGTGGCGGCAGTCACCGCCCACGACCCGAGGGAACTGTAAAACAAGAACATCATGGCGGACAACCGTGTCCGCACGTAGGGCGGCATGGGCGAACTCCAGGGTGGTGTTCGTCAGGGGGAGCGGGGCGCCAGCCGACCGGGGAAAAGAGCAGCCGTGGGCGACTCGTCCATCTTGAGGGGTACTGGGGAATCGTGCAACACGAACTGACTTGCGCAGCCGCCGACCAGTATCGCTGAGAGAGTTTGTGGAAAATTTCTGCAGTGCTGTTGACGGACGGGTCGGGTTGCGATAAGGGTGTGAAGTTAGGTTTGTTCCCCCGACTGGCGTGGATGGCTAGACTCGGGGGATCACCGATCCTCACCCAGGAGTCCGCGTATCCCACCGTTCGACCGCAATGGCCCGCCCCGTCCGCCGGCCGGCCCCCGCCTCAACGAGCAAATCCGCATTTCCCCCATCCGGCTCATCGGGTCGGAGGGTGAGCAGCACGGCATCGTTCCTACCGCGCAGGCGATGGACATGGCCCGCGAAGCGGGCATGGACCTCGTCGAGATTGCCGCCCAGGAACGGCCGCCGGTGTGCAAGATCATGGACTGGGGCAAGCACAAGTATGCCCAGTCCAAGAAGGCCCACCAGAAGACCCACCAGCAGAAGATCAAGGAACTGCGGGTGCGGCCGAAGACCGGTCAGGCCGACATCGACACGCGGGTCAACCAGGCACGCAAGTTTCTGGAAGCCGGCGATAAGGTGCTGCTCAAGGTGCAGTTCCGCGGCCGCGAACTCCAGCACATCGAGGAGGGGCGGCGGATCGTCGATGGGATGCTCGAACAACTCCAGGACGTATGCAAGGTGGAAAGCCCGCCGCGGATGGAGCAAAAACAGATGACCGCCCTGCTCGCCCCGAAGGGCACCGGCGGCGGTGCCACCACCAAGCCGAAGGCCGACAAACCGAAGCAGGAGAAACCGCCCACCCCACCCGCCGGGGCTGCGACTTCGCCACCGGCTCCAAAGCCGACAGCGTGAGCGACACCGTAGACAGGGCGTGCGGGCAACGACATCAGCGATTTTTCCTCTTCCCCCGCCCGCCGTCACCCTTACAATCTCTTCTTCCACTCCGGAACCTGGGGCACGCCCTGGGTTCCGTGCATTTGTGGCCGGCGGTGATCACTCACTGCCTTGTCGGGGTCGGGGCCTCAAGCGGGGTGACACGTTCACCTCCCCCTCGCATCCCACAACCGGAGGCGTTTCGTGGCCAAACTGAATAAAACCAACAAGAGCGTGAAGAAGAGGTTGCGGGTGACCGGCACCGGCAAGCTGAAGCATGGAAAGTGCGGCAAGCGTCACTTGAACGCGCACTTCACCGCCAAGCGACGTCGGCAGCTCCGCAAGGCCGGGATCGTGGGCAACGTGAAGATCACCGAGAAATTGCTCCTCGCGATGAACGAGCAGTAACCCACTTCCCCCCATCACCTCACACCGTAAACAGGACACACGCTCATGGTTCGCGCGGGATCAGGCAAGACGACGGCAGCTCGGCGGAAACGCACCCGGAAACTCACCAAGGGGTTCCGGCTCAGCCGCCACAATCTCTACCGGCAAGCCATCTGTACTCTCATCCGGGCGCGGGCGTTCGCCTTCCGCGACCGGCGGGTGAAGAAGCGGGAGTTCCGCAAGCTCTGGATCATCCGCATCAACGCCGCATGCCGTATGCGCGGCATGCGGTACTCGGAGTTCATCGCCGGCCTCCAGCGGGCGATGGTTGCGCTCGACCGCAAGAGCCTGTCCGAGATCGCCATCCACGACCCAGCCGCGTTCGACCAACTGGTCGAACTGGCGAAGAAGAACCTGCCCCCAGCCCTCGCCGAGCAACACAAGAAGAAAACCGCCGCGAAGTAGGTCAACTCGGAACTAGAACCGGGAGCGGAGTGACCAGGTGAGGAATACCCCACCCGGTCACTCCGCTCCCCGCTTCATTTATGTGTCATTTCTCACGGCGGTATCCCCGCCTTCGCGCTACCCTAACTGTACCGCGTCCGGCACCACCGACGCGGCGCTCTCCCCGTACTCACATCGAGGTCGCCGATGCGTTTCCTCCTCTCCGCCCTGCTGGTATCCGCTCTCTGCCTACCGGTGTTGGCCCAGAAGGGCGAAAGCTCCGAGAACCGCGACAAGGAAATCGAGAAGCTGAAGGCCACAATTCAGGCCTTGGAGCAGAAACTCCGGGCGGTGGCCGAGTCGAAGAAGGAAAGCAAGGTCGAGGTGGTGGTGGTGAAAGAGGGCGAGAAGAAGCCTGAGCCGAAGAAGGACGGTGAGAGGAAGGAGGAGAAGCCCGAGTTGAAGAGGGAAGAGCGGAAGCCCGAGCCGAGGCAGCCTGAAGGGCCGGGCGGTCCTCGGTTTGGTGGCGGCGTTCAAGGTGGTTTCAGTGGCTGGGGTCCGGGTGGGTTTGGTCCACCAATTGGTGGGATGGGACCGATGCGGGGCGGGCAACCGGGCACCCCGCCTGGGTTCGAGCGGTTGACCGCCGACGAGCAGGCAACGTTCCGAAAACTGATGGAAAAGATGGCGGATGGCCGCTCGTCGGAACGCCGGCTTGAGGGTGGTGAGCGCCGGCCCGAGGGTAGTGAGCGCCGACCGAACGTCGAAGAGCGGCTCGAAAGGCTGGAACGCGCGATTGAGGAGATCCGCCGCGGGATGCAGGGTCCGCGCGGCGAGCGACGCTGAGCCGATCTTCCGGTCGGACCAACTGCGGAGCGGGTGCGTAGAGTGCTACGCACCCGCTCCGTTTGTTTTCTCATCCCGCTGCTGCCTGCTCGCGACTTCCTACCACCATCCTGTTCCAGGTCCGCTAACTACCCGTATTGTAATGCTGTTTGGCGGAACTCAGTCGCTACCAGCAGACGTAGATGTTGAAGGGCGGGGCGGCCATCCACAACAAACAACTTGCACTCCTGGCGTTGTTGTGCCATCAAAAGGCCACCGACCGGCGGGACGAGAACTAGGCCCTGTTGACGTTGCTCTTGGATTTGGCCCGGAGGCGGATGAACCCGAGGACCAGGTGCACCCAGCCGAGGAACATCCGCTTCCGCTTGTCGTAC
>JALOQR010000068.1 GCA_025459365.1 Fimbriiglobus sp.
ACGCGGATTGTTGGTGCTGGCCGGTTTGGTCCCCTGTCGCGCGGAGCAGGCCGGGCGCGACCCACGCGGGTTGTAGGTGCGTGGGTCACGCGGGATCTGCGGTCCGTGCGGACCCACCCTACTCCTTCCGCAACGCCGGGATGAGCGGCACCGCCGCCGTTCGCGTTGTCGTGAACACCGCCACCAGCACGCCAACGATCAGCACCGCCGCCAGCATCACGCCGAGCCGGGCCGAGCCGAGTTGCCCGCCGAGCGCCAGGTTTGGCAACACCGAGAGCAGCGCCGCCGCCAGCCCGATGCCAACACCCACGAGCAGCAGCACCACGTTCTCGATCAGCACAATCCGCTGCAACTCGCCGGTTTGGTACCCCACCGCCCGGAGCAGTGCCAATTCGCCGGCCCGCTCCCAGATGGCGCGGAACATCACCGCCGCCAGCCCGAGGATGCCGATTAACAACCCCAGGCCGCCGAGCAACTGGAACGTGCTCAGGTATGCCCCGATCACCTCCTGATAGGTTCGCACGCGGTCGGCCGTGGGGGTAACGGTCAACCCGTTCGCCCGCAGGCCGGTTTCGAGCAACTGGCCCACCCGCTCCCGTTTCTCCGCCGGGGTGTCGATCAGGAACAGCCGATACCCTTCCTCCAGCGGGTACAGTTTGCGGAAGTTGGCGTCGCTCACGATCAGTTCCGACTGGAACACGCTGTCCTGGAGCAACCCGACCACCCGCAACTTCACCTCCGCGCCGTTGCCATCGGGCACGCGGATCGTGCCACCGAGGAACGTCTTCAACTGCCACAGCGCAGTGTTGATTTCGAGGATCACGGGCACGCTGTTGTCGGCCGTGGGTTCGTTGAGCAGCCACCACGGGTTGGCCTTCTGGTCGTCGGTTTTTGCCTCGCTCATGGCGAAGGCGAACCGTCGGTCGGCGAGCAACTCATCCGGTGCCCCCACCACCCGCGGCCGTGCGGCAGCCTGCAAATTCAGGCAACTGGCGTCGTCGCCACCCTTCAAGCGGAAGGGAAACACGGTGGCCGTTTTCAGGTCGTCTTCGGCCGCTTGCATCTTCCCGGCCAAGTCCCCTTCTTGATCCTGGTAGACCTTTTGCAGTTCGGTGAGGATGTCGTTCCGGCCGCGGTCGCCGTCGAGCCGGTGGAAAATGGGGATGTCCGCCTCCGCGAGCAGGGGGAAACCACCACTCCCGCCGGTCTTCTGGGCGAATGCCGCGTCGGGTTGTTTGCGGAAGCTCTCAACACTCACGAGCAAAAAGGTGGCGAGAGCGAGCAACACGACAGTAAGCAGGCTGCGGCTGGCGGCGCGGGTGGTGTTGCGCACGCCGAGGGCAGTCAAACCGTCGAGCACGCCCTCCCTGGGGCGGAAGAGCCACCAGCGGAAGACGAGTGCCCCGGCTGCCATCAGGAACAACCCACCGCCGAAGAAGGTGCCGGCTCGCTGATCGGCCGACCCGCCGAGTGGGCCGGCGGCGAGCAACCCGACACCGACCACCGCACACCCGGCGGCAATCCCGAGGGAGCGTTTCGCGTTCACCGGCTTCGCGGATGTCGCCGTGATGGTGGACTGTCCCCGCAAGAGCGATGGCGGGGGCACTTGCACCAGTTTCCGTACGCCGAGCCAGATGGCAAACACCGCCGCCACAATACTGCTGAAGCCACCGATCACGAGATTGCCGGCGTGAACCCGCACGGTGAGCAACCCGCCGACGTTCGCATCCGGCCACAGCCAGGCCAGGAATTTCAGCATCCCGCCGGCGTACAACACTGCCAGCCCCGCCCCGATCGTCGCACCGATGACCGAGACCAGAAACCCCTCCACCACCAACAGCAGACGGGTCTGCTTTGGTGTGTACCCAGCGGCCAGGAGCAACCCCACTTCCTTGGCCCGCCGATCCACCGCCAGCCGGAAGAGCATCGCCACCAGCAGCAGGGCCGCGAGGATGAGTAGCCCGCTGAAGGCGAGTAGCATGGCGGCGAAGTCGGTGCCGCCGGAACTGGCGGCCAGCGCCTGCTCGCGGATCGGCTGAAACACCAGCCCGGCGGCGGCAGGTTTCAGCGTTTCCTTCAGTGCTTTCCGCAGGTCGTCGGCGGTCTGCTCACGCGTTTTGCCGGCGGGTGGGGCGATGCGGACCGAGGTGGCCTCCCCGAACCGGCTGGCGAACGGCGACCGCTCGGCCGTCCGCTTGATGTACGCCTTGGGCGTTGCCTGGTGTTTCTCCCAGAAGGTGTCGTCGGCCGGCGTCACGCGGGAGTAGTTCACCTCGAACGGGGCTTCCCACTGGCGGATCTTCGGCTTGTCGGTCACACCGGGGAAGGGCGGGGTGAGGTTGGGGTCGGCGGCGGCCTTCTCGAACGGCACATAGCCGGCGAAGCGGAACGTCCGCCACTCCTCCTGAACGCTCGCCTCCATCTCCGGCTTGAAGAACGCGAGAGTGACGGGATCGCCTTGGGTCAGCTTGGGCAGCGGCGACTCCGGCCAGTCGAGCAGGGCGATTTCATCGTCGGCGAGGTTCGTGAGTTCCTTCGGCAAGAACGGCCCGAGCGGGGCAGGGGCGGTGGGGTCAACGACGCTCACGATGGCGTAGCCCATCAGGGGCGTCTTGGCGTCCTTGTCGGTGTTGGCGATCTTTTCGGTGCCCTTGGAGATGGCGTTGGCAAGGTACGAGAGCGTGCGTTCGGAGCGGGCGCCGATCTTTGCCGCGGCTTCCTCGATGGCCGCGAGTGTCGCCGAATCCAGAATCGAGTTCTCGCTCTCGACGAGGACGTACCCCTGATCGGCGAACGCCTTCGCCCGCAGGTCGGAATCGAATTTGTCACCGGGGAGAATCCGCAAACCACGGTCGGCCGGCGTCAGGTGGGCGTGCAGTTGCGTGTCGAGCTTTCTCACGTCCGCCGAAGTACTGACGGCCGCATTCACCTTGCTGGGCAGTTCGAGTTGTTTCTGCAGGAGTGCGAGCGGGACAAACACGTTGAGTGGCGGGGCGGGGCTGGGCGACAGGGTGAACTCGTTCATGCCGTGGTCGGGGGGGAGTACCGCGTCGACCCGGAGCTTGAGAGTGGCGGTCACATCGGAGACGTCTCGCTTGCCAACCAGCGACGCCCGCGGCACGCGGGAGCCTTTCTCCAACCCGAGCCAGACGAACTCTGTCTCCTTCACGCCAAGCCGGTCGGCCACACGATGCGAGAGCACAACACCATTCGGCAGACCGAACCGGCCGCGGTCGTCGTCGGCCATGCCGACCACCGCCACCCGCCCGAGATTGACGTCGGTGGTGCGGGCCGAGCCGTTGAGAAGCAACAGCGGTGTAGTTTCCGGCAACCCCCGAACGGCTTCCTCGCGGATGAGCCGCTCGCCGACCCACGCGGTCTGCACGCCGTTCAGTTGCTTCTCGGCCCGCGCCCGCAGACTACTCCGCAGCGAGTCGCCGACGACGAGTGCTCCAGTCAACACCGCCGCCCCGACGGCCACTCCGAGCAGTACGGGCAGTTGGGTGGCCCAGTGGAAGGCGAGCGAACGGAGGGGCAGAGTGCGAAAGGAGAGCATGAGTGGGGTTCCGGAAATGGTCAACCGCGAGACGAAGGCGAACGCGAAAGTTCCGCGCTCATCTTCGTCTCGCGGCGAACCGTAATGATTCAGTCCGCCACCCGTTTCGTCAGGCCGGCGTAGAAGTCGATGCGGCGGTCGCGGAAGAATGGCCAGTGGCGGCGAGTGTCTTCGGCCTTCCGGCGGTCGCACTCGATCACGATGACCTCTTCCCGGTCCACACTTGCCACCTTGAGCACTCGGCCCGTTGGGGCGGACACGAACGACTGCCCCCAGAACTCAATCCCCTGTTGGGCGAACCGCTCATGCCCGACGCGGTTGACCGCCGCCACGTACACCCCGTTGGCGATGGCGTGCCCCCGCATGCTCGTCTGCCACGCCGCGTGCTGGTCCTCGCCGTACTCCGCCTTCTCGGGCGGTTGCCAGCCGATCGCGGTCGGGTAGAAGATGACCTCCGCACCCATCAGTGCCGTGAGTCGGGCCGCTTCGGGGTACCACTGGTCCCAGCACACCAGCGTGCCCACCTTGGCGTACTTGGTGTCGAACACCTTCCACCCGGTGTCGCCGGGGGTGAAGTAAAACTTCTCCTCGAACAGCGGGTCGTGCGGGATGTGCATCTTGCGGTAGATGCCGAGGAAGGACCCATCGGCGTCGTGCACGGTGGCGGTGTTGTGGTACACGCCGGCCATCCGCCGCTCGAAGAGCGAGCCGACGACGACCACGCCGTTCGCTTTCGCTGCCTTGCCGAGTCGATCGGTGCTCGGGCCGGGGATCGGCTCGGCCAGGTCGAAGTACTTGTGCTCTTCCGTCTGGCAGAAGTACGGGCCGGTGAACAACTCCGGCAGGCAGACGATCTGCGCGCCCTTCTTGGCGGCGTCGGCGATGGCGGCTTCGGCCTTGGCCAGGTTCGTCTCGCGGTCGGCGTCGCAGCCCATCTGCACGAGGCCGATGCGGAAGGTGTCGGAGTGAGCCATTCGAAGGTGATCCTCGTCGCGTTCCGGTCGCGTCTGTTATACCATTTCCGCTGTCGATCCTGTCACCACCGGAGGCTCGCCGATGCTGATCATCTCGCGGAAGGTGAACGAGACGCTTCTGCTCGATCAAGAGTTGCGGGTCACCGTGGTCCAGATCTTGCACGATAAAGTGAGGCTGGGGGTGACCGTGCCCCGGCATGTGCCGGTGTACCGCGAGGAGTTGTTCGAGGCCATCCAGGGCCGAGAGTTCGCCCCGCCATCGCCCCCGCCCCCTCCGCCGCCCCCGGCTCCGGCGACCGCTCCGATTGGTTACTTCGCCCAAGTCCGCTCCTCGGACGGGGTTTCAGCAGATGTGGCGGTGAAGCACCTCGACGCCGTCCGTGCGGCACTGGACGCGGCCCTGCGGGACGGTGTCCAGATCACCGTCAGCCCGACGGCGTGACCCGCCACCGTTGCGGTTCCCCGATCGCCGGCCTACTCTGGAACGCATCTCTCCTGTGCGTCCCACGAGTCCGGTCATGTCTGCTGCTTCTCCCAACATCACCAGTGTGCTGAAGGAATCCCGCCTATTCCCGGTGCCGGCCGGGTTCGCCGAGAAGGCGCACGTCGATGCCGCCGAGCACGCCCGGCTGACCGAGTGGGCCGACCGCGACCCGCACGGCTTCTGGGCCAGTCACGCCGAGAGCTTGCACTGGTTCAAGAAGTGGGACACGGTGCTCGACGACTCGAACCCGCCGTTCTTCAAGTGGTTCACCGGCGGCATCACGAACGCCAGCTACAACTGCCTCGATCGGCACCTGCACGGGCCGAACAAGAACAAAGCGGCGATCATCTGGGAGGGCGAACCGGGCGACACCCGCACGCTCACCTACCAGCAGCTCCACCACCAGGTGTGCAAGTTCGCCAACGGGTTGAAGTCGCTCGGCATCACGAAGGGCGACCGGGTCACCATCTACATGCCGATGACGCCCGAAGCGGTCATCGCCATGCTTGCCTGCGCCCGCATCGGGGCGGTGCATTCGGTGGTGTTCGGTGGGTTCAGCGCGGAGGCGGTGGCCGATCGGAACAACGACGCGAAGGCGAAGCTCATCATCACCTCCGACATCGGCTGGCGGCGGGGCAACGCCATTCACCTGAAGCAGAACGTGGACACGGCATTGGAGAAAAGCCCCACTGTGGAGCGGTGCGTGGTGTTTCAGCGTGCCCGCAACACGTCCGTCCACATGAAGCCGGGGCGGGACGTGTGGTGGCACGACCTCATGTCCGACGTGTCGGCCGACTGCCCGGCCGAGCACCTTGACAGCGAACATCCGCTGTTCATCCTGTACACCTCCGGCAGTACTGGCAAACCGAAGGGGGTGCTGCACACCACCGGCGGGTACCTGCTCGGGGCGAGCCTCACCCACAAGTGGGTGTTCGACATCCAACCAGACGACGTCTACTGGTGTACGGCTGACGTCGGTTGGATCACCGGCCACAGCTACATCGTGTACGGCCCGCTCGCGAACGCCGCCACGGTGGTCATCTACGAGGGTGCTCCGAACCATCCGAAGGAAGATCGCTTCTGGAGCATTATCGCCAAGTACGGCGTGACCATCCTCTACACCGCCCCGACCGCCATCCGGGCGTTCATCAAGTGGGGCGACGAACATCCGAACCGCCACGACCTGAGTTCGCTCCGGCTGCTTGGGAGTGTTGGCGAGCCGATCAACCCCGAGGCGTGGATGTGGTACCACGACGTGATCGGCAAGGGGAAGTGCCCGATCGTGGACACCTGGTGGCAGACGGAAACCGGCGCGATCATGATTTCGCCGCTGCCGGGGGCCATCGCCACCAAGCCGGGTAGTGCCACCAAGCCGCTCCCCGGCATCGCGGCGGCGGTCGTGGATAAAGACGGCCACGACGTACCGGCGAACAGCGGTGGGTTCCTGGTGGTCAAGCGGCCGTGGCCGAGCCTGATGCGGACCATCTACGGCGACGACGAGCGGTTCCAGCAGACCTACTGGAGCAACTACAAGGGCTGGTACTTCACCGCCGACGGCGCCCGCAAGGACGACGACGGGTTTATCTGGGTGATGGGCCGCGTGGACGACGTGCTGAACGTGAGCGGCCACCGCCTGAGCACGATGGAAGTCGAGAGCGCCCTGGTAAACCACCCGAAGGTGGCCGAGGCAGCAGTGGTCGGCCGGCCAGACGAGATCAAGGGTGAAGGGATTTGCTGCTTCGTCACGCTCAAGCAAGGTGTGACGGCATCGGACGGGCTGAAGGACGACCTGAAGAAGCACGTGGCGAAGGAGATCGGCGCACTCGCCCGACCGGACGAGATCCGGTTCACCGACGCCCTCCCGAAAACACGCAGCGGCAAAATCATGCGGCGGTTGCTCCGCGACATCGCCGCCGGCCGCGAGGGGAAGGGCGACACCACCACCCTCGAAGACTTCAGCGTGCTCGCCAAACTGCGGGGCGACGAGGAGTAACCCGCCCCGCCGGCGGGGAGCAACGGCCGCTCGGTGTTCGCGGACGCCGCGGCCGGTATAACGTCCCCCATGAATACCCACGACCTCATCCGCGAACTGCGGGAAAACGCCGCCACCAAGATCGTTCTCCTGGTGGCCGACGGCCTCGGCGGGCTGCCGCTCACCCCCGGCGGCAAGACCGAACTGGAGTCGGCGAACACGCCGAACCTCGACGAACTCGCCCGCATCGGCACCTGCGGGCTGAGCACCCCCGTGCTGCCCGGCATCACCCCCGGCAGCGGTCCCGGTCACCTGGGTCTGTTCGGGTACGACCCACTCGAATACCGCATCGGCCGCGGCATCCTCGAAGCCCTCGGCATCAACTTCCCGGTGACCGGCCGCGACGTGTGCATCCGCGGCAACTTCTGCACCCTCGGGGCCGACGGCAAGATCACCGACCGCCGGGCCGGCCGACCGACCACCGAGCGATGCAAAGAGATCGTGAACAAGCTCCGCACGATTCAAGTGAGCGGGGCGGAGGTGTTCGTCGAGCCGGTGAAGGAGCACCGCTTCGTGCTGGTGTTCCGCGGCGACGGGCTGGGCGACGCGGTGAACGACACCGATCCGCAGGCCGTCGGCGTGGCCCCGCTCAAGGCCGAAGGGGCTGATCCCGCCAGCCAGAAGACCGCTGCCATCGTCAACGAGTTCATCGCCAAGGCGAACGAGGTGCTGAAGGCCGACGCCCCGACGAACGGCGCCACCCTCCGCGGGTTCGCCAAGCAGCCGGCCATCCCGACCATGCACGACGTGTACGGGTTGAAGTCGGCCGCGATCGCCGTCTACCCGATGTACAAGGGGCTGGCCCGGCTGGTGGGGATGGACATTCTGGATGCCGGCGA
The DNA here is from genome assembly GCA_025459365.1 of Fimbriiglobus sp. Lineage (GTDB taxonomy): Bacteria > Planctomycetota > Planctomycetia > Gemmatales > Gemmataceae > JALHQU01. The sequence goes on from JALOQR010000068.1 coordinate 7,886, forward strand.
CACCCTCGACACACAGGCCGAGCGGCTGAAGGCGGCGTGGAACGACTACGACTTCTTCTTCCTGCACTACAAGTACACCGACAGCACCGGCGAGGATGGCAACTTCGCCGAGAAAGTGAAGAAGATCGAGGCATTCGATGCGGTGATTCCCAAAGTGCGGGCGCTGAAGCCAGACGTGCTGATCGTCACCGGCGACCACAGCACGCCGAGCAAGATGAAGAGCCACAGCTGGCATCCGGTGCCGACGGTGATCGCGGGCGACCTGGCCCGCCCGGACGGGTTCAGCAAGTTCGGCGAGGGGCAGTGCCGCACCGGCGGGCTGGGGCAGTTCCCGGCCAAGCACCTGATGCTGTGGGCGATGGCCCACGCCGGCCGCCTCGGCAAGTACGGGGCGTGAGGCGTTCCCGGTTTGCCGCGAGACGCAGACGAGCGAGTCGGGTTGAACGCTCGCCGTTGGCTCGCGGCTCACCGCTCCTTCTTCACCTCGACGTGTTCGACCACCAGCGTCCGCACCTTCCGCTTCTCCAGCTTGAACGTCAGGCCGGTTTGCTCTTCCAAGTTCTTGATCACCTTCGCCGGGTTACGGTCCTCAGCCAGCGTCTTCTCCGTCGCCGGAGTGCGGTCGTGCTCGGCGACGTCGAACTGGATCGCGAGGTCTTTCAGGTTCGTCTCGTCGATCACCGACCGCCCGACGTATTTGCCGATTTCCGACATCAGTTTTTTGGCGTGTGCGAACTCTGTTTGGCTGGGCTTCGCCAGCAACTGGTCGGCGTACAGGTCGATGCGGTGTCGGGCTTCGGGCACGCCCGGCGGTCGGAGGCGGCGGGCGTAAGTGCCGCCGGCCACTACCACTTCTCGCTCGATCTGGCGGAACTCCAGTTTCACGTCGATCCCGCACTTGGCCTTCAGTTCCGCCTGGAAGGCGGGCAAGAGTTTGCCAGCCGTGCTCGAGTGGACCAATATGTCAGCGTCGAAGCGAGATTCCAAAACCGCCACGTTCCCGACACAGTCCATCCCATCGATGTCGAAGATGTCCTTCAACGCCTCCAGGAGCGGGCGTCCGCCGTCAGTCGCCATCGCCAAGCCCACCGAGTAGTAGTTGGCCTTGTATACCCCGGCCACCATTCGGTAGCCCTTCGGCTCGCCTCGCACCGACGGCCAGACTCGCTTGAACACCTCATCTCGCTCGTCCGGGAAAGGTGGGGAGATAAACTTGACCAACTCCCCGTCTTTGAGCGAGTAGCTCTTGTCCGCTTCCGGCTTCTTCTCCTTCTTCGGCACCGGAGCTTTCACCGCCGGCTGGTCGTCGGCGAACCCCTTCGCCACCAGCCCGAACCCGACCCCGCACGCTAGCAGCACGCCGGTCAGCACTGCCCCCGCCTTCAGGTTGGTCCAGAGCAGCATCTTCGTCACCTCGGTTGCAAGTTTTGTGACCGCCGCCGGCGGGCCGTCGGTCGCCGCACGCAAGGCGGCCTCAGCCAACACGTCCGGCACGGCGGATGCCTGATTCCCCAGCACCGCTGCCACCGCCACCGCCGCGAACCCCTTCGCCGTCAGCCGCTTCGCCAGCATGCGGTGGGCCGTCGTCAGCCGGCTGCTGATCGTGCCTTCGGGGATGCCGAGCCGGGCCGCTGCGTCTTTACGGCTCACGCCTTCAAGTTCACACAGCACCACCGGCTCGCGGTACTTGTCCGGCAGCTTCGTCAACTCCTCGTCGAGTACCCGCGACAGTTCGTCGGACTCCGGTCGCTCCCGCTCCCGGCTCGCCTTCGCCTCCTTCGCCCGCCGTTTGGTGGCCATGGCCCGAGCCTTGAGTGCGGTGTGGAACGCGACCCCGTACAGGAAGTTGCCGACACAACTACGGTTGGTGAGCGAATGCGATTTGCGCACCAGCACTACGAACGCCGCCTGGAAGGCGTCGTCGGCATCGGCGGCGTTGCCGAGGACCCGCCGGCAGGTGCTGAGCACCATCGAGCCGTGTCGGCGTACGAGTAGTGCAAAAGCGGCCTCGTCTCGCGAGGCGAGGAAGCGGGCGAGCAGTTCGCCGTCGGGGGCTGTGTCCGGGTTGAGCCGGGCCGCCACCCGTTGCAGGCCGGAGCCGAAGGCCATCGTCATGCGTGGCTCGTGGGTAGGTGTCACCTGATGTTCCCGGAGGTGGGCGAGTTCGTCGATGAAAATCGACGACAACCGAGGAATGTGGAAACCGTCGGCGAGCAGGTCGCCGCCCGCCCTCGGCGTTGACACCGACCGCCACCGTTCCCGACAATAGCCGTACCGTTCCCGAGGAAGGTCTGCGTGTCGGAACCCGCCCCTAGCTCCGAGGGCAAACTCTCCCGAGCTGCCGCCCAAAGGCTCAGCCAGTACCTTCGGTTCGCCCGAAGTCTGGCGGAGGCCGATGGCACCGTATCGAGCGTCGAGTTGGCCGAGGCGGTGGGGGTGAGCGCTGCGCAGGTTCGGCGAGACCTCGCCTCCCTTGGCCACCTTGGGCAACGGGGAGTGGGGTACGACGCCGCCGGGCTGGTGTCGGCCCTGCGGAAGGCCATCGGGGTGGATCGCCGCTGGCGGGTGGTACTCGTCGGCGTCGGGAACCTCGCGCGGGCACTGCTCAAGTACCGCGGGTTTGGCGAGCATGGGTTCGATGTTGTGGGCTTGTTCGACACGGCGCCCGCCACCATTGGCACTGTCGTGGAGGGGCACAGGGTCGAATCGATCACGAAACTCACGGCGGCAGTGTCGGAGTTGAAGGCAGAACTCGGCGTGCTGACGGTGCCGGCGGAGGCTGCCCAGGGAGTCGCCGATGCCATGGTGGCGGCCGGGTTGAAGGGACTGATGAACTTCGCCCCGGTGCGAATCCGCGTGCCATCGGGAGTGAGCGTGGTGCCGGTCGATCTGGCCATCCAGTTGGAGCAACTTGCCTTCGCTGTCCACTTCCATGAGATCGAAGAGACGGAACAATAGCCACACGTGGGGTCGAAGGCTCCCTCCCCACCGAGTCGCGGCTACACTAACCCCATGAAACACCTACTCCTCTCGCTCCTGTTCCTCGGGTTGCCCCTGCTTGCCGCCGACCCGGTGATCTCGGGCACGGCCGTCGGCAAACGACCGGGGCCGTACAGTTTCCTCATCGCCACCGGCCCGCAGAAGGGCCAGCAGACATGCTACATCTGCGAGCAAGGCGACAAACCGACGGCGGTAGTGTTCGCCCGCACCCTCACCGATCCCCTCGCCAAACTTCTGACCGGCCTGGACGCCGAGACGACCACCCGCAAAGACAGCGGGTTCAAGGCCTGGATGACGCAACTGACCGCCACCGCCGACCTGGACAAACTCAGTGAGTGGGCAAAGAAGCAAGGCATCAAGAGCGTGGCCGTCGGCGGGTTCGAGGATGCCGACGGCCCGCCCGCGTACAAACTGCACGCCGACGCCGACGTGACCGTGCTCCTGTTCGTGAAGCAAAAAGTGGTATCCAACTTCGCCTTCCGCAGCGGTGAACTGACCGACGCCAAGGTGAACGAGGTGCTGAAGAGCGTTCCGAAGCTCTTCGAGAAGGCCGACAAATAGGGCGGGCGACCCCCGCCATTTTTTCACCCTGGCGTGGACGTCAGTTGACTGCTCAGGCAGAGAAGTCTCCCACCCCGGCGGGGGCGTTGGCTGACGCCGGCTCGCCCGCTCTACACGGTTCCCCCATGCGTCTGCCCATCGCCTTGCTCCTTCTGTTTTCCGCCCCGCTGCTTGCGCAGCCGAAGTTCGACTTCAAGGAGAAGAAGCACGCCGGCGGGGAACTGAAATACCTTGACGGCATCCCGGTGGTCACGGTCGGCGGCACGCCGACCCAGATCGGCGAGCAACTGGCGGAATTGGTGGTGAAGAACGCCGCCGAACCGGTACCAGTGCTCGAACAGTTCCTTGCCGACAACAAGCTCAAGGGAGCGATGCCGCTGCTCAAGGGGCAGGCCGCCAAGCTGAAGAAGGGCATCCCGGCCGATTACCTGGCCGAGATGGAAGCGATGGCCAAGCACTCCGGCCACGACCTCGGCCTGCTCGTGCTGGTGAACACCATCTACGACCTGAGCAGCGGAATGGGGTGCAGCACGCTGATCGCCGAGAAAGAACGCTCCGCCACTGGCGGGGTGCTGTTCGGCCGGCTGTTCGATTGGTCGCCGACGAAGGGGTTGCCCGAACGGACCGCCGTGGTGGTGATGAAGCCCGAGAAGAAGCACGCCTTCGCCATGATCACGATTACCCCCATCACCGGGGTGGTGTCCGGGATGAACGACGCCGGGCTGAGCGTGACCATCAACGAGATTCGCCTTCGAGACTCCAAAGATAAAGCCGAGTTCAACTGGGAGGGAACCCCCACGCTGCTCGCCTTTCGCCGAGTGTTGGAAGAATGCTCGACGGTGGGCGAGGCGGAAAAGTTGGTTCGCGACATGAAGCGGACAACGGCGGCGTGTATGACGATCGCCGATGCCACCGGCGGGGCGGTGTTTGAGATCACTCCCAAGAGCGTGGAGGTGCGGAAGGCTAATCAGGGTGTGTGCCTGTGCTGCAACGACTTCCGTTGTGAACCACTGGCCACGAAGGCAAACCCGTGCATCCGCCTGAAGGAGTTGCTCAAGGTGGAGGCAACCAGTGGCAAACTCGGCGTCGACGACGTCTTCGCCGAACTGCATAAGGTGCGGCAGGGGAACAAGACGATGCAGGCGATGGTGTTCGAGCCGGGGAAAAAGGTGCTGCACCTGAAGATCGGCGATGGCACTACAAGTGCGACGGCGGTGAAAGCGGTGAAACTGGAGTTGGGGCAATTCTTCAAATAAGTCATGAACGCGGAAGCCACGGATTCCATCCCGGATCAGCACGGATCAGTTTGTCCGTCTCGATCCGCGTGGGTCCAAGTTCCATCTGCGTCATCCGCGTGCGCCGCTGGTTGTACCCGCGATCAACCCGGCCAGAAAGGTTACCGCGTCGCCGCTTCGTTCGGCCGCCGCCGCGAGCGTCGGGTAGTCTTTCGCCCGTCGGGCCAGTTCCGCCAGCGGCGGGCAACTCAGTTCTTGTTCGCCTACGTCTGCCAGGTGTTCACGAGCCACCGCTACCGCTTGCGGTAGGCGATCGATCTTCAGGAGCAGGTTCACCAGCACCTCGGCCGGGAGCGTGTTGCCCATTTCCTTCGCGGCCGGCAGTTTCGCCTGGAAGTGGGCGATGCCTGCTTCGCGGTCGTGGTCGGCCACCACGCCCAGATACACCCGGTAATCGGCATACCCATTCTCGAACGGCGGGTGGGTATCGCCCTGGAGGTTGGGCGAGAGCTTTGCCCCGTACTCGCACAGTTCGGCGGCCAGGTCGTGTTCCGGGCACGGCGGCAGGTGCATGGCGAACTGCACCACCGAACTCAGATGTGAGGTGTCGATGTGATAGGAATCGTCGGCGAAGAGGAAGTCGCGGCCGGCGATCAGTTCCCGCACCGTGACATCGGCTGGCACGCTCACCCCGCGGCCGGTCAGGTCGCCGGTGAGCCGCTCTTTCAGTTGCGCGTGAAGCGCCCGCACCAATCCTTTCACGCAGTAGTCCCGCACGTCCGGAGAGCGGCTCAGATCGGCCCCGCCGACCATCGTGATGGCCGAGCAGATGCCACTGCGGGTGAGGACGAGGTCGAATCCCTTGGTCGGGTGAACGCCCTGCTGCCAGGCGATATCGACCACGCCGTAGATGTCGTCGTCTTCCCCCGGTGTGTAGGCTTCCAGCGCCGCCCGCACAGGTTCCGGTTCACCGAGCATCCGGAAGAACCCCCACGCCTTGAACAGGTCGTTTCGCTTCAAGTAGATGCCGCCGACCTCCCGCCCGGCCTCGCGAATGGCCTGTTCGTACTCGGCGTGGGTCGATTCCGGCAAATCAGCTGCCGGGCCAGTGGGGAACGGCGACACCCCCAACTGCACCCGTTTCTTGAGCAAGAGGGCATAGAAGAGGGCCTGAAAATCTTCGGCTTGCCGCAGGCGATCGCACAGGGCATCGGCGGCGGCGAGCGGGCCGGCAGCAGTGAGTTGGTCGCGGAGATCGGCGAATGGGGCGGGTGCGGTCATGGCCGGTCCGGATAGGAAACGGCCCGCCGTCCGTAGGGAGGCGGGCCGCCGGTGGGTGTTCCGATTTTAGCTTACAGGTGGGCCGAGATGACCCGCGCCAGATCTTCGGCCTTGATGATGCCGACGTGTTCGAACACCGGTTGATCGCTCCCCTTAAAAATGAGGATGCGGGGGATGGTGTTCACGTCGTACTTGACGGCCAGGTCGGGATTTTCATCAACGTTCACCTTACCCACTTTCGCCTTGCCGGCGAACTGATCGGCGACCTTATCGACCTCGGGAGCGAGGGCGCGGCACGGCCCGCACCACGGCGCCCAGAAGTCGGCCACCACCACCCCGCTCGCCACCGTGCTGTCCCAGGTGTCGGCGGTAAACTCCATCACGTTCGGGCTAGCCATGCGGCACCTCTATCCGGTCTCGGGCGACTGTCCGAGTGCGGCCATTGTAGCCGTTTCGGTCGGTCGTGGAATCGTCCGGTCTGATTTCAGATACCCCACGCAGCGTCAACCCTTTCGCCACACCAATGCTGGCTCGGCCATCCGGTGTTCTGGACTCCACGTGCCGAGTCCCGATCCGACAAATCTTCTGCTCCGCCCTCATACGACCAGAACCGTACTGGCTGTCACCGGGGCAAAACCAATGCCTGAAGACGACTCAGCCACTCAACCGACGGTGTTCTGAAGTGCCATTCAATTGCACTCCGTTCGGTTTCACGCATCGAAGTCGAACCGTACCGCCCCGTTCTCCAACTTGAGCCGGGCGTCGAACGTGTTCCCGTTCTTCGACTTGAACCCCTTGAGCCGCGGGCTGACGCCTTTCTTGAGCAGTGCCCGTGCGGTGGTGGCGGACACCTTCTTGCCGGCGATCGTCTTCCAGATGACGAACTTGCACCCATTCCGCCACCCGCTGCACCCGTATCCCCGCTCCCCCTCGATCACTGTCGCCTTGCACAGCGGGCAGTCGCCGAGCGGGCCGTCGGCCGACTTCTTGGCCTTCGTCTCACCGCCGGTTCCGGCCTCGGCCGACGGTTTGGGACGGCGGACCTTCGGTACAGCCCCGTCTTTGGATTGTGTGCGGCGTGTTCGTGTTGGGTTCGTCCCCTTCGCCAACTTGGCCGGCCGTGGGCCTTCCGCCTGTGGGGTGCGGACCTCCAGTACGGCCCCGGCGTCGGACAGGGTCAGGATGACACCCTCGGACCCTTCAAACGGCGGCGGACGGAATAACGCTCGCCGTTGAAGCAGTTCGCGAGCGTGGCCGACTTCTAACTGCCCGCCCTTGTACTCCTTCCACAGCACGAACGGGCAGCCGCCCTTCCACCCCGAGCAACCGTACCCGCGCTGCCCCTCCACGACCGGCCGGCCGCACCGCGGGCACTCGCCCAGCCGAGATTCATCCACCGCGTCGCCCTCACTCCCGCGGACGATGCCCCGTGTGTAGTCGGCGATATCGGCCATGAACCGGGTCGGGTCGAGTTCGCCTCGTTCCACCTCTCGGAGTCGTGCCTCCCACTCGCCGGTGAGTTCTGGGCTTTTCAGCCCGCGGTCCCTCACCAGGGCGATCAGGTAGCGGCCAGCGTCGGTGGACACCACCGCCTTGCCCTCGCGAACGATGTACCCGCGGTTCAGAAGCGTTTCGATGGTGGCGGCCCGCGTGGCCGGGGTGCCCAGCCCGCGTTCCTTGAGCGCCTCCCGCAACGCCTCGTCGTCCACCAGTTTGCCGGCCGTCTCCATCGCCCCAAGCAGCGTCGCCTCCGTGTACGGCTTTGGTGGCGTCGTCTCCCCCTTCTTCACCGACGGCTCGTGCGGGCCGCTCTCACCTGTGCGGAACTCGGGCAACGCCTGTTCGTCTGGCTTCTTGTCGTCGTCCCGCACTGGGTAGAGTACCATCCATCCTGGGTCCACGACCCGTACCCCCCGGGCGCGGAACGGCACCTCGTTCGCCGTTCCGTTCACGGTCGTCACTTCTTTCACGCAGGCAGGGTAGAAGCAAGCAATCAGGCGGATTACGACCGCGTCGAACACCGCCCGCTCGGCGAACGGCAGATCCCCCGGCACCTTCCCGGTGGGGATGATGGCGTGGTGATCTCGCACTTTCGAGTCGTCCACGATCCGACCGGTGAAGGCAAGGGCGGAGAGGTCGAGACGCCCGATCGCGTCCGGGTGGAACGGCCGGAGTGCTTCGAGGGCACTTTTCACCTGCCCTCTCAAGTCGTTCGTCAGGTGCCGGGAGTCGGTTCGTGGGTAGGTGATGAGCTTGGCCTCGTACAGGCTCTGCGCGGCCTTCAGAGTGGCGTCGGCCGACAGCCCACGGCGGCGGTTCATGTGTCGTTGCAGTTCGGTCAGGTCGAATAGTTGCGGCGGTAGATCCCGCTCCGTCTTCCGCTCGACGGTACCGACGACGAACGGGTGATCCCGTACCTTTTCCAGTGCGGCGAGGGCGTCGGCCTCCTTCTTGAAGCGGTCTCCGGTGAACTTGAAAATCACCTCCCGGTAGAGAGTCAGTAATTCCCAAAACGGCTCGGGCTTGAACCCACGGATCTCGTCGTCTCGCCGCACCACCAGGGCGAGGACGGGCGTTTGCACCCGGCCGACGCTCCACAGCCGGCCGCCGGCATCGCGGTGACGGACGGTGTAGAAGCGGGTGGCGTTCAGCCCGACCACCCAGTCGGCCTGGCTGCGGCAACGCGCGGCGGCGTACAGGCGGTCGTAGTCGGCGAGCGGTTGGAGGCGGCGGAAGGCGTCGCGGATGGCGGCTTCGGTGAGCGAGTTCAGCCACAGTCGGCGGGACGGCTTGCGGGTGGCCCCGGCCAACTCCTGGATGTACCGGAAGATGAGTTCGCCCTCGCGGCCGGCGTCGGTCGCGCAGATCACCTCGTCGGCGGCCTTCAGAAGGCGTTTCACGATGCCGAACTGTTTGCCCGCACGCGGCTCGTCGATGAGTTTGAGTCCGAACTGTTCGGGGACGAACGGGAGGGTGTTCAGCGTCCACCGCTTGAGCGCCGGGTCGTAGTCGTCGGGTTCTTGAAGGGTGACCAGGTGGCCGAGCGCCCATGTCACCTGATGACCAGCCCCTTCCAGGTAACCGTCCTGACGGGAGTTCGCGCCGAGTACGGCGGCGATCTCGCGGGCAACAGACGGCTTCTCGGCGAGCACGACGCGCATAAACACTCGGCAATAACCGCGGGACGGAAGAAGGGTGTATGGTACTTGCGGCTCTGCGGTGAGAGAACCCGAGCCGGGAACGGCAAGGGCCGGTGTGCGAGTGATGCCGAGGGCGGTATGAGGCGG
>JALOQR010000333.1 GCA_025459365.1 Fimbriiglobus sp.
GCCCCGCTCGTCTGCATGGCGGTGTTCAGCCCTTGCGGCAGGTCGAGAATGCGTTCGAGCAGCCCGACTCGTTCGAGCGCCGCCCGAACTTCGTGCAAACTGATGTGGTCGCGGCCCATCCGCACGTTCGCCAGCACGCTCCCCTCGAAGATCTCCATCCCCTTCACGATGGCTGTGTGCTCGCGGAACGACTCCAGCTTGACGTCCCGCAGGTCGGTGCCATCGGCCTCGATCCGCCCGTGGTTCGGCGCTCGCAGTCCGAAGATGAGTTCGACCAGGGTTGTTTTGCCCGACCCGTTCGGCCCCATGAGGGCCACTCGCTCGCCAGGGTTGAGAGTGAGCGACAGGTCGTGGACCACCGGTGGGCGGTGCGGGTCGTAGGCGAAGCTGACCGCGTGAACTTCGAGCTTGGTGCCCCCCGAGTGAGGGACATGCGGCACCCCGGTGCTGCGTTCCAGGGGGATGTCGATCAGGTGGCCGAGCTTTTCGGCGGCGGCGAGCAGGTCGTAGTAGCTCTCGAACTGCTTGCCGAATTTGGTGAAGGTCGCCACCACCAGCGTGACGACGATCTCGGCCGCGACCAGTTGGCCGAGGGTGATCTGGCCATCCACCACCAGGTAGCCGCCGAGCGCGAGCAAGGCCGCGTTGGCGAACGCCTGAAGGAACAGGGCGAAGCCGAACTGGGCGATCACTTTCTTGAAGTGGGCCTGGCGGGCGAGCAGGTATTCACGGGTGAGTTGATCCCCCCGCTCGAAGGCGTAGCGCGGGCCGCCCGCCATCTTGAACGCCACCCGGTGCCGGGCCACTTCTTCCATCCATCCCGCCACCGCATACTTGGCGATGCTTTCACGGATGGCCGTCTTTACCGCTCCGCGGCCGAGCACGAAAATCATGAACAGCAGGCAGGCGATGAGCACCAGGTCGAACCCGATCAGGGCGGTATCGTAGAACGCCAGGAGTGTCAGCCCGACCAGGATCTGGATGACGATGGTGACGCCGTCGAGTAGCAAAGTGGCCGACGACTTCTGCACGGTCAGGACGTCGAAGAACCGGTTGAGCAATTCCGGGCCGTGCTGGCGGTCGAAGGCGGCGGTATCGGCTCGCGGCAGACGGTACGTCAGGTCGTCGGCCACCCTCACGAAGATCCGTTGCTGGAGGTACTCGACCGTGATCGTTTGAAGGATCTGCAAGAAGGCCGCGATGCCCAGAGCCGCCAGCAGGGCAAGGCTGAGCACAATCACTTGCTGGCCGAGCGTCTGGAGGGCGGCCAGGTTGACCACTGCCATCGCCACCACCGGGGCCACGAGGCTGAACACCCCGATCCCAACGGCAAACAGGATCACCACCCATAAGTCGCGGCGATCCGGTTTGAGGAGCGTCAGCACCCGGCGAAGCGGGGGCATGTGGTGCCCATGCCCGTGCCCATGCCCGTGCCCGTGATCGTCGTGCTGAGCGTGGGCGTGTGGATCGTCGCCGGGGGCATGGTGGATGTCGCCGATGGGGGTGGCCAACTCGGCGAGCGTCGAGGTGGGGCGGGCCGTGTGCCATTCAATGACGGCGTCGGGGTTGGCCGCCCCGATCTGCCGGGCGATCTCCTCCGGGCGGAGCATGGGGGCGGGAGTATCGGTCCCCGGCATGGCGAGCCGGCCCAACCCGCCCCGGCCCTCAATGAGCATGAACCAGCGTGAAGAGCCGTCGTCGGTGACGGTGTAGATCGCCAGAGGTCCGTCGTAGGCGGCGACCGCAATCGCTTCCCGCACCGACAGTTGCCGCGGGATCACCTGGAGGCCCAGGCTCTCGGCAGCGAGGGCAAGCCGGCGGCGAGCAGCACGGGGTTCGGTCGGGGGGATTTCAACAGTCGCCCGACGGAATGCATTCCCAGCTTTGGTCGGGTCGAACGGCAGTTCGTTTGCCCGTGCCAGGGTTTCCAAGACCGCGAGAGCTGTTGACTCCGAACCGCCCGTCGGGGTGTCCATAGGTTCTTTCCCTGCCGCTTTCGAGGTCGGATCACACTCACTAATACTCGGTATGTGTTACGGTATTCTAATTCGGCCGACGCGATGGCCGGAATTTGTGGAACTCGCCGGGGTTGGAGGCGTCTCACCCCGTACCCTGTCGGCAACCCGCCCTGCACGACGTAACTCTTGTCGGCACCGGGTGATGAATTGCCGCCCGGACCTGAATCCGGCACGCTCGACACACCGCCGCTCCCCGCGGCCTACCCTACCTCCCAACCGCTCCACCGACCCCGAGGACTGACCATGTTCGGCATCACCGACCGCCGGCACTTCCTGAAACACGCCGCCGCGGGGGCCGCTGTCGCCGTCCCCGGCATGAGTTTCCTGGCCAACCTCTCGGCCCAGGCCGCCGAGATGAAGAAGAAGAACAAGAGCCTGATCGTTCTGTGGATGGGCGGTGGGCCAACCACCATCGACCTGTGGGACATGAAGCCCGACCACCCGAACGGCGGGGGCGAGGCGGCCCCGAAGCCGCTCAGCACCTCGGCCAGCGGCATTCAGATCACCTCGACCATGCCGACGGTCGCCAAGCAGTTCAAGAACCTGTCGATCATCCGCTCGCTCACCACCAAAGAGGGCGACCACAACCGCGGGTCGTACCTCATGGGCACCGGCCGCTCGCCCAGCCCGCTCTCCGACTTCCCGCACATCGGTGCTCTGCTGAGCTACCAGTATGCTCAGGACGCCGAGGCGATGAAGGGGATGGATCTGCCGGGGTTCATCAGCGTCGGCGGGTTGCCCGGTGGGGCCGGCCCCGGCTTCCTCGGCATGAAGTATGCCAACTTCACCGTTCAGCAGCCCGGCCAGATCCCCGAAAACATCGAGGCCCCCGGCGACGTGAAGGAGCAAATGGCCCGCCGGGCCGCCCTGTTCGACACTCTGGAAGGGAACGACCCCAAGCACAAGGGGCTGGGGCTGAAAACCGGCGTGCCGGCCGACGCGGTGCAAGCTCACAAGGACGTCTACAAGAAAGCACTCGACCTGGTGGTGTCGAACCGCAAGGAAGTGTTCAGCTTCACCAGCAGCCAGGACCAGAAAGACCTGAAAGACCGCTACGGCGACAACGGCTTCGGCCGCGGTTGCTTGCTCGCCCGCAAGTTGGTCGAGGCCGGTGTCGCCTGTGTGCAAGTCAGCCTCGGCGGCTGGGACATGCACAACGGCATCTTCCCCGCCCTCGGCCGCACCCTTCCCACCCTCGATAAAGGGATGGGCAGCCTGGTCGAAGACCTCGCCCAGAGCGGCAAGCTGAAGGATACGGTCATCGTGTGGATGGGTGAGTTCGGCCGGACCCCCAAGCTCAACGCCAACATGGGCCGCGACCACTACCCACGGGCGTGGAGCGTGGTGGTGGGCGGGGGCAACCTCAAGGGCGGCATCGCCCACGGTAGCACCGAGGCCGACGGCGGCTCGCCGAAGGACGCCCCGGTGCAGATCCAGGACCTCTACGCCACCCTGTACGCTGGCCTCGGCCTCGACCCCAAGACCCAGATCCGCGACAATCTCGGCCGGCCGACCGCCATCGCCGCCGACGACAAGGGCAAAGAAGGCGTGGCCATCAAGGAACTCGTCGGCTGATCCTGCCGCGATTTCCCGCGACGCTCACGGCTGGCCGGTCTCCCCCCACGGAGGCCGGCCAGTTCTGTTTCCATGCGGACCGCACCCCCGTTTCGTGGCTGATTTTCGCCACTTTTGGGGTGTCCCTGGCCGGGGGGGGTATGTGTGTGGCAGGTGGCAGTGTGGCAGAGAGGGGGGGGGGGCGTGCCCGGCGGTACACCATATCCACTCCGATAGAAGAACATGCGTTTGATGCCCAGGCGTTGATCGACCCCGGACAGGGGGGACGGGGGGGTGAGGTCTTCCCTGCCTGTCTATATCCTTCTCCGCAACCCCCGAAGCGGAGCTTCGCGATGTCCGACGTATCCCCCCCATCTGCCGAGCCGGAAGCCCCCCTCCCGCCCACCTGGGAACCCCTCCCACCGCTCGAACGGCGGGTTCTTGGCGTGCTCATCGAGAAGCAGAAGACCGGTAGCGGGGACACCTACCCGATGTCGGTGAACGGCGTTACCACCGGCTGCAACCAAAAGAGCAACCGCGACCCGGTGATGAGCCTGGATGAGGACGAAGTGGAGGAGGTGTTGCTTGAACTCAACCGCAAAGTGCTGGTACTGCGGATCCAGGGCGGGCGGGTCGAGAAGTGGAAACACCTGTTGTACGACCTGTGGAAGGTGAACAAGTTCGAGATGGCCATCCTCGCCGAATTGCTGCTCCGCGGACCACAAACCGAAGGCGACCTGCGGGGCCGGGCGAGCCGCATGGACGACATTCCCGATCTGGACACGCTCCGAAACCACCTGCGGGAGTTGCAACGGCGGAACTTCGTGGTGTATCTCACTCCGCCCGGCCGCGGGGCGGTGGTAACGCATGCCTTCCACATGCCAGAAGAGTTGGCCGCCGAGCGAGCGAAGTACGGCGGGGGAGGTGAAAGTGCTCCGCCCACCCCGCGGACGGTGGCCGCTCGGCCCGATCTGGAAGCGAAGTTGGCCGAGGCGTTCGCCGAGATTGAGAGCTTGAAAGCGCGGGTGGCGGCGCTGGAGGCGAAGATCGTGTAGGGTGGGTCGAGCGGGTCCGTCCGGACCGCGATGACCACGGGAGGGAACCGCCCGCGTGGGTCGGCGCGACGGAGGCCGTCGCTGGACCCACCCTACGAAGCTGGGCGTCACCGCCCGGTGAACGGGATCGGCGCTTCCGTCTTGCTGCCCGGTAGGAAAGCCTTATACGCCCGCAGGCGGAACTTGCCGTCGGGGTCTTTGCCGAACGTCGCCTCGATCCGCCGCAGGAACGGCTCGCCGGTCGGCGGGCTGGC
>JALOQR010000334.1 GCA_025459365.1 Fimbriiglobus sp.
GGCGAGGAGAGGAAGTCGGTCGAAGGCACGGTCGGCGTAGATGGTGGCCGCGAGGGCGACCGAGGATTCGGAGCGCCAACCCGTGGCGAAGGCGACCGGCCGGAACGGGTTGCCGACGATGCAGCGGAGGAGGTCAGCCTGGGCGGCGGCTTCACCTTTTTGAAGGACCCCGCGGATAATCTCCGAAGGCAGGGCGAACGCCGGATGACCGCCGACCGCCGGGAAATCGACGGCGATGTTGAACCCGACCGCAGCGAATGGCTTCGGTTTGAACTGACGTGCCCAGAGGTGGAACGGTTGGCCGGGTGAGTAGGCGGTGATGGTTCCCGGCGACATCGAGTTCGGCACGCGTCGCGGCCCCATCGGCCTGACGTTCGGCAACTTCCACCGCGTTGCGACAACGCTGATCAGTCAACTCCCCCCACACGCGACGGCAACAGGCGCACTCGAAAAGTCTACGCTTCCGATCGGATACTTGATTCCAGACGAGTTCGCCCATCCTCTGTGGACTGGACGCCGTCCACCACTCGGCTTCGGTCATCACGATTGCCCGCTCGAGAAGCCGGGAGCGATTCCTACCTGACCCCTCACGGGGTTGGCTCATGTGCCGCACCGCGTTCACCCACCACCGATCGAGGCGAACGCCTTCCCCAGCACGTCGGCCGACTTGGACAGCCCGGCCCGTTCGTCGTCGGTCATGGCCGGCTCCAGCACGGTCACTGCCCCGCCGGCCGACACCACCGTCGGCAGCGACAGCGCCACCCCGTCCAGGCCCGGTTGCACGCGGCTGACCGTCAGCACCTGGTGCTGGTCCCGCAGCACCGCCCGTAGCACCGCCGCCGTACAGAGCCCGATGGCGTGGTTGGTCGCCCCCTTCCGCTGGATGATCTCGTAGGCCGCCCGCCGTACCTCCGTCGCCAGGTCGCCTTCGCGGTCGGCTTTCCAACCGGGGTACGCCCGCACCGCCACCCCGCCGACTGTAGCCGAACTCCACAGCACCACTTCAGAATCCCCGTGCTCACCCACCACCATCGCGTGGACGGAGTTCTGCGACACGCCCAACTCACGGCCTAGCACCTGCCGCAGTCGGGCGGTATCGAGCACGGTGCCAGTGCCAATCACCCGCTCGGGTGGCAGTCCACTCGCCTCGGTCATCACGCGTGTGAGCACATCCACCGGGTTGGACACCACCACGATCACCCCGCGGTAGTGGCGGAGTTGTTCGGCGATGCCGCGGGCGACGGCGGCGTTGTCGCGGAGCAGGTCGAGGCGAGATTCGTTCGGCTTACCCCCGCGGCCGGCGGCAATGACGATGGCGTCGGTATTGAGCATGTCGGCCACCCCGCCCACCGCCCGCACCTCGGCCGTCGGGTAGTAGCTGCCCCCGTGGCTCAGGTCGAGGGCCTCGCCCTCGGCCAGACCCGGCTTGGCGTCCGCCAGAAGCAGTTCCTCGGCGAGGCCGCTGTGTAGGGTGGAGATACACACACTTGCACCGACCCAGCCCGTGCCGATCACGCCGACAGCTCGTTTCGACATGAGATGCCTCCCGGTTCGTGGGTCAGGCGGCCACCCGCACCCGCACCGGGCCGAGGATGTCGGCGTCGGATGGGGCCGAACTGGTGGCCAGGCTGCTCAGCTCCCGCTGGGCCTGGGCAAGTACCATGCCGACGATGCTATCGGCTGACAACTGACGAGACAGACTGCCCACCGCTTCGGCTGCCCAGCGGGCTTCGATCGGGTCGATCGTTGGGGCTTCCGACAGGGTGACAACCGTAGACTGAGTTCGAATTCGCATGGACCAGAACCTCCTTGTTCGGGTGAACGGCGATTATGGAACGCCAGCGGCCGGCGGGCAAGGGGAATGGGGGCGGGTCACTTTGTTCGCACGTCGGAAGCGACCAGGACGCGGTCGCCGCGGAGGCTGTCGGGGCGTATTTCGCTTCCGCTCACCTCCACCACCGGCCCGCTGAACTTCCGCCGGTCGGCCGACCACTGCCCGACGTACCGATCGAGGTCCGCCCCACCGGATACGATGTACCGCTGCACGAACGCCGCTTCGTCGGTGAGCAAGTAGATCTTCCACTTGCCGTCGAGCAGGGCATTGGTGGCGACGAGCCGGCCTTCCACTCGCACCCCAGCCGGTGGATCGGCCTTTGCCGGTGGACGCCATGCCGCACCTCCGCCACTGCCACTGCCACTGCCACTAGCACTACCGCCGAGGGTGTTGTAGATGCGGTCGTAGCAGAGGTTGGCCAGTTCCAGGTCTTGCCCTGGCCCCTCACGGCTCACCTCCTGGGCGAGCTTGGTAAACAACTCGCGGGCCTGCTTGTAGTCGCCGGCCCCACGGGCTTTTTCAGCGTCGCGCCACAGCGGGTAGTTGCTCGGCCAGTCGGCCGGCTTGGTAGCGTTCGGGGTGGTGGGAAACTGGGGGCGATCGCCGCTGTTCGGCACGCTCAGGGTGAAGTCGCCCTTGCTCGCTGACCCCGGCGTGGCCGCTTCGGGTGCTGCTCCTGGCAGCGGTTTGCTGGTGCTACCACCAGCCTTGACCACGAAGTTCGGCGTTGGCGGGGCGGCTCCGGCCCACTCCAGCGCCTCCCGCCGGACGTACCGCACATCTTCCTTCGGGGCGATGATCGGGTACCAGAACATCTCCTGCTCGTCGCCGTCCACCTTCACTTTTGTTCGCGACCCCCACACCTGCACCACGCTCCCCTTGGGAAGCCGGGTCCGTTGGACGCCGAGCGGGCGGGCGGTATCGGCGGCACCGGGGCGGATGAAGGCACCATCCTCGGCCGTCACTACCGCGTTGAACCGTTCTGGCAGCTTGCCGTCCGGGCCGGGCTTGGCCTGCGGCTCGACGAGCGTCCAGGGTACCCAACTCACCGAGCCGTTCGGTGGTTGAATGGCCAGCCAGTCGTTCCCTTCTGCGGCCAGCACAATCACCCGCTCGCCGGCGGGTAGCCTGCCCGTCTCGGGAGACAGATCGCCGGCGGTGCCGCGGACGCTCGTGGCGTTCGCCTTCACCCTCGCCAGCGCCGGGAACGACTGAGCGGCGGCCGGCAGGGCGGCCAGGGCGACGGCGAGCAGGGCGCGAACCATGGGCGGCATCGGGTCACCCTCCGCGGGCGAGAGGAGGCTATGGGAATAGTCTGAATGAACGTGGAGGTATACCAGCGGCGGCAGGCGAATCAAGTGGAAGTGAGCCGGCGAACTGGGTAGGCAGGGCCGTTCTGATGTCGAGGTGTGGGGAGGCGAACAGTGGACCTACTCTCCCCAATTCATGTTCCTGAGACTCCGCCGACGGCGACGGCCCGGCAGGTGTCGCCCGGAACCTTCCGGACGACACCTGCCGGGCCGCGCGTAGCCGCCACCGGCTGCGGTTAGTTGTCCCGCCGCATCGGTCGCTGCTGGAGCTTGCTGACGTCGAAGGCCGGGCCGGTCAGGTCGGTCCAGGTCTTCTTCTGGTCATCGGTCAGTTCCTTCTTCGCCTTCTCCATCGTCTCCGTCGCCAGGGCGGCCGACTTCTTGGTGAGTTCGGCCATCTTCTCCGGGTCGGGCCGCTGGCCGCCGCCGCCGCCGATGCCCAACTCCCGAGCCAGTTCGCCGCGGGCTTTCTGCATTTCCTCGCCCAGGGTCTTCATCTTCGCCTTCTGGTCGTCGGTCAGTTTCATCGCCTTGGCCACTTCTTCGTCGGAGAAGGCGGCGAAGCCCTTCCGTTGCACATCGATTTGCTTGATCCGCTTCTTCTGGTCGTCAGTCAGCGCCTTTTCCATGCTGGTCTTGGCTTCTTCGGCCAGTTTGGTGGCGGCCTGGGTCAGTTCCTGCATCTTCTCGCGGTCGATCTGCCCACCAGTGAAGGCCTCTTGCCGCTTTTTGGTCAGATCGGCCGCCTTGTCCACCAGCTCTTTCATCCCCTTCTTCTGTTCGTCGGTGATCTTCAGTTCGCTCTGCAGGTCGGCGTTGGTCAGGGCGAGCATGTACAGCGATTGCTGCTGCATGCCACGGCCCATGCCGCCGGGCTGCCGCTGCTGGGCCGAGGCCACACCGGCCACCGCCACCACTGCCACCGCTGCCGCCAGTTGCCACTTCATCACACGTCCTCCATGGGAGGGAGACGGGGCCGCCCGACTGAAGTGCTGGGCGTGCCCCGAGGGGGTCCGGCGAAATCTTCGGACGAAGGTGGTGAGAGGGAAATGAGAAGGTGGGCGGTCAGTTCGACCCGCGGCCGACCACTGGGATCCGCACCAGTTGGCCGGTGTCCTTGATCCGCAGCACGACTACGCTGCCGGCCTTCAGCTCACCGCCGCCCACGTCCTTGTCGATCCGCAGGGTGAGCGACCACCGTGTACGGTCTCCTTTTCGTTCGGCCTTCAGGTCGGGGTCGGGCTTGAGGAATCGCGGTTCGGTCTGTTCGGGCACCACTTCCAGATCGAGTCCGGGAGTGTCTGACACCAGGGCAATCACCCGTTCCAGCCCAGAGCGCACGCTGTACGCTCCCAGATCGATGCGGTTATCTTTCACGTTCGGCCCTTCGGCGAGCCGCACCGATCCCAGTAGGGTGGCTTTGACCGTCACGGTCGGCGTCTTGGTCAGGGTGAAACCACGGCCATCGGGCGTGAGGGGAACAGTCCGCTCGAATGGCCCGAGGTCGGCCTCGACCGACTTCCCGCTGGCGCTGGCAGCCGTGCGGTCGAGGCGCAGGATGGTCTTGTAGGCTCCGGTGACGCGGGCGGGCGGCCCCTTGGTCGGGTCGGGGGAAAGCCGTGCGGCCAAGGCAGCCATTTCGTCGGCGGTGGCTGGCACTGGCGGGGAGAGGGTCAGGTGGGCCACGCGAACGGCCTTCACGTCGGGTGGGGGGAGGGGGGCCAG
>JALOQR010000335.1 GCA_025459365.1 Fimbriiglobus sp.
CTTTGGGTCGGGCTTGGAGAAGTTGTCCGCGTCTACCTCCGGATGAACCAGAATGCGGGGCGTGATCTTCCGCGGGTCAGGCGGGTTCGCCTGGTGGTAGCCCCCCTCGCTGTGCGTGGTGGTGTTCTGCCGATCGACAATCACCTCGGCGTCGGACACTGCCTTCAGGATGAACCGCTCGACCATCGTGACTGACTTGCCAGCCGTGGTTGTGACATTGGTGCGGACCACTTCCGTACCGACCGGGAACTTCTTCCAGTTCAGGTACTCCAAGTTGTCGACCTGCTTCCAGTGGCTGCTATCAGCCGGAGTGGGCAGGGCAGGTGTTGGAGTCTTCGTGGACGGCTCGCAGCCGACGAGCATCGCAAAACACGACACCAGCCCGATCACGGTCGGGAGTCGCATGAGCATGACCTCGGAGAACGGTAGAAAAACGAAGGGAGCGGGGTCCGGTTGGACCCCGCTCCGCAAGATGCCGCCGCGAACGGCGGTCACCTCTTGGGAGCGGGCTTTCCAGGCTTAACCGGCTTGCCTCCTTCCTCCTCGGCGACCCGCTGGTCCTCTTCCTTGATGGCCTTTTTCTGCTCTTCGGTCAGGGGAGCGGTGTTGATCACCGTCCCACCCCCGCAGCCGACGGCCGCGAGAGAGGAGAACACGATTACGATCGCGACGAACCAACGCAGCATTCCAGTCACTCCGGATGGGGGTGTGTTACAGGTCGTCCAGGTTGAACACCTGGCCGTCGTCGATCACGATCGCCCGCATGAACGAGATCGGGTTGACCGAGTAGCGGATGTGGCGAACCGATCCATCACCGAACACGGCGTTGACCCCGCTCCCGTGGGCGGAGCCGAAGTACCGCCGCCACAGGGTTCCGCCCGGTTGGGTGCTTGGCACGCAGCCGTTGTTGCCCGGCCACGCGGCAGGGTTGGCATCCGGGCCGTTGCAGAACGCCCAGTTGTCGCGGGCGGAGTCTTGCCGTGGTGGGAAGTGGTAGCGCACCACGCACTCGTCCCAGCCGGCGTTGTTCCAGCGTTCGTTGTCACCGCCGTCCGCGCCGTGGCGGTTGGGCGGGAGGGCTTTCTCGGCGGCGAGGATGCTGTTTGAGGTGCCGTCGGTCACGTCGCCGATCCGCCGCTTGGCTCCTTGCACCGGCCACACGATGTAGCCACGCCGGCCGGGGGTGTTGCCGAAGTTCTCGTTGGTGCGTTCGTTGCGGCGCGGGGCAAGGCCGAGCGGGGCGGCCGGCACGTCACCGGCGTTCTCGTGAACTTCACCCTGGTAGAAGCCGGCGCTCCCGGCGTAGTCGCAACGGCCGAACAGAGCAGCTCCATAACCCGTCGGGGCGCGGCGTGACGGGCAGTAGTACGTCTTGATGAGAGCACGGGCGACGTCGTCTTCGCCGTTGTAGTTGGCGGGGCGTCCGCTGTGGATCGGTGGCAGATCGAACCGAGCGAGCCGGTACACGTTCTCCTGCTCGATGTACGGCAAAATCTTGAACCAGTGGCTCCACCCGTTCGGGCTGGCCGCGTTGCAGCAGGTGCTCCCCTCGTACTGGCCGGGGGCCTCGTTGTACTGCATCCCGGGCAGACTCGGGTCGCCGTCGTACGGCCCTTCCGGGTAGAACTGGTTGGCGCTCTCGAAGTTGTGGAACGCCAGCCCGATCTGCTTCATGTTGTTGCTACACTGCATGCGGGCGGCCGCTTCGCGGACTTTTTGCACGGCCGGCAGGAGCAGGCCGATCAGGATCGCGATGATGGCGATCACCACCAACAACTCGATCAGCGTGAACCCCGTTCGACGCTTCCCCATGTCAACCCCCTCCGGAGAGAACAGGAACGGTGGCCGAGGCCGACCACCACACGCCAGAGTTTTAACCTGCCCTCATGTCGAATCGGGGAAGGCTGGATGAAGGGTGGGTGTGACTCCGAAGGCTTGGTCCGGCTGGCGCGGTAACGCTCCCACGAGCGGTTGCGCTGCCCTTCCCGGCGTCCTATCATTCCCTTCATGTCGCTCGCCATTCGCGTCGCCGGACTCACGAAAACGTATCCCGCCAACCCACCGGTGGAGGCCGTTCGCGGCGTCGATCTGGAGGTGAAGACGGGCGAGTGCTTCGGCCTGCTCGGGCCCAACGGGGCCGGCAAAACCACCACGCTCGAAATCCTGGAAGGGCTGCTGGAACCGACCGGCGGCGAGGTGGAGGTACTCGGCGGACGCTGGGACAAAAACGAGCGTGACCTCCGCGAGCGGATCGGCATCTCGCTCCAAGAAACCCGGCTCTCCGACAAACTGAACGTCGGCGAGACGGTCGCCCTCTTCCGCAGCTTTTACAAGAAGGGCATCCCCGCCGAGGAAGCGATCGCCCGGGTATCGCTTCAGGAGAAGGTGCGGGCGTTCGTCGACAAGCTCAGCGGCGGGCAGAAGCAGCGGCTCGCCATCGCCTGTGCTCTGGTGGGCGACCCTGATCTGCTGTTCCTCGATGAGCCGACCACCGGCCTCGATCCGCAAAGCCGCCGGCAACTCTGGGACGTGATCCGCGAGTTCAAGGCCCGCGGGCGGACGGTCCTGCTCACCACCCACTACATGGACGAAGCCGAAAAGCTCTGCGATCGGGTGGCCATCATCGACCACGGCAAGGTCATCGCGCTCGGCACCCCGAACGAACTCATCCTGCAACTCGGCGGCGAACACGTCATCGACTTCACCCTCGACGGCTCGGCAGCCCACGTGACACCGGAGGTGCTGCAATCGGTGAAGTCGGTACGCTCGGCACGGCCGACCCCCGACGGCGGGTTCACGCTGACCGTGTCTGACCCGCCGGCCGCCCTGCCGGCATTGCTGGAGTTGCTCCGGACGCAGGGAGCGAAGCTGGCCGGGCTGACCACCCGCCATGCCACCCTCGAAGACGTGTTCGTCAACCTCACCGGGCGTCAACTCCGCGACGCAGACTGATTCCGAATCGGGTTGCACCGCGGCTGTCGGCGGGCCAGCCCACCCCGGCGGGGGTTGCCGGCCGTCGCCGGTTCCCGCCTCACGAAAGAACCTATGTCTCCCCTGTCTCAGCTCGTACTGTCCCGCATCCGCGAGTTCCTCCGCGAGCCGGCGGCCATCTTCTGGGTGTACGGCTTCCCCCTGGTGCTCGCGTTCATCCTTGGCACCGCCTTCCGCAACCGCCCGGTCGAGTCGATCAAGATCGACGTGGTGGTGACGGACGAGACGCGGGCCGAGGGAGAGAAACTCGTCGCGCGGTGGAAGGAGAAAGACCCGCGGCTGAAGGTCGAACTGAACTCGGAAGCCGACGCCCTCGACCGCCTGCGGACAGCCAAAACGTCGCTCGTCGTCACACCCGACCCCGCCGCTTCGGCCCGGTATCGCACCGTCGCCGACGACAACCAGCCAGGCAGTGTGCTGGCCAAGGCAGCGGCCGACGTGCTCATCCTCCGCGAGGCCAATCCGGACGCCAAAGTGCCCGAAGCGACCCAGGCGGTGGACCAGTCGGGTGGGCGGTACATCGACTTCCTCGTGCCGGGGTTGATCGGCACCAACCTGATGGGCGGCGGGCTGTTCGGGGTAGGGTTCCTGATCGTCGATATGCGGGTGCGGAAGCTGCTCAAGCGGTACCTCGCCACCCCGATGCGGAAGTCCGACTTCATGCTCAGCATCGCCCTGTCGCGGTTGCTGTTCACCCTCATCGAGATCGCCCTGCTGCTTGGCGTCGCCCACCTGCCCGCGCCGGTCGGGTTCGGGCTGACGGTGCACGGCAACTGGCTGGTACTCGGCCTGCTCGTACTGCTGGGCGGGGGGTGCTTCGCCGGTGTTGGCCTGCTCATCGCCAGCCGCGTTCGCACCCTCGAAACGGCCAGTGGCTTCATGAACGCGTTCATGCTCCCGCAGTGGCTGGTGAGCGGGGTATTCTTCTCGTCCGACACCTTTCCGGCGTGGCTCCAGCCGCTCATTCAGCTGCTCCCGCTGACGGCCCTGAACAACGGCTTGCGGGCGGTGGTCAACGATGGGGCCGGATTCGAGGCGTTGCTGCTTGCCCCTGGCGGGCACTGGACGGGGGTGTTCTTCTCCCCGCTGGTGGTGCTTGGGGCGTGGGGCGGGGTGGGGTTCTTCGGGGCGATCAAGTTGTTCAAGTGGCGGTGAGGCCGGCGGGTCGGTCACGGACATCGTAACGGCGTACCCGTTCCGCACCCCCGCCGACGTGCGGCAGGCCATCCTATTGGTCGTGGGTTCGATGAAGCACGATCAGGCACCGACCGGCGTCCCTCACTCGGAGCCGATCATGCCTGCCGCCACCACGCAGAACTCCACGGACCCCACGCGGTCCAGCGCGAACCACTACCTCGTCACTCCATCGCCGGCTGGCGGCTGGTCCGTGTTCGAAGTGCTGCCTGGCGGCGAGCAGGACGCCGCCGAGTTCACCGCCGGCACGACCGACGTGCTGAAGTTCAGGAAGTTCGGTGATGCCGCCGAGATGTGCCAGCGGCTCAACGCCTACTACCTGCCGAGTTCACCGCCGGCGGTTGCGGCAGGTCAGCGCGTCGGTTGAGCGGCGAGTTGGTTGGAAAAGGGGAATTGCTGAATTAGGGCAAGAAATCCTCCACCGCCGGGAGACTCTACCCCGGCGGTGGACGGCAAGGACGTGGGCTTGAGGAGTGCGGGCAGGACTTCCTTCGTTCGCCGTGACACGGGGTGGCTACGCCCAATGGGAGACCATCACGGTCCCGTAAACACTTCCCGCTTATCAAATTTAGTGATCTTCCGTTGTTTATCATATGAGATCACGAACGCCATTGATTTTTGCACTATTAGCGATTTCGTGTCAACATTGCGAATGATGGCATGAACACGCTG
>JALOQR010000069.1 GCA_025459365.1 Fimbriiglobus sp.
GCACCAATCGAGGCGATGGGCCTCGGTTGGTTGAGCAAGTTCAAGTCCGGCAAAGGGGCCGACGCCATCACCAGCGGGCTGGAAGGGGCGTGGACGAGCACCCCGACGAAGTGGGGCAATGGTTACTTCAACAACCTGTTCAAGTACGACTGGGTGCAGACCAAGTCGCCGGCCGGCGCAACTCTGTGGGTCCCGAAGGACGGCGGCGGCAAGAACACCGTGCCCGACGCCCACAACGCGGACAAGAAGCACCAGCCGATCATGTTCACCACCGACCTGGCGCTGAAGATGGACCCTGCCTACGCCAAGATTTCCAAGCGGTTCCACGAGAACCCGAAGGAATTCGAGGAGGCGTTCGCCAAGGCGTGGTACAAGTTGACCCACCGCGACATGGGTCCACACGCCCGCCTGCTGGGGCCTGAAGTGGCCAAGCCGCAATTGTGGCAGGACCCGGTGCCTGCCGTCGACCACCCGCTGATCGACGACGCCGACGCGGCCGACCTGAAGGCGAAGATCCTGGACAGCGGGCTGAGCGTGTCGCAACTGGTGAGCACGGCGTGGGCATCGGCCAGCACATTCCGCGGCACCGATAAGCGGGGCGGGGCGAACGGCGCCCGCATCCGCCTCGCCCCGCAGAAAGACTGGGAGGTGAACAACCCGAAGGAACTGGCCAAGGTGCTGCCGGTGCTGGAGAAGGTGCAGGCCGATTTCAACGCCACGGCGAAGGGCGGCAAGAAGGTGTCGCTGGCAGACATGATCGTGCTGGCCGGGTGCGCTGGCGTCGAGAAGGCGGCCAAGAACGCCGGCCAGGAGGTGAAGGTGCCGTTCACCCCCGGCCGCACCGACGCCACCCAGGAGATGACCGACGTCGAGTCGATGGGCTACCTGGAGCCGGCCGGTGATGGCTTCCGCAACCACTTTGTGAAGAAGAACGACCGCCCGGCCGAGGAGCAACTGATCGATCGCGCCCACCGACTGACTCTCACCGCTCCGGAAATGACGGTGCTCGTCGGCGGCATGCGGGTGCTCAACACCACCGTCGGTTATCCCGAACTCGGGCGGTTCACCAAGCGGCCAGAGGTTCTGACCAACGACTTCTTCGTCAACCTGCTCGACCAGGGTACGCAGTGGAAGAAGTCGGCAGTGTGCGACCACTTCTTCGAAGGGCGGGATGCGAAGGGTGAGTTGCGGTGGACTGCGAGCCGTGTCGATCTGGCGTTCGGCTCGAACTCGCAACTGCGGGCGCTCGCCGAGGTGTACGCTAGTGAGGACGCGAAGGAGAAGTTCGTCAAGGACTTCGTGGCGGCATGGGTGAAGGTAATGAACCTCGACCGATTCGACCTGCCGAGGAAGTGATTGCCCCGACAAACCACGACTGCCAGGGAACAGGTGACCGATCCCCGCTCCCTGGCAGTCGCGACTCACAGATTACGCCATGCAACTCTTCAGACCGTCCGTCAATTCCTGGCGGTTCAAGTTCCGCCCGATGAACACCATCTTGTTCACCCGCTCCTCGCCTGGTTTCCAGCGTCGGTCTGGCTGGCCGTCGAACATCATGTGAACCCCTTGAAAGACGAACCGCTGGTCATCGCCTTTCAGATTCAGCACGCCTTTCATCCGAAAGATGTCCTGACCCTTTTCCTGGAGTAGCTTGCCCAGCCAGGTGTTCAACTTCTTTGCATTCACCGCTCCGTCCAGCACGACACCGATCGAACCGATGCTATCGTCGTGCGTGTGATCGTGGTGATGGTCGTGATCGGGGTGGTCGCAGTGGTCGTCGTGGCAATGGTCGCCGTGGGTGTGCTCGGCCATACCGAGGCTGAGTGTCTTTGGCTTGGCGGCGTCTTTCAAGAAGTCGGGTTCGTGCTCCAGAATACGGTCAAGCGAGAACCCACCAACGTTCAGCACCTGGGCCATGTCCACCTTGCTCCGCTCGGTGCGGATGACCTTGGCCATGCCGTTCATGCGGCGGATTTTCTTCTCGAGATCGTCCAATTCGGCCGAAGTCACGAGATCGGTTTTGTTCAGCACCAGGACATCGGCGAAGGCGATTTGCTCGCGAACCTCATGGCTGTCCCAGTGTAGTGTCACGTGCTTGGCATCCACCAGGGTAATGATGCCATCGATCTGGGTTTTAGCTTTCAGTTCGTCGTCCATGAAGAACGTCTGCGCCACCGGGCCGGGGTCGGCCAGGCCGGTCGTCTCGATCAGGATGTGGTCGAACTTGTCGCGTCGTTTCATCAGGTTGC
This sequence comes from Fimbriiglobus sp., assembly GCA_025459365.1. GTDB lineage: Bacteria > Planctomycetota > Planctomycetia > Gemmatales > Gemmataceae > JALHQU01. The sequence continues at coordinate 2,250 of JALOQR010000069.1, forward strand.
CAAGGATGCGGATGAGGTCGCCGCGCACGGTGCAGCAAAGGCATCCGTTGTTCATCTCGTAGATCTCTTCCTCCGAGCGGATCACCAGATCCTGATCTACGCCAATCTCGCCGAATTCGTTTTCGATGACGGCAATTCGCTTACCGTGGTTGGCGGTGAGGATGTGATTGAGCAGCGTTGTCTTTCCCGACCCGAGGAAACCAGTGAGGACGGTGATGGGCACGCGAGACTCGGCAGCGGGCATGGCGGTCAACTCCTTGGCGGATGAGATATGATACGCCGCCTGCCGGGATGCCCCCCCCCATGACATTCGACTGGCCCGCCCTGCTTGCTCGCCCAGTCTATGCCGATTTCCCGGCGTGGTTCGATCGCGTCGCTCATCAACTGTTGTTCGGCTGCCGGTTGGTGGCGAATGGGGTGCCCATGCGGCTGATCGAGGTCGAGGCGTACTACCACGGGCCGGGACACGAGGACACGTTCGCCCACCGCGACCCAGTGCAACTGACCCCCGGCCGGTGGTACTTCCACCGCACCGGCGGTCAATACCGCGGGGGTAGCTTCAAGGGGCTCGACCTGACGTTCGGCGATCGGGCCGCCAACGCCTTCGGTGGGTTCCTCATCCGCGGGGTGGAACTGCCCGACGGGAGTGTCATCGACGGCCCGTCGCTGACGGTGGATCACCTGTTGAAGGTGACGGATCAGCGTACGGTGGCCGAACTGGACACCACCATTCGTGAGCGCCCGGCGTGGATCGTGGACTCACCTCTCGTTTTGGTGGAAGTGCCGGGCAAGGTCTGGGGAACGGGACGGGCCGTGACTCGGGGTTTCCGCGTCGGCCTGTCACTGAAAAAGCGTCGGTACACCGCCGACGATCCGGCGTTTGCCTACTTGTTTTGCCCATATCGTTTCCTGTCGGAACCCACCCAGACGAAGAAGGGCAAGCCGCACATGGTGCTGCCGCTGATCGCGGCCGGGAAGACGCCGGCGGAGATCACGTCGACGACCAACTGCCCCCCTGCCACTGTGATTCGGTATGCCGCCGACTTCGCCGCCGGGAAACTGATGCCGAGCGTCGAAGAGTTCTACGGGAAGGAGATGTCCACCGCGGATTTGTGCAAGCTCTACGGCCTGTGGTGGGTGAAGTTTGGCGCCCACTAGAATCACCTCATGAAAGCGGAAATCATCTCAATCGGCACCGAGATCACCTCGGGGCAGAATCTCGACACGAACAGCCAGTGGCTGAGCCGGCGGCTAGCGGCGGTCGGTATCCCGGTCGGGTTTCACACCACCGTGGCCGACGACGTCGCCGACAACCTCGTTGTGTTTCAGAATGCCACGGAGCGGGCCGACGTGGTGATCACGACCGGCGGGCTAGGCCCGACCCTCGACGACCTCACCCGCGAGGTGCTCGCCACGATCGCCGGCGTCGGATTGGTCGAACATGCTCCGAGCCTGGAGTTCATCCGCGAGTTGTTCGCCAAGCGCAACCGTCCGATGTCTGAGCGCAACCGGGTGCAGGCACTCTTCCCCGTCGGCTCCGAGGTGATGCCGAACCCTGTCGGCACTGCCCCTGGAATCTGGATGAAGGTCGGCAAGGCGTTCGTCGCCGCCATGCCTGGTGTGCCCACCGAAATGTTCAAGATGTTCGACGAGCAGGTACTGCCGCGATTATTGACGCTTGGTGCCGCCGGCGGGGTATTCCTCGAACGCAAGATCAACACGTTCGGCACCGGTGAGAGCCACGTTGAGCAGTTACTCGGCGACGTCACCCGGCGTGGGGCGGTACCCGAAGTGGGCATTACCGCCAGTGGAGCCGTGATTTCGCTACGCATCCTGGCTCGGGCCGAAACGGCCGAAGCGGCAAATGCCCTGTTCTTTCCGGTCGAGCGGACAATCCGTGAACGCCTTGGCGAACTGGTATTTGGCGTCGATGGTGACGAGATTCAGGATGCCCTCTTTGCTTTGCTGAAGGCCCAGCGGAAAACGGTCGCGTTCGCCGAGAGCATCACAGCGGGGAGTGCCGCTCACATGCTGGCCCTGGTGCCGGGAGCAAGCAACCACCTGCTCGGCGGGGTGGTGGCATACACGAACGAGGTGAAGGTGCGGGAACTTGGTGTGCCGGCGGAGGTCATCGCCCAGAACACCGCCGTGAGTGAGCCGGTGGCGAGAGCGATGGCCGAGGGGGTGCGAGCGAAGTTCGGGGCCGACTTTGGCGTGGCCACGACTGGCTACGCCGGACCAGGTGGTGGCGACGACGGCACCCCGGCGGGGACCGTGTTCGCGGCCGTGGCCCACGCCGGCGGGTGTGAGGTGCAGAAGTTCAGTTGGCTTGGCACCCGGGCCGAGGTCCAGAACCGCACGGCCAAACTCGCACTGAACTTGCTCCGCCTGCGACTAATGAAGGCTTGCTGAGGTGGTATTCCACGCTGTCGGACCCACCGCCAAATACTCCGGCATAGGTGCCTATGCCTTCAGCCGCAGCGAGTTCAGGATTACACTCACGCTGCTCAGGCTCATGGCGGCGGCCGCCCAAACCGGGGAGATCCACCCCGCCGCGGCGATCGGCACCATCACGACGTTGTACCCGAACGCCAACCACAGGTTCTGCCGGATCGTGCGGCCTACGGCAATCCCTAACCGCCGGGCCGCCGCAACCCCGCGGAGGTCGGGCGAGAGGAGTGTTACACCCGCAGTCGTCTTCGCTGCATCGGTGCCGGTGCCCAGGGCGATCCCCACATCGGCGGCGGCGAGGGCGGGGGCATCGTTGATGCCGTCTCCAGCCATCGCGACGACCCGCCCTTCGGCTTGCAGCTGTTTCACCACAGCGTGCTTGTCGGCCGGCAATGCTTCCGCGACTACCTCTTGAATGCCCACGGCGTGCGCCACTGCTTTTGCCGTTTCGCTTCGGTCTCCGCTAACAAGCATCAGTTTCAATCCCGCGGCCTGCAACTCGGCAATGGCTTCGGCCGAGGTTGCGCGGATCGAGTCTTCGACTGCGATGCGGCCGATGCATCGCGTGCCGACACCGACAAGCAATCCCCCGCTGGCCTCCGCAATCACCCCGCATTCCTTCAGGAATGCGGCTGTGCCGACCGTGACCAGTACGCCGTTCACAGTGCCTCGCACGCCTTTCCCAGGCACGGCCTCCACTTTCTCGGCGGTGGGTATAGTCAAACCTCTTTGTTCGGCCTCGGCCACCACGGCGGCAGCGAGTGGGTGTTCACTGCCGCGTTCCACCGCCGCGGCCATTCGTAGCACCTCGTCTGCGTCATCACCGGTCACGTCCGTCACCTTCGGCTTGCCTTCGGTGAGAGTACCTGTCTTGTCGAAGATGACGGCATCGATGGTCGCGATCTGCTCCATGGCGGCGGCGTTGCGGAACAATACCCCACGATTGGCAGCACGACCAACGCCAACCACTACGGCAAGCGGAGTCGCCAACCCCAGCGCACACGGGCAGGCAATGATGAGCACCGCCACCGCACACACCAACCCGCCGACCGCGTTACCGAGTAGCATCCACACCACCAGCGTGACCAGCGCCGCCAGCACGACTGCCGGTGTGAACCAGCGGGCGACACGATCGACCGCCTGTTGCACTGGCAGGCGGCTTCGCTGCGCGGCGGTGACCAGTTCGATGACACGAGCGAGTACAGTGTCGCCGGGGGCCTTCGTCACTCGCACAAGGAGTGCCCCAAGGCTGTTTTGGGTGCCTGCCATCACCCCTCCACCAGGCACCTTCTCGACCGGGATCGACTCGCCGGTCAGGGCGGATTCGTCCACGGCGGATGTGCCTTCGATCACAACAGCATCGACCGGTACCCGTTCGCCAGGGCGGACACGGACGCGGTCGCCGATCTCCACAAGTTCCAGTGGAAGTTCTTCTTCGCGACCATCGGTTCGCAGTACCTTCACCACAGTCGGCGCCAGAGTCAGCAACTTCCGCACCGCTTCCCCAGTCCGCCGCCGCGCTCGCAATTCCAGCACTTGACCCACCAGCACCAGGACGACGATGCCGGTTGCGCTTTCGAAGTAGGCCTGGGGCATGACGTGTGACGGCGATGGGGAAACGAACTCCATTACCATCATGGTCAGGCTGTAACCGGTGGCGGCGATCACTCCGATCCCAACAAGGGTGAACATGTTGGGCGAGCGGTTTCGCACCGAATGCCACGCCCGCACGAGCAGTGGCCAGCCGCACCAGAGCACCATGGGGAGCGTAAGAAGTGCCTGCAAGACCAGCCAAAATGTCACACCAAAGAGGTGCATCAGGGGCATCCCCGGTAGCACCATATCAGCCATCGCTAACACCAGGAGCGGCACGCCGAGGGCAACACCACCCCACAAGCGCCGAGTCATATCGACCAACTCAGGGTCGGGGCGGTCGTCGGTTGTGCCAGCGGCCGGTTCGAGGGCCATGCCGCACTTCGGGCACGCGGCGGGGCGATCCGACTCCACCTCCGGGCACATGGGGCAGATGTATTTCGTACCAGGCGGGCCTTCCGTCCACCCCGCCGTGCCGTGACTCGATAGATACCGCTCTGGGTTGCGTTGGAAGCGCCGGCGGCATCGTTCGGCACAGAAATGGTAGATCGTACCGTTGTGAGTAGACCGGCCGCCTGGTGGGGCGTGGATTGGCACCAACATCTGGCAGACAGGATCAGTGGCGGTGTCTGGTTCGACGGTGCCGAGCGAAATCGGGCCGTTGCGGTTCATAATCGCATTCTACCCCACCGCGAGCAGCCCTTTTCGCCAGAGCGAGCAGGCGTCCATCCCCCATGCCACCGAGATGTGTAGCCCCGCCCCGAGCCACACGCTGCGGGTCTTCAAACTCATCATTCCCAGGGCAACTCCGGCAAAGATGCTGGCCACACACTCGGCGAGCGGTTTACCGAAGTGGATCATGCAATAGGGCACGGTCATCACGAACACCGCGTAGACGCCGAACCGGTGCTTCAGCCCATGAACGAGAAACCCGCGGAAGAAGAATTCCAGCGCGACGAATTGGAGGGCGTACGTCGCCTCCCAAAGAAGTAATCGGCTCCACCCATCGACCGTCGGCGTCCACCCGCTGTAGAACGGATACGTTTGCTGAAAGTGCTCGGTGGCGGAGAAGGTCAGCACCAGCGGCACCATCACCGCCACAAACACGAGGTAGATTCTCCACCCGCTTTGCCAGCCCCGCAACTTCAGGCCGTAATCGGCCAGCCGCTCCCGTAGCACCAGTTTCACCACCATCATCGCTGGTACGCAGTACCAGAAAACACAACCGACGGCGAACCCGACGAGGTGTGCCAACTCCCAGGTCAACCCGACCCGTTCGCCGATCTCGCCGACCGGGACGAATTGCTGCCAGTACCGCTGGCCCGTGAGTGCCATCGCGGCGCTCAGGAGTACCCACATCGTTTTCCAGTCGGGGTGGCGTCCAGCGGGGGAAGTGCGGAACTGTTCGGAAGCGGCTTCCGTTTCTTGGACCGCCGCGCCGAACCAGCTGTCCCAAAGGTGAAGGACCCGCCTTCGCATGTCCGCGCCCCACTCGAGAAACGAACGCGGCGGTCGCCGTGGTGGCAACCGCCGCGAACGTTGTACAGAAGTCCTGCGATCAGCGGTTCAGGAAGCTGGTGACCTGCTTGCAGTTGTCGTGGTTGTACAACCCACCGGGGCCGTACTCGATGCCTCCGCCGTTGCAGGTGCGGCCTGGGGTAAAGAACTGTCGGCAACCGCCGAACAGGAAGGTCTTCTCGGCTGCCAGGCAGCTACAGCTCATCGGAGTGGCCGTGCCAACCCCGATGCGGAACTTGCTCAGTAGTCCACCGGTTGCTTTCTTCTTTTCCTTCGCGCACGGCTCGCAAGGGGCCGCAGCCTGCGCCGGGGTGCCGCAGGCGGGGTCGGCGGCCATGATCGGCGGGGCGGCGGGAACGGCCGGCAAGCTGGAAGGCGGGAGGGCGGTCGGCACCGGCGTCATGCCAGTGGGAGCCGCCGCTGGCGGGACGGCGGGCGCGGCTGGTGCAGCCGCTGCGGGTAGGGCGGTCACGGGCGGAACGGCGGGGGCGGTTTGGGCCGAGGCGACGGCAGCACATCCGATCAGGGCGGCGCACGCACCGAACAAACGAATCCGCATGTTGGCTCACTCCATTGAGGGCGAAGCTGGTCGCCGTAGTCCTGTACGGCTTCTATTGAATCGGCCAGTGGAAGCGTGAGGAACGGCCGAACCGGTCAGCGTTGCGGGTAAGGCGGCGGCCAGGTGGTAGATAAACCGATGAAGCAAGTTGCAGCCAATAATCCGGATGACAGGGGGTAACTCACCCCCGAATCCGGACCCTGAGCTGGAATGATTCAAGTTGTCGTGCCCGACAGTCACCCGTTTAGTTCGACAGCTTCTTCCCAGTGCTCATACAGTTGCGGCAGTTTTTCCTTGCCGGCGACGATGTCGGCCATCGTTTTCTTCACCTTATCTGAATCGCGGTAGACGTCTGGCGTGGTGAGCGCCGCCTCCAACTCGGCGATCTTCGCTTCCAACACCGCGATATCGGCCTCCACCTCCGCCGCCTTCTTGAACGGGTACTTCCGCTTCCGTTTCACCTTGTTCGATGCGCCTGGCGTTGCCTCACGGTTTTCCTTCGCGCTCGTCTTCGACTCACGGCTCACTCCGGCTTCCAGTCTCGCCGCCCGAAGCAATTCGTAGGTGTCGAAGTTGCCGTACACCACCTCCGGCCGCTCGAACTCGTACACGATGAGCACGTCGCACACAGCGTTCAGGAAGTAGCGATCGTGGCTAACGACGATGCAAGTGCCTTCATAGGCCTTCAGGGCTTGTTCCAGGCTCTCGCACGCCCACAGGTCGAGGTGGTTGGTTGGCTCGTCCAGGATGAGCACGTTGGTGCCGGCGACGGTGAGCTTGGCCAGAGCCGCCCGGCTCCGCTCGCCTCCGCTCAGTTGCTTCACCGGCCGGTCCACGATCTCCCCCTGCAGGCCGAAGCTGCCGAGCAGGTCGCGCATCTTCTGCTCGGTGAGTGTCGGGTCTGGCTCCGGCCATACCGCTCGCAGCACTGGCTCGTTCTCGGGCAGTAGTTTCAGATGCTGATCGAGATACCCCGGAAACACCAGGTGCCCCCGCTGCACTTGCCCGCTCGTCGGCGATTCGTCGCCGAGCAGGATCTTCAGCAGGGTGGTTTTGCCGCAGCCGTTCGGGCCGAGGATGCCAAGCCGCTGGCCCCGCTTCACGTCGAAGCTCAGGTCGCGGAACAGTTCCTTGTCGCCGAACTTCTTTCCTAGATCCTCGACGTGAAAGACGATGTCGCCGCTACGGGTCACATCCTGGAAGTGGATGTTCGGCCCGCTCACCTTCGTCGGCTTCTCGATCCGTTCGAGCTTGTCGAGGGCCTTCACCCGGCTCTGGGCCTGCTTGGCCAACTGCCCATAATTCGCCCGGCGAATGTACTCTTCCTGCTTCTCGACGTACTCCTTCTGCGACTCGTACTCCTTCAACTGTCGCTCGAACCGCTCGTCTCGGAGCCGCACATATTGTTTGAAGCTGCCCGGGTAACTGGTGATCCGCCGGGCGTGCAATTCAAAGGTCTTGTTCGTTACCTTCTCGAGCAGGTAGCGGTCGTGGCTGATGACGAGCATCCCCTGCGGCTGCCGCATGAGGTAGTCTTCGAGCCACCGCGTGGTGGTGATGTCGAGGTGGTTGGTCGGCTCGTCGAGCAGCATCACATCCGGGGCACTGAGCAACAACTTCGCCAGCAACAACCGGCGCTGTTGACCGCCGCTGAACGACACCACCGGCCGGTCGTAGTCGCCCTTCTTGAACCCCAGCCCGGTGAGCACGTCCTCCACCTTATGGTCGAGGGCGTAGGCGTCGTTGGCGGCGAGCAACTCGTTCAGCCGCTCGTACTTGGCGGCTAGTTGCTTCTGTTCGCTCTCGCCCGCCGTGGCCATCAGTTCGGCCACCTTCACCAACTCATCCTGCGTGGCGAGCAGTTCGTCGAATGCCGACTTTGCCTCTGCGAAAAGGGTGCGATCTGGCGGGAACGCCGCCACCTGACTCAGCAGGCCGACGCGGGCGCCGGCGTGGAGTTGCACCTTGCCAGTGTCGGGGTCGTCCTGCCCGGCGAGGATCTTGATGAGAGTGGTTTTCCCCGCCCCGTTCGGCCCGACGAACCCCACCCGCTCGCCGACGTGCAGTTCGAACGTCACGTCCTCGAACAGCGGGGTGGCGTCGTACCCGCGGGACACGTCGGTGCAAGACATCAGCAGCATGGCGGTGCGATCACTCGGAGCGGAACCTCTCTAATCTAGCGGTAAGTTCCGTGAAGGTGTACGGACTGTGGTGCAACACCGCCTGGGGAAGGGCCGCTTGCCGACTCACTTCTCGTCCGGGTGTTCGGGCCAGAAGTGGCGGTGAATGCGCCCGGTGGCGTACGCGGTCAGCACGCCGGTGACTATCCCGGACACGATGCCCGACCACGTCGTCGCCGCGGCGAGGAGGTTCGGGTTGATGTCGGTGCGGTCGTCGAACCAGTCGGCGACCCCGACCCAGACTGTCACGGCCGGTACCACGAACCCGAACCCTGCCGCGAGCGTGACCGTGAGGCGGCGGGCGACGATGTTCCGCGAGTAGTTCGGGCTTTCGTCAGTCACGGCTCACCCCCCCGCCGGCTGGCACACCGGGCAAAAGTGGCTGCTCCGCCCGCTGACCACTACCCGCTCGATCCCGCCCGCACATGTAACGCACTTCTCGCCGGTGCGGCCATACACCGCGAACTCGTTCTGGAACCCGCCCCGCAGCCCCGACCCACCGACGTAATCGCGGATGGTGCTCCCGCGGCTTTCGATGGCTCGGGCGATGACGGTTTCGATCGCGGTCCGCAACCGGTCGCACTCGGCGGCGGTCAGGGTGTGCCCCCGACGCTTGGGGTGCAGGCCGGCACGGAAGAGTGCCTCGTCGGCGTAAATGTTCCCGACGCCCGCGACCACCGCCTGATCGAGCAAGATCGCCTTCAGTGTCCGCTTTGACCTCCGCATCGCCTCGGCGAACGGGGCGGCGGGGATGTCCAACGGCTCCGGACCGAGTTTCTCGCCGAGGTGATTGTCCACGTCTTGGCCGGCGGGAAACCACTCCACGCTCCCGAACCGGCGGATGTCGCGGAACCGCAAGTGCGTCTGGTTGTCGAGGAAGAAGACGAAGTGCGTGTGATCGGCCCACGGGTCGTCCGCCGGCACAACAGTGAACTGCCCGGTCATTCCCAGGTGGACGAGCAGTGTCCCTGCGACGGCCGTCGGTTTGCGGCTTTCCAGGGGGAGCATGAGCCACTTCCCCCGACGCCGCACCTCGCCGAACCGCAGCCCGGCCATCAGACCCGACCAACTCCTTTTCCACGGCCGTCGCAGTTTGGCTTCACCCACCCAGAAGGCGACCACCTTCCGCCCGGCGAGGAGCGGGCGGAGGTCGCGGGCAACGGTTTCTACTTCCGGTAACTCCGGCATGATTCACCGCCGACGACGTCGAGTGCGCGGAGAAAATGGGTGACGGATATCATAGCCCCGTCGGTTTCCGTTTGAGTCCTCTGTGCCCTCCGCGGTGAATCATGACTGCTGTCCTCTCCCAGGTGCCCAACGCCCTCGGTCGGTTCGGCGACTATGGCGGGCGGTTCGTGCCGGAAACCTTGATGTTCGCCCTGGACGAACTCGATCGCGAATTCCGGTCGGCAAAGGCCGACCCCGCGTTCATGGGCGAATTTCACAAGATTCTGAACGAGTACGTCGGCCGGCCGAGTCGGTTGTACTTCGCCGAGCGACTCACCGCCCACGCCGGTGGAGCCAGGATTTACCTGAAGCGGGAGGACCTGAACCACACCGGCGCCCACAAAATCAACAACGCCATCGGCCAGGCGCTCCTCACGCGGCGGATGGGAAAGAAGCGGATTATCGCCGAGACGGGGGCGGGCCAGCACGGGGTAGCGTCGGCCACCGCCGCGGCGCTGTTCGGCCTGGAGTGCCGGGTGTACATGGGCAGCGAGGATGTGCGGCGGCAGGAACTGAACGTGTTCCGCATGCGGGCGATGGGCACCGAGGTGTTCCCGGTGGAGAGCGGCAGCAAAACGCTCAAGGACGCCACCAACGAAGCGATGCGGGAGTGGATGAGTACCGTCGAGCACACCCACTACATCATCGGCAGCGTAGTTGGCCCGCACCCGTTTCCGATGATGACACGAGATTTTCAGAGCGTGATTGGCACGGAAACCCGTCAGCAGTGCCTGGAGCAGATCGGCCGATTGCCGGATGCCGTGGTGGCGTGCGTCGGCGGGGGTAGCAACGCGGCCGGTATGTTCTACCCGTTCGTGAACGACACGGCGGTGGAGATGATCGGCGTGGAGGCCGGCGGGCACGCCCCGAAGCCCGGCCAGCACGCCAGCACGCTCACCTTCGGCAAACCCGGCGTGCTGCACGGCAGCTTTAGCTACGTGCTGCAAGACGACGACGGCCAGACGGCGGACGTACATTCGGTGAGCGCCGGGCTCGACTACCCCGGCGTCGGGCCGGAGCACAGCTACTGGAAGGACACCGGCCGGGTGCGGTACACGAGCGTGACCGACCAGGAAGCGCTCGACGCCTTTTACCTGTGCGGGAAGCTGGAGGGCATCCTGCCGGCACTCGAAACCGCTCACGCGGTGGTCGAGACGATCCGCGAGGCCGGCCGGCGGAAGAAGGACGACGTGGTGGTCCTCTGTTTCAGCGGCCGCGGCGACAAGGACTGTGCCGAGGTGAACCGGGTGACGGCGAAGAAATGACCACCACCCTCAACGTTGCCTCGCACCTTGCCCGCATGGCGGGCAAGTTCCCCGACCGGCCGGCGGTTCATGTGCCGATCGGCCACGTGAACCCGCACGCCGACTCCCCGCACCGCACCCTCACCTACCGTGAACTGAACGCCGACGCCGACGTCGTCGCCCACGGGTTGGCCTCGCTCGGTATCGGCCGTGGCACGCGGGTGGCGCTCATGGTACCGCCGGGCGCCGACTTCTTCGCCCTCACCTTCGCCCTGTTCAAACTCGCCGCTGTGCCGGTGATGATCGACCCCGGCATGGGGGTGAAGAACCTCGGCACCTGCCTGGGCGAAGCCGTACCCGAAGCGTTCATCGGCATCCCGAAGGCGCACGTCGGCCGACGGGTGTTCGGCTGGGCCAAGACGAGCGTGAAGGTCACCGTAAACGTCGGCGGGTGGCGGTTCTTCTGCACGCGGAGCGTCGGGGAGGTGCGGAAGGCCGGAGCGGGGCAGGGGGCTTACCCAAGCCCGGACGTCACCGCCGACGACCTGGCCGCCATTCTGTTCACCAGCGGCAGCACCGGCGTGGCGAAGGGGGCCGAGTACACGCACGGCATCTTCGCCGCCCAGGTGGAGTTGCTGAAGGCGGTGTACGGCATCGAACCCGGTGAGGTGGACCTCTGCACCTTCCCGCTGTTCGCCCTGTTCGGCCCAGCGCTCGGCATGGCGTGCGTAGTGCCCGACATGGACGCCAGCCGCCCGGCGACCATCAACCCCGCGAGGGCGATAAGCCAGATACGCCAGTTCGGCGTGACGCAGATGTTCGGCAGCCCGGCGGTGCTGCGAAATCTAGCGAGCGGCCCGCGTGAGCGGGCTGGTGATGGCCAAGAACCAGGGGGCTTACGCCCGCCGCTCGCCACGTTGCGCCGAGTTATCTCCGCGGGCGCCCCCGCACGGGTGGACGTGCTCGAAGCGTTCACCCAACTCCTCCCGCCCGGCGTGCAGGTGTTCACCCCGTATGGGGCGACCGAAGCCCTCCCGGTGGCGAACATCGGCAGCGACGAAATCCTCGGCGAAACCCGCTTCGCCACCGAACAAGGGAAGGGTGTGTGCGTCGGCCGCACGGTGCCCGGCGTGATGGTTCACGTCATCCGCATTTCCGATGACCCGATCCCGACCTGGGATGAGTCCCTATGCGTGCAGCCGGGGGTGGTCGGCGAGTTCGTCATCCGCGGGCCGGTGGTCACGAAGCGGTATTTCAAGCGCGACGCGGCGACGAAGTTGGCGAAGATTCTGGATGAGCGAACCGGCGAGGTGCTGCACCGCATGGGGGATGTCGGGTACGTCGATGACCGGGGCAGGCTCTGGTTCTGCGGCCGCAAAAGCCACCGTGTCGAGACGCCTCACGGGACGTACTTCACCGATATGGTGGAGCCGATCTTCAACGCCCTCGCCGGGCGGACGGCCCTCGTGGGGGTGAAGCGGAGGGGTGTGCAGCATCCGGTGGTGTGTGTGGAGCAGGTGCGCCATCCGAAGGTTCAGTTGAGCGCGGTGGATCTCCGTAATGGGTGGGAGTTGCTCGTGAGACAGCTTCGTCAGGTGGGCAACTCCCATAACCACACCGCCCGCATCCGGACGTTCGTGAAACACGACGGCCCGTTCCCCGTGGACGTGCGGCACAACAGCAAGATCTTCCGCGAGAAGCTCGCCGTGTGGGCGGACCAACAACTCGGCCCGGATTGGACGCCGGAGGAAGCGAAATGAAAGCGCTCGTCACCGGTGGCGGCGGGTTCCTCGGCGGGGCCATCGTGCGGCAGTTGCTCGCCCGCGGGGTGGCGGTGCGGTCGTTCACCCGCAGCGCCTACCCGTGGCTCGATGAACTCGGCGTCGAGCAGATCCGCGGCACGCTCGGCAAACGGGACGACGTACAACGGGCCGTGGCCGGGTGCGACGTGGTCTATCACACCGCAGCCAAGGCCGGCGTGTGGGGTCGCCGCGACGACTACTTCCGGACGAATGTGACCGGCACCGAGAACGTGCTGGCCGCTTGCCAGGCGGCGGGAGTTGCAAAACTCATCTACACCAGCACGCCGAGCGTGGTTCACGCCGGGGGCGACCTGGAAGGGGTGAACGAGTGCATGCCGTACCCCACCCACTTCTCGTGCGTCTACCCCGAGACGAAGGCGAAGGCTGAGGCGATGGTGCTCGACGCCAACGGCCCGTCGCTCGCCACCGTCGCTCTCCGCCCGCACCTCATCTGGGGGCCGGGCGACCCGCACCTCATCCCCCGCGTGCTGGCCAGGGCGAAGGCCGGCAAACTCCGCCGCATCGGCACCCGCCCGGTGAAGGTGGACGTGACGTTCATCGACAACGCCGCCGATGCCCACCTGCTCGCGGCTGACTCGCTCGCACCCGGTGCGGCCTGTGCCGGCCGAGCGTACTTCATCAGCAACGGCGAGCCGGTGGTGCTGTGGGACTTCCTCAACCGCATCATCACCGACGCCGGCCTCCCGCCCGTCACCCGCACCGTGCCGACGTGGCTCGCACTGTCCGCCGCCGGGTTCGTCGAGGGCGTGTACAAGTTGTTCGGGCTGAACGCCGAACCGCCGATGACGAAGTTCGTTGCTGAGCAACTGAGTACCTCGCACTGGTACGACATCTCGGCCGCCAAGCGGGACTTCGGATACGAACCGAAAGTGAGTATCGAGGCGGGGCTGCGGCGGATGAAAGGCAGCTTGTCGGGCACGCACCGGCCTGCCGAGGTGTGACGTGTTCCCTCTCGTTGCCCTGTCGCTTATCACCCCGTCGCCGGTCTCGGTATCGCTCCCGGCCGTGGCCTATCTCCGGGCAGACCCAGAGGGGATCGGCACTGGGGTGGTAATCGACTGCGAGAAGCGGTGGCTCGTCACGTGCCGGCACGTCGTCGGCGACCGCAAGTCAGCCGAGGTGTTCTTCCCTCAGTTCCGCGACGGCCAACCCGTCACCGACCGCGACGAGTACCTGTCGCACCGCGACCGACTCCGAAGGTCGGGCTTGCTGGTGAAGGGCAGGGTACTTCGCACCTCCGACGAACTCGACCTCGCCCTGCTCGAACTCGACACTCTGCCTCCGGGCATACCCGCCGTACCGGTCGCTGACAGCATGGTGTCAGCAGGGTCACGCGTGGTGGCAGTCGGCCACCGGGAGGACCTGCCGACGCTCTGGAACGTGTCGCCCGGAGTGGTGCGGCAGACCGGCAAGTTGGCCGACGGTTACGACTGGCAGGGCACGCTGTTGGCGAAAGACGCCCCGGCGGTTCTGTTGCAACTACCGGTCGAACCCGGCGACAGCGGCGGGCCGGTGCTGAACGCCCGCGGGGAGTTGGTAGCAGTCGTGTCCGGCATGCGACGGGCGGCGACACCCGCGGCCATCGGCATTCGCGCGGACGCGGTGCGGGCGTTCCTTCTCCGCAGGGTGGCCGACCCTCTCCGAGAATTGGATCCGCACCCGCACTCGGAGAGAGCGGGCCACCCTGGGGCGGTCGTCTGGGTCCGCCCGACCGCCACCGACATCCGCACCGCAGGTGTGGTGATCGACTCCCGGCGAAGGCTGGTCCTCACCTCCGCTGTCGGAGTCGGTCCCCTCGACCGTGTCGGGGTTGCGTTTCCCCTCATCAAGAACGGGAAAGTGGTCGGCGAGCGTGACATCTACCGTGATCCGGTGAGCATTCACCTCGCGAAGTGCTGGCATGTCGGTACTGTTCTTCACCGTGACGCCGCTCGCGACCTCGCAATCCTCCAACTCGATTCCCTGCCCGAAGGCACACTCGCCGTATCACTCGCGGACGCCGACCCGGTTGTCGGCGACGCCGTGACGAGCGTGTCGCACCCCACCGGCACTGAGTACGCGTTCGCCGTCGGCACCGGTAGTGTGAAGCAGTTTGGGCGGTTCGACCTGTGCCGCAACGGGCGGAAGGTTCCGGCGGTGGTGTTCCAGTTGCCGGCCCAATCCACAGCCTCTGGAGGGCCGATCTTTGACGCGGCGGGGGAGTTGGTCGGCGTACTGTCGGCGAAGGAAGCTCCGCTGCTGACCGGCTATGCGGTGGAAAGACCGTGCTTGGGGTGTGGGGCGAGGTGAACACACCCCGCAAGTTGGCCGCGTGGCACGCCTTCGCCGGTGGACGGATGGACACGGCGTTTTCACTCCACCCGGAGTGCGTGCCGGCACTGCTGAAACTTGGCCGATTCGACCGCGTTCTCGAACTTTGCCCGCAGCACCGCGACGCGCTCGTCGGGCGG
>JALOQR010000336.1 GCA_025459365.1 Fimbriiglobus sp.
ATGGCCGTTTCCTCGGGCAAGGCGGTTGCTTGCTTGGCCTGCATGAGTTGATTGAGCGACTTGAGCGGCCCACCCTGCGAACCACCCTTGCCGATGGTTTGCCCCAGTTCGTCGATGTACTGGGCAAAGAACGCCACCACGAAGAGGAACAATCCCGTGAGCAAGGTGACGATGAAGTCGAGGTAGGTACTCAACGTCACGCCCAGGCCGGCCACCAGTACCAACCAGCACCAAAGCCCGACCATCCCCTTCAGGTGGTTCCACTCGAAGGATTCCTCCGCTTCCAGAAGATACAAATCGCCCTCGGCCATACCGAGCATCTGCGACGAGGTTGTACAGTGGACGTAAACGGTCAATCGTGGGGCGGCCGGGTCGTGCTTCCGTCCGTCGACCTCGTTCTGGGCGGCATTCTTGAAGAGTGCGGGCGGCAGTTCGATCCGCTCCGGGTGGAAGTCGAAGACTTCTTTGGACTGAAACTCATAGAACCCGTACTTCTCGGCCAGGGCATTGGCCGCCGGCCAGGCAGGTGAGCCAGGGGTCGCCCGCACCAGAATGGAGAGCGCCACCGACTGGGCCTGATCCTCTGGTCCAGCAAGGGCAGCCTCGAACTGTTTCACTTTTCGGAGTTCGGTCACCGCGTCTTTCTTATAAGCCGCCTCGGCCGGATCGGGGGTGAACACACCCTGCTTCCCATCCCCCTTGATCGTACCCCAGCGCCACTCACCCGTCTGCTCGCCTTCGGCCGGCGGGGTCTGGTCCCGCTGCCAACTCACCACCCGAAGGTTGACGAAAACCCCTTTGTTCTCTTCCCCTTTGGTCAGGCGGTAGATGTCGAAGTTGAACTCGACCGGCACTGGGCGAGACGACGCGGCCAGCGACGATGGCAGCGAACGGAACGAGTAAATCGCTCGCTGAGACGACTGCGGTGAACCGCCAATGTGTTTGCGGTAGTTGAATTCCTTGCCCACATCGGTGGCGACGAAATCGGCTTTGCGAGACTGGAACGAGAGCGTACCACGGGTGGGAACACGGGCGGTTCCCGTTTCCTGGAGCGATTCCCGCGACGGGTTCGACAACCGAATCGTGAACAAGGTGAAGAGAGCCACCACCGCGACGACCCCGGTGAGCAGCACCACATACCCGAGGAACCGGCCAAGAACGATCTCGAACCGCTCGACAGGCTTGGTGACGATGGTGTAGATGTTTTGACTCTTGACGTCGTTCGGCAGGGCGTACCCGGCAAGCAACATGCCGATCAACACCAGTGGTGCCGCAACGAGTGGGAACACCCATTGGACCGCCACCCGCAGGTCGTCCTCCGGTTTGGGTGGGAAGAACCAGTTCACCGGAAACATGAGCGGGACAAGGATGATCAGGAAGGCAAGGAACAGCTTGTTCCGCAGTGCCTCCTTCATGCACAGTACAGCCATCGCCCAGATGCGCCGGACCCGCAACTTGGCCAGATTGGATACCATCGGAGCCACCGCCCCAATGAAGGCCACCAGTCCGCCCAGGCTCAGAAGCAACGCCTGCCACGGATACGAAGCCTGATCTTTGGGCGTTTTACCTTCTGGAAGTTGCACGAGCGGCCGGACGTAAGTGGGCAATTCATCGTATCGATAGCCAGCGAGTGAGAACTTCGGGGTGACGACTTTTACGTACCCGTTCGGGTCGGGCGGCGGCTTGACGTTGAGGAGATCGACGCCGGGACCGGCGAATGGGTTATTCATCGCCCCACTGGCCAGCACGAGCAGGATGTACCCGACATACAACACCGTGGCGAGCGTCCAGCAGGCCAGCGGCAGGCCGGCCATGCCCTTCTTTCCACCGTCGCCGGGGACTGCTTGTGGGCGGGTGACGGAGATAATCAGGTAGGACAACAGGCCAACGTACAGGAACCCGCCGGCGTCCTGAAACCACGCCTGGAGTAGGCCGGGGAAGTCGGCGAACAAGTAGGGATCGCGGTCGAGGATGAGAGCGGCAAAGGGGGCCATGGGAGGTTCCGGTGGTCGGGGCTGGTGGCACAGGCAAGCTTGCCTGTGGGGGTTCAGCACAGGCAAGCTTGCCAGTGCCACCAGGGGTCACTGGCCGGGGGGCAGATAGCGGCGACCCGGCCGGGCCTTCGACTCCTCGATGATCCGCAAGAACAGTTCTTCCAAAGTGCTACTCGGGTGCCCGTATTCGACCACCTTGCCACCGTGCTTCTCGATCACTGCTCGTAGATCTTTCTCCAGCGACTCCGACATCTGCAGCCCACTTGCCTGGAGCATCACTTTCTGCTGGTCTTCCACCAGTTTGTCGACAGCCCCTTGTTCCTGAAGGTCGCCATTGAAGAGGATGGCGATGCGGTCGCACACGTCCTGCACGTCGTCGAGGCGGTGCGAGCACATGAGGATGGTTTTGCCCTTCGACTTCAAGTCGAGGATGAGGTCTTTCATCCAGCGTGTCCCTTCCGGGTCGAGACCGCTGGTCGGTTCGTCGAGGATGACGAACTCAGGGTCGTTGATGAGAGCCTGAGCCAAACCGATCCGCTGCCGCATCCCCTTGCTGTACTCCCGGAGGATTCGTTTGCGGTCATTCTTTAACCCGACTCGCTCAATGAGTTCATCGGCCCGTTTCCGGCGTACGTCCGGGTTCAAGTTGAACAGACGGCCGTAAAAATCGAGTGTTTCCTCTGCGTTCAGGAAGCGGTAGAGGTAGCTCTCTTCGGGTAGGTAGCCAATTCGCTCGTTCTTCTCCACCTTGGCGGCCGGTTCTCCGAACACCAGAGCATCACCAGCGGTGGGGAACAACAGGCCAAGGAGAAGTTTGATGGTGGTTGTTTTGCCCGACCCGTTTGGCCCGAGAAGGCCGAACACTTCCCCCTTCTGGATGTTCAGGTCGAGGGCGTTCAGGGCCGTTTTTTTCTTCCGCCCCCAGAAGTCACGGTAAATCTTGGTCAGGTTGCGCGTTTCGACGACGTTCGCCATGGCGGGGTCTCGGCCGGCGGGGTGCGGATACGGCTCTTACGCCACCACCGGCGGCGCGGTTCGGCGGGGCGGACCGAAACTTCGCTCGTAAGGTATGGCGGTGTGGATAGTAATGGTATTACCCGATCGACCTCCGACAGGGCGACGGGTAGACGGTTCTCACCTCACAGGAGCGGTCATGCGTTTCCAACTCGGGCTGATGGCGATGGCATTCGCCGGAGCGGCTTTTGCCGCCGACTACAAGCTCACCGGCGAGAACACGAAGATCGAGTGGACGGGCACCAAAAAGGACGGCAAGCACTCCGGCGGGTTCAAGAAGGTAACCGGCACCTGCACCTGCGACGGCGACCCGACCAAGGCGAAGTTGGAGGTGACCATCGACACCGATTCCATCTACTCGGACAACGACGGACTGACCGCCCACCTGAAGAACAAAGACTTCTTCGACGTGAAGACCAACCCGACGGCCGCCTTCAAAGCGACCAAGTTAGAGAAGGACGGCGAGAAGTACAAAGTCACTGGCGACTTCACCCTGTGCGGTAAGACCAAGAGCATCTCCTTCCCGGCCGTCATCGCCGAAAAAGATGGTGCCATGACCCTCACCGCCGAGTTCAAGATCAACCGCAACGACTACGGCATGAGCTATGGTGCCGGCAAGATCGACGAGGAAGTGGCTCTGAAGGTGAGCGTGACTGCCAAGAAGTAAGTGTCGTTCACGGCGAGCCGAGCGGCGTGAGTGGCTGAGCGAGGGAAATTCCTCCTCTGAGCCACTCACGCCGCTCGGCTCACCTTCGGAGGCCCGCGATGCAACTGCCGAAGATCCCACCCGAGATGATCCAGGAGAAACTGTTGTTCAGCGCCGCCCCGGCGGCCGCAGCAGCGGCGGTGGTGTTCGCGGTCGGGATGCTCGCGGTCTGGCTGGTGTTCGGCCGGTGGCGGAAAACCGACTGGCGGAAGTGGGTGCCCGTGGTGGCGGTCCTGGCGCTGGCAGCGGGAATGCTCGCCGTGCCCAGCCTCAACGCCTGGGTGCAGGCGGAGAAGCAACTGGCACGAGAGGCCAACGACTCCGAGCGGGTGAAAGCCATTTCCCGCGATTACCCATTCGAGGAGACGTTCCCACTGGTGCCGGACAACAAATGGTGGCAATGGGGCTTGTGGGCATTGGGTCTAGCCCTGGTGGTGGAATTCGCGGTTCGGGTGCCGGGGGTGCCTCTGTCAACGGCCAACCTCTGTCGCGGGGTCGCGGCGGGAGTGATCGCGGCCATCATGCTCCCACCACAATGGCAAAACCCGGTCTGGCAGAAAGACCCCAATCGCTGGCTACTGCCGGTTACAGCCGGAGTGATGGCGGTGCAATGGGCGGTGCTTGACGCGATCAGCCGGCGGAATCCCGGCGGAACACTGGCAGCCTGTCTATCGGTAGTCGCGGGAGGGGCAGCGTGCGTGGCCATTCACGACGGCTCGGCCCGATTCACCGACTTCACCACGTTTGTGATGGCCCCACTCGGTGTGCTGGCGGTCGGTGGGTGGTTGACGCGAAGTGACACCGGGAGCGCAGCGGCGGTCGCCGTGGTGCCAGTACTCACCGTACTACTCGTCGTCAAGGACGGCGTGGACCCCGACGCCACTGTGAAGGTACCGACGGCCGCTTACTGGCTCGTCGCCCTCGCCCCGCTGTTGCTCTCGGTGTTCCTGATCCTGCCCGTCACACGCTTCGGATCGAAGGGGTACGCCACCCCCGTGAAACTTCTGCTCGTACTCGTCCCGGTGGCGATCGCGGTGTACCTCTGCCTGAGTGAAGCACCGCTGCAACTCGACAAGGAGTCGTGGGAGTAACCATCCGCGAGCCGCGACCACGAGG
>JALOQR010000337.1 GCA_025459365.1 Fimbriiglobus sp.
CGGTGAGAAGGTGTGCAACAAGCTGTCGCTGGCCGCTCTCGTCGGAAAGTCCCCGTGGCTGGTGATGGGCGTCGGCGGAGCGGTCCAGTACTTCAACACGCCGGACGAGCGGAAGGAAAAACTCGGCGCGTTCGCCCAGCCGTGGGCGTGGGGCAGCATGTTGGTGTTGGTGTTGTTGGTAGCGTTCAAGGACTCCATCCTCACGGTTTTCAGCTCACTGAAGATGCCACTCGACGCCCTGGCCGAGGCCTTCCACGCCGTCGGCGGGGTGTTCGGCATCGCCTACCTCGGGGCGTCGGCGTTTGGAACCGACCCGTCCGCCGACCCCGACCAGATACAGGGGTTGCTCCCCGACAACACCGCTGCACCCGTGCCAACGCTGCTCGATCAGGCCGGCAGTTTCGTGCTCTGGCTACTCATGTGCGGGGTCCATGCGGCCGTCTGGATCGTGTTCAACTCGATCGAGGTGGCCATCCTGCTCAACCCCATCCCGTTCGTCGACACCTGCCTGAAGGCTTTCCGCACAGCGATCATCGGCGTGATTTCCGGGGCGGCGGCCATCCACCCAGTACTCGGGTTCCTCGTGGCGCTGCCAATCATTCTCGGGAGTGTGTTGCTGGTGCCGGTGGCGCTGCGGTTCGCCATCGCCGGCGGGGTGTTCACCGCCGACGTGTTCAAGCGGCTGTTCGGGGTGAAGCCGAAGCCCGGCGCCCCGGTGAGGGCGTTCGCGGCCCTCGGGTTCCCCGGCGTGAGACTGTACACGTTCGGCACGGTCGAGCGGGGGCAACAGGGATTAGAGTTCGTGTACCGCTTCCTGTTCGTGCTGTGGAAGCGGCGGGTACCGATCCCGATGGAGAAGGTGGCGGTGGCGAGCGGCGGGGTGCTGCCGCGGCTGATGGAACTGGGCGAGGGCGGCCGCACCTGGCTGCGGTTCCCCCCGCGGTACCGTAGGCAAGAAGGCGAATTGGCGCTGGCTCTGGGGTTGGGCGACGTTGTTCATCACTCCGTCGGCCAGTCGCTCGGCAAGGCGTGGCGGCGGCTGACGGAGTGGGTGAGCGGCAAACCCACGGCGGAGGGGACGGCGTGAGCGAGCCGCACCGCATGACCCTCCGCCCACCGTGGGAGCGGGAGGATTTGCTCGACGGCCGCATTCGATTCCGCCGGCGGTTCGGGAAGCCGCGGACACTGGACGACAGCGAAACGGTATGGCTGGTGGGCGAAGCGGCGGCCGGGGCGGAGGTGCGGTTGAACGGCGAACTGCTCGGCGAGAGCGACGGCCGGTTCGCCTTCGAGGTGACGAACCGGCTCGCCCTTCGAAACGAAATCGCCATCACCGCCACCGGCGACATCGGCCCGGTGGCGGTGGAAGTGCGGGGATAAGGTCATTTGTCCAACGTGACGACCTCGCCGCCGGCGCGGGTGATCATCGCCTTCAGCGTCTTCTCGTCTACCGTCTTTTTCACCCAGCGGGTGCTGCCGTCGGCGAGCAATACGGTAAACCCGTTCTTCTCAGGCCGACCAAGTGCAGGTAATGGCCCGTTCGGCTCGAACTTGTACTCCTGGAATCGGCTCCATGTCACCTTCTCTGCTCCCTCGACGCACAGCATGGTGTTCGACATGCCGTCGGTGATTTCCGTCATGCGAAACTTCGCCCGCGTGTCGAAGATGGCGCCGTTGTCGTAGAAGCAACGGACGCGAGTGTTCGGGTCGGCTCTCGCGTCGGGGTCGGAGTACTGCATCACCGGTATGTTGCTCAGCGGTAGGTTGGCCGGGCTGTCCCACCGCTCGTTCACCCGCACCTGGCGGTAGATGTTGTCCTGCTCGATGTACGGCAATATGTGTACCCGCCAGGCGAGCCGGTCGTTCAAGTCCGTCACTGGCTGGCCGGGGAACTCCCCCTGTCGGCGAACGAACGGCTCGGGCATGTAACCGTTCACGTCGTGGTAGTTGTGCGTACCGATTCCGATCTGTTTCAGGTTGAGTGTGCTTGGGCCAAACTTCTCCGCTGCTTCCCGGACTTTCAGGAACGCCCAGATGCCGCCGGCGGTGTGGGTGATGCTGAACAACCCGCCGAGCAGCAGGCCGGTGACGGCCATCCCTTTGCCCGAGGGCTTTCGCAGGCCGATCACCCCGAGGATCAACCCGATCAGCCCGGTACACGGGCCGAACAGGATCGATACCAGCCCGAGGACGAGTGCCGCGACTGCCATGCCGTTGCCCGCCTTGGGGGCGGGGCGGTCAAAGTCGTCGTCGTCGTCCCGCCGTCGGCGGGAGCGCCGCGGTCGGTCGTCTTCGTCTTGATCGTCGTCCTCATCTCGAGTCCGCCGCCGTGGGCGATCGTCGTCGTCGTCGTCCCGCCGGCGGCGCGGGCGGTCGTCGTCGTCCTCGTCTTCGTAGCGGTCGCGGGGCATGAGTTGGACTCCCGGGGTGGTTGGTCAGGCTTTTGTACGACCAGCCGCCAGCCGGGCCGCCACCCGCACGGCCGCGAGCAGGCTGCTCTCGTCGGCTACGCCCTTGCCGGCGATGTCGTAGGCAGTGCCGTGGGCGACGCTCGTGCGGACGATCGGCAACCCGGCCGTCACGTTCACCGCTCGTCGTCCGCCTATCAACTTCATCGGGATGTGGCCGTGGTCGTGGATCATGCACACGACGCCGTTGAACCGCGAACGGTTGTGCGGAAGGAAGATAGCATCGGCCGAGATGGGGCCGTGAACGTCGATGCCGTCGGCGTCCCCCGCCTGTTGCACCGCCGGGCGGATCGCGTCTTCTTCCTCGTTCCCGAACAGCCCGCCGTCGGAGGCATGCGGGTTGAGCGCTGCTACGCCGATGCGG
This sequence comes from Fimbriiglobus sp., assembly GCA_025459365.1. Lineage (GTDB taxonomy): Bacteria > Planctomycetota > Planctomycetia > Gemmatales > Gemmataceae > JALHQU01. The sequence continues at coordinate 2,833 of JALOQR010000337.1, forward strand.
GCTGGGCTGCCGGTCAGTCGTGGCACCATTTCTTGCAACAGGCGGATGGTGTCGTGGACTGCCTCCTTGCTGATCCGCTGCACGGCTGACTTCACGCTCATGTGCAACGTGACGTGGGCCACCGCGAGTGGTAGTTCATCATCGAACAGCAGCATGGCGTGCGATTTCGCCCCTGTGCGGTCGGCAAGTATCTCTGTGTGGCCGGGGAAGGGCACCCCTGCCGCGTGCAAACCTTCCTTGTGCAATGGGCACGTGACGATGCCATCGGCTCGCCCCGCCAGGCACTCGTCGATGGCGAAGCAAAGCCAGTCGTAAGCCGCCCGCCCGGCTTCAGCGAACACCTCGCCGGGTGTCACGCCGCTCAGCTCGGCCGTCGACGGGTTGACACAGGTGAGGCCGGCTGGCAAGAACCGCGGGTCGCCGACGACTACGGGCTGGCAATGATCTTGCAGTCGCGGCCACGCCTTCGCCACGATCTCCGGCCCGATGCCGGCCACGTCGCCCAGGGTGATGAGTAACTTGGGGAGGTTCATGCCGTTGACGATAGCAGAATCTCCGTCATGCTGTAGATGACACTACCATCGTGGGTCGTTCCATGCTCCGCCTTTGTGTGGTCGCCACGCTGCTCACGGCACCCGTCGCCCTCGCCTCCGATGCAGCCATCCGCGTGTGGCGTCCGGACACCGCCGCGTGGGTGCGTGCCGTCGGGATGGCCCACTTTCTCGAAGCGATCTCTGGGGATGGCCTGCGGCCGACACCCGGGGTGGCGACCGGCGCGTTTGTGCTGGCCGAAAAGAACAAGCGGTACGCGGTTTACGTCCCGAATGGCAGGCGGGTGAACCTCAAGGTGCCAGCGGGGGATTGGCGGGTAAAGGTGTACAACCCCCGGACCGGCGAGTGGGGGAAGAAAACCGACGAGAAGGCCAACGACGGTGGGCTGACGCTCAAGTTCGCCGGCGACGGAGACTGGGGGGCGATGGTGGTGCGAGATTAATTCGCCATTCCTACCCGGGAGCGAACCGCTCGCTGCCGGGCAGGCATAGGTCATCAGGTCACACCTTCTCCACCACCTCGCCCAGTTCGTAGCGCACCTTCTTCAGTCCAGCGTAGGCATCGTCGGCCGCACGATAACCAGCAGTAGCAACCACCCGGCTGGCGTAGCCCTTGGCGGTCAGCCCCAGGATCTCGTCGTACTGCTCCGGCACGAACCCTTCCATCGGGCAGGCGTCCACGCCGAGTGCGGCGGCAGTGGTGAGGAAGACCCCGAGGGCGATGAACACTTGCCGGCTCATCCACACGTCGACGGCGTCTGGCGGCGTTTTCGTCAGCGAACCAGCCATCATCCCACGATAACCGGCGAGAGCGTCGGCCGGGATGCCCCGCACGGCAGCAGTTCTCGCGATCAGTCGGTCGGCATCGGCCACGCCCACATCCTTCTTGACGGCGAACACGACCAACTTGTCGGCGTCCACGATCTGCCGTTGGCCCCACGAGTGCGGGAGCAATTGTTCCCGGAGTGCGGGCGTCTCGACGACGAAGAACTTCCACGGCTGCAGGCCGTAGCTGGACGGCGAGAGAAGCAGGCACTGCTCCAGCGCCGCCCAGGTGTCGGCGGGGATCTTCTTCGTCGCATCGAACTTCTTGACGGCGTACCGCCAGTTCAGGGCGGCGAGCAGGTCGGACGGGGGTACTGCGGGCATCGAGGCTCCGGAGCGAGGCGGTGGTACTGTCTCAGAGAGGATGCGAAACAGTACCACGGTCGGCAAGCGGCCTTTCAGGTGGCACGCACTACCGACAACTCTTTACTTCTTGCGGATCTTGATTGTGCAACTCGCGATGACTTGGTGTGACGACGCCGTCGTGTCATACCTTGTGACCACGAATACGAACACCGCCGGCGTGTTGTTCGGAGGGTTCCCGTGTACCGCCGCGGTCACCGGGTACGAGAATACGCCCGTGCTCGCGTCGGGGGTGACCTTGGCGAGGGCCACCACTTCA
>JALOQR010000338.1 GCA_025459365.1 Fimbriiglobus sp.
TCCTGATGGGGCCGAGTGGTTCGGGCAAATCGACACTCCTGGCAGTGCTCAGTGGGTTGCTGCGACCAGAGTCGGGGAGCGTGCTGGTCGACGAAGACGGAATCCAGACCGACCTGTGGCAGTTAGCGGACTCTGAGATGGAGTCGTTCCGCTTACGGCATACAGGTTTCGTGTTTCAGGGATACAACCTCTTCCCCGCGCTCTCGGCTCTACAGCAGTTGGAGATCGTGCTGAAATGGGGCAACGGGTTGGGCGACACTGCTGCCCGCACCCGCGCCGACGACATGCTCAACCGACTTGGGCTAGCTGCCCAGAAATATAAAAAGCCCGCTCAACTGAGCGGTGGAGAGAAACAACGGGTGGCTATCGGCCGGGCGCTGGTGAAAGACCCTACCTTCATCTTTGCCGACGAACCGACCAGTGCCCTTGACTGGGAAAACGGCCAACGAGTCATTGAACTGCTGCGGGCCGCGGCCCATGCCCGCGGAGCAAGCATCTTCGTCGTCTCGCACGACGAGCGGATGCGGCCGTTCGCCGACGTCATCTACCACCTGAATGACGGCACGCTCACCGTGGAATCGAACCCGGTGCCGCTCACCGTCGGCCCGTTCCCGTCGGAGGTCGGCCGATGAGCCGCTGGAAAGTGATCCCGTGGTTGCTCGGCACCGCTGTGCTGGCGTTCACCCTGGTGGCAGCCCGCTTGAACACTCCGACGCCCTCGGCCAACGGCGACAAGGCGACTGTTTCCGGCCCGGCCGATGCAGCCGGTCCCACCGTCATCGGTACGGTCGGCACCTTGCCGGAGGTGTTCCCCCTATACCCGCCGGCCGTACCCGGTACAGCTTCGCTGGTAGTGAAGAAATTGATTGCCCGCGAGGGACCGGTGGCCCCGGGCGATGTGTTGATCGAGTTTGACCCCGGCCCGTTCGTCCACCAGAAGGAAGAGGCTGAACAGGCCGTGCTGGCCGCCGAGTGGACCGCCGACCAAGCCCGCCGCCGGTTCGACGAACACCCACGGGACGTGGAAAAGGCGAAACTCGGAGTGGCCAAGGCCGAGGGGGATTTGGCAGCAGCCGAGCGGGCGCACAAGCAGGTGAAAGACACGCTCGAAGACTACCTGAACTTGCCCGACGCCGGTAACGGTGGCAAGCCACTGACCCCGGAGCAGAAGGAACTCCGCCGTAGTCGCAGCCCGGAGTTGCTCAAGGCCGAGGACGCCATCCGCCAGGCCAGGCAGGCGGTGGAGTTGGCAAAGTTGGTGCAGAGGGAGGCCGAGGGGTCACTCGACCTACGCAGGGCAGACATGGAGCGTGCCAACGCCCAGGTGGCGGCAGCCAAGTGGCGGGTGGCGGCGGCCAAGACGGTGATTGAAGGTTGTTCACTGAAGGCCCAGGTCGCGGGTACCGTCGAGCAGATCATGGTGGGCGAGGGGATGGCGGTTGGCCCAGCCACCCGCACCCCGCTGATGTACTTGGTGCCGGCTGGCCCACGGGTGGTCAGGGCAGAAGTGGAGGCCGAGTTTGCCCACAAGATCGATAGCTTCGTCGAGAAAACCGTGACCATCCGTGCTGGGGCCAACTTCGCCGACACTTACACAGGCACTGTGAAACGAGTGAGTACAGCCTTCCTGCCCAAGCGCTTCGGTGGCGATGCCCTGATGGGTGGTGGGACGCGAGCGTTGGAATGCGTGATCGAAGTCACCGATCCTTCCCCCGTCGGCAAATCGCCCTTGCGACCAGGTCAGCCGGTGCGGGTGAAGTTCGGCCAATGACGAGCCGAGAACTGTGAGCTATGACCCTTGAGCCAATGGCACGGCCTCGAACCCAGACGCCACCGCCCGAGTTGACCGGCATCGGCTCGTGGCCCACTGCCCTCGGTTCGTCGTTCTGCCACTGCCGCCGTCTGTCTGCTCGTTCCCGCAGTTCGTTCCGCTTCGCCTTCGGGCTTCTGCCCCGCCCGCAGGCCGATGCCATGCACGCCCTCTACGCCTACCTCCGGATCACCGACGATCTCGCCGACGGGCCGGGTGAACTGGCGATGAAGCGAGCCAGGCTGGCTGATTGGAGGCGACAACTGACCGAGGCGCTGAACGGGATCTGTTCCCACCGCACCCACGCCGCCTTGAATCACATCGCTCATCGCTATGGAATCCCCGAGGCCGAACTCTCTGCTCCGATCGATGGGGGAGAACGCGACCTAACCGGTGAACCTTTCCGCACCTTCGACGAGTTACAACGGTATTGTCAACAGGTGGCCGGCGTGGTGGGTCGGGCGTGTGTTCGCATCTGGGGGCTGAAGCCGGGAGTGACGTGGGAACAGGCCGAGCCGTTCACCGACGCCGCCGGATTGGCCTTCCAACTCACGAACATTCTCCGCGACCTGACCGAAGACCGTGTCGCCGGCCGGGTTTACCTACCACAGGACGAGTTGAACCGCTTCGACTGTCCACCGGACCGCTGGGCCAACACGCCGCAGTTTCGCGAGTTGCTCCGGTTTCAAGTCGAGCGGGCCGACGGTTTTTACCGTCAGAGCGAACCGCTCACCGAACTGCTCGCCCCGCATGGACGAGTCGTGTTCAACTTGATGAACCGAGCCTACCGCGGGTTGCTCGAGCGGGTGGCGCTGGCCGGGCCGGGCGTGCTCTCGCGGCGGGTGCGGCTGACCCGCGGGGCGAAGTTTGGCCTCCTCCTGCGGGCGTGGGCGCACACATGGACCGGGTGACTGTGGTGGGCGGCGGGCTGGCGGGGTTGGCGGCGGCGGTGGCCCTCGCTCCGCGGGGATTCGCCGTCACCTTGATGGAGAGCCGGCAGCGGCTCGGCGGGCGGGCGTCGTCGTTCGTCGATGCGGCCAGCGGGCAGGTGATCGACGCCTGCCAGCACGTCAGCATGGGGTGCTGCACCAACTTCCACCACCTGTGCGATTTGGTCGGCGTCCGCCGCCTGCTCGCACCGCAACACACCCTGTTCTTTCAGACCCCCGACGGCCGCATCAGCCGCTTTAAGGCCGACCCGTGGCCGGCTCCCTTGCACCTCGGCCGGGCACTTGCCGCAGCGCACTACCTCACCGCAGGAGACAAACTCGGCATCGGGTACGCACTCGCCCGAATGCTCGCTGAACCGCCCGACACCGATCCCCCGCTTCGGGAGTGGCTGAAACGTCACCATCAATCCGACCGAGCCATCGATCGATTCTGGGGTGTGGTGCTCACCAGCGCCCTGAACGAGACGGTCGATCGAGTCGGGTTGAAGTATGCCCGCAAGGTGTTCCGCGATGGGTTCGTGAAGCACCGTGACGCGTTCACCGTCCACGTGCCCACGGTTCCGCTCGCCGAATTGTATGGGGTAGAATTGCGGGGCTGGATGGGCCGATACAGTGTCACTCTGCAAGAAAACGTGGGGGTGGTGAAAGCCAGCTGCGAGCAGGAAAGATCTGGCTGGGAACTTCACCTCCGCGACGGCACCACGCAAACCACCAAACACGTCATCCTCGCTGTCCCCTTCGACCGCGTTCTCGCGCTGTTACCCGAGAACCTCGTCGCCGACCCGTTCTTCGCCCGCATCGGCCATCTCACGCCGTCGCCGATCACCAGTGTTCACCTTTGGTATGACCGCAAGGTACTCGACTTGCCACACGTCGTACTTGTCGATTGTCTCGGGCAATGGGTATTCAACCGCGGAGAAGTAGCCCCAGGCGAACATTACCTCCAAGTGGTGGTGAGCGCTGCCCGGCCGCTCAAGGGAGTCGGCCGCGATGAGATCACCCGCCAGATTGTCAACGAGTTGACCAAACTCTACCCCGCCGTCCGTGCGGCAAAGGTGCTCCGCACAAAAGTGGTCACCGAGCACACCGCCACGTTCAGTGCCGTGCCGGGGGTGGACGCGTTCCGCCCGCCGCAGGCAACGCCGGTACCGGGGCTGTACCTGGCCGGCGACTACACCGCCACCGGTTGGCCGGCAACGATGGAAGGAGCCGTGCGAAGTGGTTACCTCGCAGCCGAGGCGGTACTGAGGGCAGTCGGTCGCCCCGCTCGACTGGTTCAGCCTGACCTGTAGAATCAATTCTGTACCCCGAAATCCACATTTCAATTCCCATGACTCTCCACGACCGTGCTGTTGCTTACCTCCATGGGTTCCACGATCGCCTGTGCGCCGCCATCGAGGCGGCCGACGGCACCGCGAAGTTCCGCGAAGACGCCTGGGAGCGGCCAGGCGGCGGGGGCGGGCGTAGCCGAGTGATGGAGAACGGGGCAGTGTTCGAGAAGGCCGGCATCAACTTTTCAGAGGTGTTCGGCGAATTTACCCCGGAGTTTGCCAGGAGCATGCCGGGCAACGGCCTGAAGTTCACCGCTACCGGCGTGAGTTGGGTGCTCCACCCACGGAACCCGCACGTACCGACCGTCCACGGCAACTTCCGTTACCTCACGCATGGGTCGGCGGGGTGGTTCGGCGGCGGGGCCGACTTGACGCCGTTCTATCCGGTGCTCGAAGACGTCGTCCACTTCCATCGGGTGTGGAAACAGGTGTGTGAGAAGCACGCTCCAGCGGTGGATTACCCCAAAATGAAGGCCGACTGCGACACCTACTTCCACCTCGCCCACCGGAACGAAGCTCGCGGAGTGGGGGGCATCTTCTTCGACTATTTCACCGCGAACAACGACCCCGAGAAAGCATTCTCCTTCGTGCAGGAGGCGGCGGACAGTTTCCCCGAGGCCTATGTGCCAATCGTTCAGCGCCGTAAGGACACGCCCTACACCGCGGAGCATCGGGCGTTTCAGGAGTACCGTCGCGGGCGGTATGTCGAGTTCAACCTGATCTACGACCGCGGCAC
>JALOQR010000339.1 GCA_025459365.1 Fimbriiglobus sp.
TCTGCCTCGATATCGCTGTCCTCCCGGACCCCCGCCCGCGGGCCGAGGCGAGTTTACGATTTGGCGAGGCCAGCGGGCTGGCCGCGACCGGGACTGACCGGCCGCGGCCAGCCCGCGGCCGGAGGGTGAGATGACTCAGTCCCAGCCCACCACTCCGGGCACCCCAGCAGACCTCGCGCGGCAACTTCGCCGCGCTCTCGACCTATCGCTGAGTCGGTCCGCCACGCCCGCCCCCGTCCCGGTGACGCCCCCCGCCCAACCAGCCGCGACCCCACCCCTTCCCCACAGCGATGTGCGTGGCCACCTGCTGCCCATCTCCGGCCTGCTCGCACACAAAGCCACTGCCAAACCTGGCCCGTTCGCGTGGGCAGTGCGGTTGTTTCGCGGGCTTACCAAGGCGATGATCCGCCCGTGGCTCGATTTCCAGACGCGGTTCAATCACGGGGTGGTCGAGCAGTGTACGGAGTTGTCCGACAACCTCCGTTTCTCGGACACCACCAAAGGCGAGCAACTCGGCAAGCTGCACTGGCGGGTCGCATGGGCGGAGAACGCGGTGGCCGAGCTACGGGAGGCGCTCGACCGGCTCACCGTCGAGCAACGAGAAGCGCGAGCAACGACCGACCGCTTGCGAGCAGCCGGCGAGCAGCAGCGAATCGCCTACGATCAGTTGAAATCGGCCCATAGCCAATTGCAAGGCGGGTACGAAGAGTTGAAGGCATTGGCTGGATCGGCGACCGCCGAGGAACGGCACGAGCGGCTGGCCGGATTGATGAAACAAGAGCTGGCGGAATTGGGCCGGCGGATCGAGGCGGTCGCCGCGACCCACCTCGGCGAGCAGGCCGCCGAGCGACTCCGGGCAGAGGTGGCGGCGGCCACAGCCGAAGCTGAAGGGCGGTTGGCCCGGGAGTGCTGGGCGGCGGTCAATCGTGAGCTATCCGACGAAGGGGAGATTGCCAGGGCCGGGCTCTGGTTCAATCCGCCGGTCGGTGTGCGGCTGGTGGAGGGAGTGCCGACCCTGCTGGCGGTCACCGAGCGCATCGTTGAGCATGGGTTCATCCAGAGTCGCATTCCCCCCCCACCGGCCACTGTGTTCGACATGGGGTGCGCCGAAAGCACCACCGCGATCGAACTGGCCAGCCGGGGTTACAAGGTCACGGGGGTCGATCTGCGTCGGCTCCCCATCGATCACCCAAACTTCACCCAGGTGCAGGCCAACCTGGGAGCGTTGCCGTTCCCGGACGCCGCCTTCGACGTGGTCGTGTGTCTGTCCACCGTGGAGCATGTCGGGCTGGGGTGGTATACGCCCGGCGACGAGGCGACCGACGTTCAAGCCATGCGGGAGGCGATCCGGGTGCTGAGGCCCGGCGGCACCCTGCTCATCACAATTCCCTTCGGGAAACCAGCCGTCACCCCTGTCCACCGGGTTTACGACCGGGCCGGGGCCGAGACGCTGCTCGCGGGGCTTCAGGTGAAAGAGTGGTCGTTCGCCGTGCGAGACGGAGAGGCATGGATGCTGACGGCGGACGGGGAGCAAGCCGGGCAGGTGGAATCGGCCCCCCGCGTGGGTGCGGTCGCCCTCATCGTCGCGGAGAAGCCCTGAGATGGATCTGCTGATCGACGGGCAGTGCTTGCAGTCGGCCTCCCGCTCGCGGGGGATCGGACGATATACTCGTAACCTGCTGCGGGGGATCGCAACGGCCCGCCCACGTTGGCGAGTGCGGATTGTGCAGTTGGCGAACCTGCCGCCGATCGCCGATGACGACCTGTGTGGGTGGGAGGTATTCACCTTCACCCCACCGGTTCCCGTTCGGCCGTTTGATGTCCACAGCGCGCGTGTGAACGGACTGTACTACGGCGACTGGCTCTGCGCGCACCGCCCGGACGCGATCTTGCTCACCAGTTTGCCAGGCGAGCACCAGACGGTCGTCCCCGAGTTTACCGCCGACCGCCGCCCGCATGTGGCTGCTGTGTCGTACGACTTCATCCCGATGGTCTTCCCGCAGTGGTTCCTGAGCAACGAAGTGGTGGAGGCGTGGTACCGCCGGGGGGTGGAAGCATTGCTCGGGGCCGACACGATCCTGTCGATCTCGCAGGCGTCGGCCGACGATTTGCACCGATTCTTCCCCACCTGGGAGGGGCGATCGGAGGTGATTTCCGGCGCTCCTGATCCGCTTTTTGCGCCGCTCGCCGAAGGAGAGGCTGCCACTCACCTTCGCCGTCTGGCCGCCCGACACGGGATCGCTGGCGAATTCCTCCTGTGCTGCGCCAGCAGCCCAGATCGACATAAAAACCTCGACGGTGCGGTGCGGGCCTACTCGGCGTTGCCGCCGGCAGTGCGTGAACGGCACCGGTTGGTGATCGCGGGCCCGGTGCGGAACGGCTCGACCCTCGCGGCGGCGATCGAACAGTCCGGAGTCGCAAACGACGTCACACTCGTCGGACAGGTGTCCGACGACGAACTCAAAGCCCTCTACCATGCCTGCCGGTTGTTCCTCTGCCCCTCCTTTTACGAGGGGCTGGGCTTACCGGTGCTGGAGGCTCTGCAATGCGGGGCACCGGTGGTGACGTCCACCGACTCTTCCTTGCCGGAGGTGGGCGGTGGGGTGTCGTGGCTGTGCGACACGCGCTCGCCGGTCGAATTTGCCACCGCCATCGAAGCCGCGCTCGCCGAGCCACGCGACGCCCGGCTCCCCCTACGGTTGGCCCATGCCCGTAAGTTCAACTGGCCGCGGACGGCCGAACTGACCTGCAAAGCCATCGAAGCAGGCAAGCTGCCGCGTAAACCGCGGGTGGCGTGGGTGGGTACGCCGCCGACCGCCCTGGCCGGGGACACGACCCACGACCTCCCCGCCCTGCTCCGGACCCTTGCAGCCCGGTTCGACCTCCATGTTGTGGTCGAGTCGCCAGCCCTCGCCGGGCCAGACACACCGGGGCGTGTGATCAGCCTGGCGCAATTTCACTGGATGTGGGGATACGACCTCATCATCTATGCAATGGTCGATGACCATGCCAGCGGGTTTGTCGTGCCGCGGGCGGTCGATCGTCCGGGGGTGGTGCTCGCCCTCTCCGACTCGCTCGATGGGTTGGTGGCCGACGCCCTGCACCGTCACCCTCACATCCGCCTCGCACCGCCACCCGAAGGGGAAGTCAATGGCGGACGCCTGCTCCGGGCAGCGTCGGTCGGGTTAGTGGATGGCTCGACCGGCGGGCTGGGGTCGGCGGCCGAAGCCGACCTGCGGTTTGCTCCTGGGTCCGACCCGGCGACCCTGGTCGAGTACCTGTTGCGAGTCATCGAGGAGCGCCGGGCAGCCGATGCCCCGTGGGTCGAACAGGTGACCGGGGTGACTGCCGCTGCCGTCGGCCTGAAAGCGGTCGGGGCACGGGCGACGAGCGACCAAATGCTCGCTCGCTGGTCGAACCTCCGCGGGCGGCGGTTCGCCGATGCACCCGCTTCCGCCGATGGTCGAGATCGCGTTCTGTGGGTGGACGTGAGTACCCTGTTCGACAACATCGGGTCGTACACCGGCATTACCCGCACTGTTCACCGCCTCGCCAAGTCGTTCCTTGCCCGCACCGATACCCGCGTCGGGTTCTTCCGCTATTCCCGTGAGCGAGATGGGTTTGTGGGGGTGCGTCCTGCCTACGTCGATCTTCTGCTACGGCAGGAGGGGAACAACCGCGACCCGGCATGGCGAGAACTGTCGGCCGTGCCGTTCCAGGCAGACCCGGACGATGTCGCCCTGTTCCCAGGGTTCGACCTCGGCTACCCACACACGCTTCAGCGGTTGTGGCGAGCGGTCGGGTGTGGGCTGGCGTTCGTCCTGTATGACGGCCTGCCGCACAAGTTCCCTCAGTGGTTCACGACCTCCAGCGGACCACTCTACCCCGCCTGGCTGGCCAACGCCATTCAGGTGGCCGACCTCGCCTTCTGCATCTCCGACTGTACCCGACAGGACCTGCGAGCGTTCGCCGACCACTATGGGTTGGTCGCGACGCCGGCCGCGGTGGTGCGGCTGGGCGATGGCGACCTCTCCGAACTCACCCCGGCCGCCAGCCCACCATTCGCCGCCCGCCTCCGCCCCCCCGAGGCGTGCGGGTTCGTCATGCTGGTGAGCACCATCGAAGTGCGGAAGAACCACGCCCTCGCTTACCAGGCGTGGCGGCGGCTCCTCCAGAAGCACGGCCCGGTGGTGGTTCCCAAGCTGGTGTTCGTGGGGTCGGTCGGGTGGATGACCGGCGACCTACTCGCCCAGATCCAGCACGACCCGGTCACCCGCGATCATCTGGTGGTGCTGAGTGGCACGTCCGACGCCGAGCTGGCGTGGCTGTACACGAACTGCACCCTTGCCCTCTACCCGTCGCTGTATGAGGGGTGGGGGCTGCCGGTGGCCGAGGCTCTGGCGTTCGGCAAGATGTGCATCGCCTCCGACGCTTCGGCCATCCCGGAGATCGGCGGCGACCTGGTCGACTACCACGACCCGCACGACTTGCCGGGGTTCCTCCGATTGGTCGAGCGGGCCATCTTCGACCCCGAGTACCGGGCCGAGCGGGAGCGGCAGATCGCGGAGCGGTTTCGCCGCACTCACTGGGACGACACCGCCGCACAGATTGTCGATGCGGTGGAAGCCCACTTCGGCCCGACCGACACGGCCACCACCACGCGGCCGCTCCCTCTGGGCGTGGCCGATGCCGCCATCAAGCGGCCCGCCTGACCGGATTCGGGGTGACGCTGTCGGGCTTGGCTCGGCTCGCACCCGGGCGAGGGCGGTGAGACGGTCGACCGTCTGTCGGGTGGCGATACCTTTTCGGGGCGG
>JALOQR010000340.1 GCA_025459365.1 Fimbriiglobus sp.
TTTCACTTCTGGAGCCCGCACCCCGGCGGGGCCAACTTCGCCTTCGCCGACGGAAGCGTTCACTTTGTGCGTTACTCGGCCAACGAGATCATGCCCGCCCTGGCCACCCGCGCCGGCGGCGAGGTGGTGCCGGGCGAATACTAAACGCTTGCCACCCGCTCGCCGGGAGTGCCGGCGGCGGGTGACAACGGTTCGCGTGTGTCCTGCCTTAGCGCGGGGTCGGCGGGGCGACGCCTTCCGGCGGGGCGCCGAGGGCCGGCACCGTCGCCGCGCCGCGGCGGATCTCGCCGGTCGGGTCGATCATCGAATCCCGCTCCCGTTGCAGCGGGAAGGCGGGGTCCGGGGCGAAGTAGGTGGGGTAGTGCTGTAGGTAGTGCGGCGTCGGGTAGGGCACCCCGCCGAGGCGGGTCTGGCACCCGGTGGCGACCACGGCCCCGGCGGCGGCGACCCCCAACAGGCCGCGGAGCAGAACTCGTTTGGCGGTCCGCATGTCGTCCCTCTCCCGGCCGGCGACCCGGCCCGTCTTCGATGTCCTCGCCCGTCCGCCGACGGTTCTCCCCCCGGAGCCGTCGGCGCCGGTCGGGTGCGGGCGTGGGTGAAGTTTAACTGTGTCGTGTGTATCGGACGAAGCGGAGGTAAGGCTTGAATCGAACGGCCGGATTTGCCGGATGATGTGGATAGTAATGAACAAACCCCGGCGGGTGCCGGGGTTTGGTGCTTACTTGCGGTGGCGGATCTTGGCCCGCATCCGCCGCTTCTTCCGACCCACCTTCCGTCGTCCGGTGCCGCGACGCCGTCCTGCCATGTGGTCTGACTCCCAGTGAGGCCGACGGGTCGGCCAGAATGTTGAGTACGAAAGATACACATCATAAAGGGGTTGCAGGCGGTCGGCAAGGGTAACGGGCGTGGGGTGTCGGGGGGCGGAATCTTGGCAATCTTGAGAACGTCGGCGGGCAGCGGCAGTTGCGGTTGCATCGGGCGGCGGATGATGCCATTATCCCGCGCTCGCCTTGCCGGGCACGGACGTCTTCGCCGCGTGGGAAGGATTCCCCGATGGGTTTGGCCGCACTCGCTCCCGCTCCCGCCCCCGCCGATCCGGTGGCGGTCGCCGCCGTGCGGGGCCGCCGTGCCCGCCCGCGGGTGGCCGTCGATACTCCTCAGCTCTCGGTCGTCATCGTCAACTTCTGCCAGTGGAACAACACCGCCCGCCTGACGAAGCAACTCCGGGCGAGCGAGGCGGTTCGCCGTGGGGCGGCCGAGGTGGTGATCGTGGATAATCACTCGCCCGGCGGCGGGGCGGCCAGGCGATTGCGAAAGCTCTCGGGTGTGTCGGTGGTGCGGAGCGAGCGGAACGAGGGGTTTTCAAAGGCGGTGAACCGCGGCAGCCGTGGCAGCCACGGCGAGTGGGTACTTCTGCTGAATCCCGATGTCACGGTGGAGCCGGGATTCCTGGACGATGTACTGGAGTTTGCCAGCCGCTTCCCGGCCATCGACCCGAACGCGGGGGTGGTTGGTTTCCAGATGCGGCACCACGATGGGAGCCGGCAGGCGAGCGCCGGCGTGTTCCCGACGCTGTTCCGCACCCTGGCTGGGCTGGCGGTGCCTCGTGGCCGTCGCAAGTGCCAGCACCAGAGCCTCGACGGACGTCGGCCGGTGCCGTGGGTCACTGGCGGGTGCCTGCTCGTCCGCCGCGATTGCTTTGAACAACTCGACGGGTTGGACGAAAGCTTCTTCCTCTACTACGAGGATGTCGATTTCTGCCGCCGCGCCCGCGATGGCGGCTGGGGCGTGTGGTACGAGCCGGGGCTGCAGGTAACGCATCACTCCCCGCTGCACACGCGGGCAGTGCCCGCCCCGCTGCGGTTGGTCACCCGCCACGCTCTGCTGACCTACGCCAAGAAACACTGGGCCGGATGGCAGGCGGCGGTGCTCGGTGGGGTCGTGTGGCTGGAAGCCAGGGCGCGGGCTCTGCTCGCACGCCGTCAGCACGACGAAGCGAGCGAGGCATGCTTTCGTAAACTCGGCGAACTGGTCGGGCATGTTCTGCATGGCCGGACCGCCCAAGCCGACGCTGCCATACGCTACGCCGCTGACTTCCTCGAAGCGGTGGCCCAGGCGAACGACCGGAAAACGGCTTGAATGCTCTCCGTCGTCATCCCCTCTTATCGCCGCGCCGATCTGCTGCGGCTCTGCCTCCGCACCGTGGCCGCTCACAGGCCAGTTGCATCGGAGGTGATCGTGGTGGACGACGCCTCGCCCGGCGGGTGCGTCAGTGCCGCCGCCGCTGAGTTCCCGTTCGTACGTGTCGTCCGGTTGCTGAAACAGTCCGGGTTCTGTGTCGCCGCCAACGCTGGTATCCAGGCGAGTTCCGGCGACGTGGTGGAGTTGCTCAACGATGACACCGAGGTGACGCCCGGCTGGGCCGACGCCGCCCTCACGCCCTTCGCCGATCCGCACATTGTCGCCATCGCTCCCCTGGTACTGCAACTCGATCCGACCCGTCCGCTGGATTTGCCCCCGCTCATCGATAGCGCCGGCGACGAGTACGACCCCGGCGGGTTCGCCCGGAAGCGCTGGCATGGCCGAGACACGCTTGCCGGCGATGCGTGCCTCACCCCCGGTGCGGTTTGGGGCGTTTCGGCCACCGCCGGGTTCTACCGCCGGTCGGCCCTGCTGGCGGCCGGGTCGTTCCCGGAGCACTTCGGGGCCTACTTCGAAGACGTGGACCTGTCGCACCGGCTGCGGAGACTCGGCGGGGTGTGGTTCGAGCCGGGGTCGGTGGTGTGGCATCGGGTGTCGGCGAGCTATGGGCGACGGCCGAACCGCCGGGTGCTGGAGCAGCAATCGTGCAATGAGGAACGGGTATTCTGGCGGAATGTGCGAGGGCGGGAGTTGTGGCGAAACCTGCCACGACATGCGGCGGTGCTGACGGGCAAGGCCGTGCGACGCATGAACGAGGGGCAGTTCGTGCCCTGGGCGGTGGGCCGATTGCGGGCCTGGTGCGGGGGATGAACTAACGATTCCCGCAATCCGGCTCGACTCGAGCGACGGCATTGAAGCGGACTTGGTTAGGAATGCCCAGTCTCCGCGCGTTTCGCTGAAAGGAACGGCGGCATTTGTGGAGATCTTGTGCAGCCCATGTGGGCCAAGCTCGGAGAGGCTTCAGAAGTGCTGCACATAAACTGTTCACAGGCATGGTGTTGAGTCAAATTGGCTCAACTCGTTGGCGATTTGGCACGACTGCTGCTTTATTCCTAGCGGCGAGAGCCAAACCGGCTTGCAGACCGAGGGAGAGGCGGTCTGCGAGCCGGTTTCTTTTTTTGCTCAGGCAATTCTGACCACACTTCGACTCCCTTCTCACTTTTCCCACGCTCAGTATCCCGCAGCGGTACACTAACACTGGCACAGATTTCCCGTGACCCGCAACACACGGTCGGGAGCCTCCATGACCGCCGAAGATGTCATCGATCGCGGAGAGGTGGTGTTCGAGCATGCCGACAATGGCTTCGTGCTGCCAGGTTCGCCGCCACGGTGCATCTACCGCTGGCAGGGCCAGTTCGTCGTCCGTCACCCCGACCTCGGCGACCTCGGGCCGTTCGACACCCTACACGCCGCTCTCCAGGCCGACGATGCCGACCTCCTCCGCGTGACATCGGGGAGTGGGTCGGTCGTATGCCCGCTGCTTCCGACCGCAGACCTGATCGCCCTGTTGGAGTGCGACGAGGACGAAGTCGAACTGGAGATCAACGGCGAGGCGTGGACCTTCCGCGATGGCGAATGGCAACGGGAGGAGTGATGACCGACAACGCACCACACCCCGAACGCATCTGCCAGAACTGCGCTCACCTTCGATGGCTGGTCGCCCTCGGGATGGGCCTTCGATGCAAGCACCCGGCCAATGCCACGACGGGCATCGGCATGCTCGTGCCAAGCCGGAAGCACACCTGTCCGTATTTCGAGCCGAAACAGGCAGAACCGCCTCGGTCCGCAGAAACGTCGTGATTTGATCAACCCGCCGCTACCGCCTCGGCCGCTCGGCGGCCGGAGGTCATCGCTCCGTCGATGCTGGCGTTGTCGCGGTGGTCGCCGCACACGAACAAGCCGTCGCGGAGCTTCACCGGCCGGTGCCACGGCTCCAGTGCTCCCACCGGCTGGCTCGGCAGGGCGTGCTGAATGCGATAGACCCGCAGCAACCGCCACCCGTTCACTGCCGCCCCGAACCAGCCAGCGAGTTGGCCACGCACCCGGCCGTCCAACCCCGCGTCGTCGTCGGACGGCAGGCCCACCACCGACGCCGCGATGAGGTGCTTCCCCGCGGGTGCGTACTCGCGGCTCACCTCGCTCAGCACCGCCGCGGCGGACACTGGCCCCGAGCCGTCGCCATCGAGCATCAGGATCGGCTCGGCCCGTGGGGCGACATCCGCCGCGTAGTACAACGTCGCCGTGCCGTTCGACCCCACCTCCGGGATCGCTCCGCCGCTCAACCTCACCGCCGCTGGCCCTTCGGTGGCGATAACTACGGCTTTCGCACCGACTCGTTCGCCGTTCGCCAGTGTCACACCGCTGTCAGTCACCGCGGCCACTGGGCAGTTCCGCCGCACACTCCCCGCTGGTAGCCCGGCGGCGATTTGCTCAGGGATCTGCTGAATTCCCAGTGCTGGTAAGCACGGCCGCCCTTCGCCGAACAGGTGGTAGACGAACCGGAAAAAGCGGGCGGAGGTGGTGAGGTCGCGTTCGAGGAACACGCTACCGAGGAACGGGCGGAACAGCCGGCGGGTCATCCGCTCGCCGACGCCGGTGGCTGTCAGGAAGT